>NZ_MSAJ01000010.1:0-115162 GCF_044510355.1 Pseudomonas sp. DD1 | reverse complement strand
ACAGTGGCGACTGCTTGAGGCGATCAATGCCGTCGGCGAAAGCGAGCGCTATCAGTACGACAGCCTTGCGGTAATTACTGAGCGGCAGTTGGCCGGTGGGGCGAGTTTCTTCTGGGAGTGGGAACGGCCTGGCAAGGCGGCGCGCTGTGTGAGGCATTGGGCCAGTTTTGCGCAGATGGATACGCGCTATAGCTGGGACGACGGCCGCGTCACCCTGCTTAACGCCGATGGCAGCCAGGAAATCTACGTGCATGACCCGCGGGCACGCCTGGTGCAGCGGGTTGATCCGGATGGCGGCGAGCATTTCAAGTCCTACGACGCACAGGGGCGGCTGACGGTTGAGCAGGATCCCCTGGGCGCGATCACGGCCTATCAGTACGACGAGGCTGGGCGCTTGGTGGCGCTGTTTCCCGGGGATGACGAGCCCACGGCCTACGAGTATGAGGATGGCTTCGTACGGGTCATGCGCCGGGGTGAAGCGGTCTGGAAGTACCAGCGTAATGATCAGGGCGCGATCACGCGCCAGACTGATCCAGCCGGCAATGTCACCGAGTACAGCTATGACAAGCGTGGCCAGCTTTTAGCGGTTTGGTACCCGGACCACAGCTGTCAGCGCCTGACGTGGAACGAGCTTGGGCAGTTGATTGGCGAGCAACTGCCCAATGGCGGCGTGCGGCGTTATCGCTATGACGACCTGGGCCGGCAGATTGCCCGCGAGGATGAACATGGCGCCCTGACCCAGTATCACTGGGACGCGGTGGGTCGGCTGATCAAGGTGGTAATGCCGGGCGGTGCCACCCGCGAATTGAGCTACAACCCCTACGGAAAAATCACCGCCGAGCGCGATGAGCTGGGGCGTGTGACCCGGTATGAATATGCCGATGGCTTGCACCTGATCAGTCGCCGGATCAACCCCGATGGCTCTCAACTCAAGTACCGCTACGACAACACCCGCCTGCTGCTGACCGAGATCGAAAACGAGGCAGGTGAGCGCTATCAACTGGAGTACCACCCTAACGGCCTGATCCAACAGGAAACCGGTTTTGACGGCCAACGCACCGCCTACGTCTACGACCTCAACGGCCACCTGCAGGAAAAAACCGAATTTGGCGACGATGACCGTCAGTTGGTTACCACCTACCAGCGCGATAACGCCGGCCGCCTCGTCCGAAAAAACCTGCCCGATGGCAGCACCGTGGATTACACCTACGACCGCCTCGGCAATCTGCTTAGCGTCGACGACGGCCACTGGCCGCTACAGTACGAATATGACGCGCAAAGCCGCCTGACCGCCGAGCACCAAGGCTGGGGCACCCTGCGTTATGGCTACGACCACTGCGGCCAGCTCGAAACCCTGCGCCTGCCGGACAACAACCGCCTGACCTTCAACCACGACAAGGGCGGCCACCTTGCCACTATCGACCTGAATGGCCGGATACTCAGCTCGCACCTGTTCAAAGCAGGCCGCGAACACCAGCGCCAGCAGGGCCAACTGCTGAGCCACTACCACTACGACGACCAGGGCCGCCTGGCCCTACACGAACACCGCCACGGCCTTCGCCGCTACACCTACGACAACAGCGGCAACCTCACCCGCCTGCTCGACACCCGCAAGGGCCAGCACGACTACCACTACGACCCCCTCGACCGCCTGACCCGCGCCGACCATTCCCAGGATCCCACCGAACGCTTCGCCCACGACCCGGCGAACAACCTGCTGATGCAAGACCGCCCAGGCCCCGGCATCGTCGTCGGCAACCGCCTGTTACTGCAAGGCGACCGGCATTACGACTACGACGCCTTCGGAAACCTCATACGCGAACGCCGTGGCCGCGCGCAGCAGTTAGTCACCGAATACCGCTACGACTGCCAGCACCGCCTGATCGGCGTGACACAACCGGACGGCAGCCAGGCCAGTTATCGCTATGACCCGTTTGGGCGGCGCATCGCTAAAGTGATCAATGGCAAGACCACCGAGTTTTTTTGGCAAGGCGACAAAGTCATCGCCGAGCACACGGCGGGGCAGCATCGCAGCTATCTCTACGAGCCGGATAGCTTCAGGCCGCTGGCCTTGCTGGAAGGGTTTGGTCCGGCCAATACCCAGGCGTACCACTACCAGCTGGACCACCTGGGTACACCGCAGGAACTGACGAATACGGACGGCAAAATCGTCTGGTCAGCCCATTACCAAGCCTACGGAAAAATCACCCGGCTGGACGAGAGCACCGTCGATAACCCGCTGCGTTTTCAGGGGCAATATTTCGACCGGGAAAGCGGGCTGCACTACAACCGGCATCGCTACTACAATCCGGATAACGGACGCTACCTGACGCCCGACCCGGTGAAGTTGGCGGGTGGGGTGAACGGGTATTTGTATGTGCCCAACCCTACGGGGTGGGTGGATCCGTTGGGGTTGAATACGTGTCCGGGCGAAAGCGGGTGTAAACCAGCCGTTCGTATCGAAGACCCTACATCGCAAATAGAAGCCGACCACAACTCACCTGCTATACCGAATGCTTACACCCACTTCCCTTCTGATCCAAATGACTTTACCGAGGCTTTAGGCGTACAGCCAAAGATTTCAACAACAAAACACGGTACCCAACGAATGGAATGGAGGCCTAATACAGATACCCGCATTAGATTTGAAAGCCACCCGGGAGATCCTGGCCCTTTTAGTCCAAGACATCACGGCAACCACTATCACATTGAGCTTAAGCCGAATGACTTAAGCTGGAAGCAATCTGAAAAACAAAATACGCTACTGAAGGTCACCCCTGAAAATTATCAGCCCGGGCACGGAACTGGGTTTCTACCGGGCGAAAAACATCCAGGATCTTAAGATGAAGAAATTTCCCGTTTCAGACGGAACAATAGAAAAACTAATATGCGATAGAAGCACGCTATCAATAGAGTTTTCAGACTGGCAGGAGCAGCTATGGCTAATAACCTTCCACAAACTAATCGCCTTCCAAGGGATAGGTGCGATCGGATCTGAAATATCCGAAATGTACGAAACCACTGACACGCCTCTCTCAGCAGAGGCAACACGAGTAGATCCAAACGAGACAGGGACAAGTTATTGCTTCACATCCAGTGACGGATGCGATGTGATATTTACAGTAATTGCAGGTAGCTATACCGCTGAAAAACTTGACTGCACACACAACACATACACTACCAAACGTAAAAAACGGAACGATTCTATTTGATCGCAAGCCGATGCAATAATAGCTCCCTTTTACTCCCCCAAAAAACAAAACAATGAACATTGACAACCCAGCAATTAAAGCGCACTACAAAAAAATAAGATGATTGTAAAAACACTAAATATATTTTCTCATCGCGAAAAATCTTATGTTAATTATGAGACATCTGCCGGACGTGGTGTAGCAACGTGGATAGGCCCGATACCGAAAATCGGAGAGTATATTGATGTCGAATTCGACCTGAATGATATTTTTTGTTGGAAACAATAATATTACCCGACCACCCCAGCATGAGGAAAAAATAGAGATCATAGACAGCATTACCTACATAACTGCAGAACTGATCTTAGGGAATGATGATAATTGCGCAGCCCTACGCATTGGATCTTAAACAATCCTTATAGACCTGAAAGAAAAGCCCGACCATACTCCAAAGTATGTAAACTTAAAAACAACAAACATTTCACTTTACCCAACAGACGTCTAGACGAGAGCCACTCACTTGAAAGTCAATACTTTAATGTGCCCAGTATCGACAGCCTTGTCCAGAACCTGCATATCAGCGATAAAAGTGACGGAAATAGTTAATCCCTAGCCAATAAAAAATAAGTCCGTCATTAATGCGCCCCCTTAACTTGTGCGCCCGAATTAAGCCAACCACTAAGGCGTGATGCTCGGTAAACGCTTATAGTCGTTATCTGTGCACTTTGTTAAATAGATCCGCCCCCTTTTCGCATTATATAATATGGGCACCATCGGGCGTCTGCAGCAAGGCGAACACATACACTTGTCACCATAAGACTGATTGACAATATAGAAAACCACCACACCTCATTTAGCAGCATCAATGACGTAGTGAACTCTTCAAAAATCGCTGGACCAGATAGGCTAGAAAGGTCAAGAAAATGAAAACTCAGACGCTAGAAGACCTAATCAGCGAATACTTAGAGGAAGTTGAAAAGGCAACCAACTTACTTGAATTATCTTTTGGTACAAAAAATATCTTAGGACTGTGGCGTTCAAAAAAAATCCCGCTGCGCGGAAAGCTCAGCGATGACGCAACGTACGAACTACATGGAATCGGCTGTAGGGTTTACATATCCGAGAAATGTATTGACTTCGATTACGGCCCCGACGGTCGAATTGATGGCTTCGACTCATGGAGACTTTACATTTACGCATGCGAAGTTCCAAAAAAATACAAAAAATACACTAACAAGACGACGCTCGAGCGAGAGTTCAGCGAGTACGTAGAAAAAGGAAAAGCAAAGAAAATTCAGGGCTCAACTTCCAACTTATTTTTCCAGAAACCTTGATAAAAACCGGAACAAAAGGAACGAACCTATTTAATCGCTAGTAAATTTAGTAATAGGCCCACCATTGCCCACTATGAATCAACACCAAAACGCGTTGAGCGGCGGCAAACGGCCATTGCTCCCGCAGGGCGCTAAATAGGTCCGTTCCTTTAACCAACTACCGGAAGGGTTATATATCAATCCCCTCTCAGATATTTCCGACAGCGTTTTAGGGTTGCCACTGGGAAGACACCCCCCATAATCTTCGGCAGTCGCTGCAAATTCAGCGACCGGGTTTCGCAGCCCGATAAAAGTGACGGACATATTTAATTCCTAGCCAATAAAAAACAAGCCCGTCATTAATGCCCCCCTTAAGTAGTGTGTCTGAATGAAGCCAACCACTAAGGCCTGGTGCTCGGCAAACAATTATAGTCGTTATCTTTACACTTTGTTAAATAGATCCGCCCCCTTTTCGCAATGCATTTCGCCGGATAGGGGTCTCCAAGGACGATTACAGCGTGACCAAGTGGGGAAAGGACAAATACGGAAAAACCTTCCCAACCGAGTGGCGTGTACAGAAAGGGCCAAACAGAGGAACGGAAGTCAACATTGATGACCCAACGCTTGTTTCTAGCAAAAAAGGTCCTCAATCACCTCATATTGGTTACCAAACTGCCGGAAAAAGGGCAGGTGGTGGTGCAGTAAGGGGCCATATACTTTTAGAGTTACTTCCAGTTAGCCGCTCAAGAATCGGAGAACCATGATGAATTATCTAGAAGAAGAATTAGACGAAACTATAAACACGTTGAAAATCTCCTCAAAGAAGCTCAATTCTGAAGAGATCGCAACATTAATATCCACCTTAACCAAAAAATACTTTAAAACAGAAAAAAATGTACTAGATCCAGTCGATTTCAACGAGAAATGCACCGAGCACAACCCTGACTTTTGGAAGGAAATACCAGACCGCATAAAAAAAAACGACCTCATACTTTTGGTTTTTGACACGGGTCACAGAGCATGGAAACTCGAAAACGCACAAGACCTTGCGCTGTTAATAAGCGAAACAACTGGTTATCCGTTCTGGGTCACCGATCATGATCTATCGTTTTTGGTTCATCTGGATGACCATGATTGCGTGCTCTGGGCTTAAAAACCAAAGTGACATACAGTACGGGACGAATCTATTTGATGGCGAGTCGATGCAGTAGTAGATCCGCCATTGATCGCCTATGCGCCCTGAGTTTGTGTGCTTGGATAAACCATCCACTACTGCGTGATGAGCGAAATGGCTCTCACGCAAACGTCTGGTCGGGAAAGAAAAAAGGGACTCACTATCTGTTCCAAGGTTCTGCAGAACCAGTTCTCAAAATAAACAGAAGGTTTGCGAAAAAATGAGCTATCTAAAACTGAAGAAGCAAAGCTAATTGATGAAATACAAGAAAATTCACGTTCGCAGGAAGCAAGATAGATTGGAGCACTGTAAAAGCTTCCGTCAATCTAAACATTCTAGACAGACTCGAAGCTTTGGCTCAAATCTCAGAAACCCTTAGCCATTTAAACATTAATAATGTGAGTGATAAAAGTGACGGACATATTTAATCCCTAGCCAATAAAAAACAAGCCCGTCATTAATGCCCCACTTAATTAGTGTGTCTGAATGAAGCCAACCACTAAGGCGTGGTGCTCGGCAAACGCTTATAGTCGTTATCTGTACACTTCGTTAAGTAGATCCGCCCCCTTTTCGCAGAAGGGATCCGCAAAATCCGATTTTAAATTAAGCCATGAACGGTGCCGAAATGAAGTTTCATAAAGATGGAACACCATTCACGCTATCCCCCAGAAAAGGAATACAAAAGTGCTATTTCACCCTTTTTCCAACCATATACCTTTCGATGCGAGCTTGAATTATTTTGTAGGTGTTTTTGACATTTACGACCAAGAAGAGACCAAAGGGGTTGAACTCTCAAAGTACAACCCAAACAACCCAAAAGACAGAAAAAAACTTATACTCAAATACTGTCTTGACCCAGACGAGCAGCTTTCATACAGGCACAGATACACTCTTATGAAAGCCTTGAAACACTCTCTAGACAGCAAAAATTTTAATTTCAACGCTTTCTTTGAGGACAACCATGATGAATATACAAGCATGGCCTGGAATGAAGATGAAATAGAGGATCCTCGAGAGTTTTTTGAGGAAGTTTATAGATTAGCCAGTGATAAATGGAAAGACGATCTGGACAAAGCCAGCCAGGAGGACCCATCCACCTGGTAACCCTGGACAAAAAGGAGGATTTATCTAAACGCATTTAAGAACTTCGCCCCCTACCCCTCAGATATTTCCGACAGCGTTTTAGGGTTACCACTCGGAAGCCCCCCATAATCTTCGGCAGTCGCTGCAAATTCAGCGACCGGGTTTCGCAGCGATGGGTAGTAGCTCCAACCTCTAGGAGCTTTACCATGATCAAACACAGCCCAAGCCCGCCATCAGACTCAACCTCGCTTCACGCAGCGGCTCACCGCTGAACCCTCCTACTGAAACAAAGCGGTCTGCTGAAGACCATGGCATCTTCATCGTGCGCAAAGGAACAGATGCAAAGACGTTGTTGATCAACGCTTCGGAGGACCTTGCGTCGGCTCAACCACCACGTCGCTCCGCCATTCGCCGCCAACGTGCAGGCGCTAAAGTGATACCGTCTTGATTCCACTTGATAAAAAAGGAGTTTTACCACCCATGAGGATCAAATGTTCCGTCTTTATCGCAGCAAGCATTGACGGTTTTATTGCCCGACCAGATGGGGATATTGAGTGGCTGCACCGACCGGAATATGAAAGTTCGGGCTTGAATGGCATCACTTATGAAAGCTTCATCGCAACAGTCGACGGGTTGGTCATGGGGCGCAAGACCCTGGAAAAAGTACTGTCCTTTCCAGAGTGGCCCTATGAGGGCACGCCCGTCATAGCGCTTTCTCACAAGACCTTAGAGATTCCTGCGCACCTACAGGGCAAGGTGGAGATGTTGGCAGCCGATGTGAGCATGCTCGTCGACCAACTGGCCGAGCGCGGCATGAAACATCTTTATATCGACGGCGGCCAGACCATCCAGGCATTTCTTGAAGCAGGCCTGCTCAGTGAGTTGATCATCACCCGCATTCCGATTCTGCTGGGCCAGGGAGTTCCCTTGTTCAGTCACGTCGGTCGTGAATGTGAGCTTCGCCACATCGCTACCTGTACCTCGGACAATGGCTTTGTCCAGAGCCGGTATGCCATCGAGCAGCGTTGACTCGCAACACCGCCACAAACAAAAACGCCCCGAACCAGTCGGGGCGTTTTTATTCATGCAGGCATCAGCCGTCAGTCAGCCAAGCGCCAGGTCGTCCCGCCCTTGCCGTCTTCCAATACCACGCCCATGGCGGTGAGTTGGTCGCGGATGCGGTCGGATTCTGCCCAGTCCTTGTTGGCACGGGCATTCAGGCGGGCCTGGATCAAGGCGTCGACTTCGGCTGCGTCCACACGCCCTTCGGCGCCGGCTTGCAGGAAGTCGTCCGCTTCCATTTGCAACACGCCCAGCACGCTGGCCAGTTCCTTGAGGCGTGCCGCCAGGCCGGCCGCTGCGGCGAGATCGCTCTCGCGCAGGCGGTTGATCTCGCGGACCATCTCGAACAGTACGGAGCAGGCTTCGGGGGTGCCGAAGTCGTCGTTCATCACGGTAGTGAAGCGTTCAACAAACGCCTCGCCACCGGCCGGCGCCACAACCGGCAGGCCTTTCAACGCGTGGTAGAACCGCTCCAGGGCGCCCTTGGCGTCCTTGAGGTTGTCTTCCGAGTAGTTGATGGCACTGCGGTAATGGCTCGATACCAGCAGATAACGCACAACCTCCGGGTGGTACTTTTCCAGCACGTCGCGGATGGTGAAGAAGTTGTTCAAGGACTTGGACATCTTCTCGCCATTGATGCGAATCATGCCGCAATGCATCCACGCGTTAGCATAGGTCTTGCCGGTGGCCGCTTCGCTTTGGGCGATTTCGTTTTCGTGGTGCGGGAACTCAAGATCGCTGCCGCCGCCATGAATGTCGAACGTCTCGCCCAGGCAGCAGGTGGACATCACCGAGCATTCGATGTGCCAGCCCGGACGCCCAGCGCCCCAGGGGGATTCCCAGCTCGGCTCGCCGGGCTTGGTGCCTTTCCACAGCACGAAGTCCAGCGGGTCTTGCTTGGCTTCGTCGACTTCGATGCGGGCGCCGATGCGCAGGTCTTCGATTTTCTTGCGCGACAGCTTGCCGTAGCCCATGAACTTGGCGACGCGGTAGTACACGTCGCCATTGCCCGGGGCGTAGGCGTAGCCCTTGTCGATCAAGGTCTGGATCATCGCGTGCATGCCCGGGATATGGTCCGTGGCGCGCGGCTCCATGTCTGGTTTGAGGATATTGAGGCGCGCCTCGTCCTCGTGCATGGCGGCGATCATGCGCTCGGTCAGCGCGTCGAACGACTCGCCGTTTTCATTGGCGCGATTGATGATCTTGTCGTCGATGTCGGTGATGTTGCGCACGTACGTCAAGTCGTAGCCGCTGAAACGCAACCAGCGGGTCACCAGGTCGAAAGCAACCATGCTGCGGCCGTGGCCGATGTGGCAGTAGTCGTACACGGTCATGCCGCACACGTACATGCGCACCTTGTTGCCGTCCAGCGGCTTGAAGACTTCTTTGGTCTTGCTGAGCGTGTTGTAGATCGTTAGCACGATGTTTCCCTTAAGACTTGATCACTGGCCCCACGAATCACGCAAGGTCACGGTACGGTTGAATACCGGCTGACCAGGTTTCGAGTCCTTGATATCCGCGCAGAAGTAGCCTTCGCGCTCGAACTGGAAACGGTCCTCCGGCTGTGCGTCGCCCAAAGACGGTTCGGCACGACAACCCGTAAGTACTTGCAGGGAGTCAGGGTTGATGTTGTCCAGGAAGCTGGCGCTGTCTTCGGCCTTTTCGGGATTAGGCGAGCGGAACAGGCGATCGTACAGGCGCACTTCGCACTCGACGCTGGCCGCGGCCGGTACCCAGTGCACCACGCCTTTGACCTTGCGGCCTTCAGGGTTCTTGCCCAGGGTTTCAGGATCGTAGGAGCAACGCAGTTCGACGATGTTGCCATCGGCGTCCTTGATGGCTTCGTCGGCACGGATCACGTAGCTGCCACGCAGGCGCACTTCGCCGTTCGGCTCCAGGCGCTTGTAGCCCTTGGGCGGCTCTTCCATGAAGTCATCGCGGTCGATGTAGATTTCACGGGCGAACGGCAGCTTGCGCACGCCCAGTTCTTCTTTTTGCGGGTGACGCGGCAGTTCGAGGTGCTCGACCTGGTCTTGCGGGTAGTTGGTGATCACGACTTTCAACGGACGCAGCACGCACATGGCGCGCGGGGCGTTCGCGTCGAGGTCCTGACGGATGCTGAACTCGAGCATGCCGTAGTCAACCACGCCGTCGGAGCGGTTGGTGCCGACCATGTCGCAGAAATTGCGGATCGACGCCGGGGTGTAGCCACGACGGCGGAAGCCCGACAGCGTCGACATGCGTGGGTCGTCCCAGCCATGTACGTGCTTCTCATCGACCAACTGCTTGAGCTTGCGCTTGCTGGTGATGGTGTAGTTCAGGTTCAGGCGGCTGAATTCGTACTGACGCGGGTGCGCCGGCACCGGCAGGCTGTCGAGGAACCATTCGTACAGCGGGCGATGGCTTTCGAACTCCAGGGTGCAGATGGAGTGGGTAATGCCTTCGATGGCGTCCGACTGACCGTGGGTGAAGTCATAGTTGGGGTAGATGCACCACTTGTCACCGGTCTGGTGGTGATGGGCGTGGCGGATGCGGTACATGATCGGGTCGCGCAGGTTCATGTTCGGCGAGGCCATGTCGATCTTGGCCCGCAATACACGGGCGCCGTCCGGGAACTCGCCGTCGCGCATGCGGGTGAACCAGTCCAGGTTCTCTTCTACCGAACGGTCGCGGAACGGGCTGTTCTTGCCCGGCTCGGTCAAGGTGCCACGGTATTCCTTGGCCTGCTCAGGCGTCAGGTCGTCGACGTAGGCCTTGCCAGCCTTGATCAGCTCCACGGCCCAGTCGAACAACTGG
This sequence comes from Pseudomonas sp. DD1, assembly GCF_044510355.1. Classification (NCBI taxonomy): domain Bacteria; kingdom Pseudomonadati; phylum Pseudomonadota; class Gammaproteobacteria; order Pseudomonadales; family Pseudomonadaceae; genus Pseudomonas; species Pseudomonas sp. DD1. The sequence continues at coordinate 104,543 of NZ_MSAJ01000010.1, read as the reverse complement.
TCGAAATACTTGGAGGCGTAGCGCACTTCACCGGACCATTCGAAGCCCAGCCACTTGATGTCGCTTTCGATGGCGTCGATGTATTCCTGGTCTTCCTTGGCCGGGTTGGTATCGTCGAAACGCAGGTGCGTGACGCCACCGAACTCCTGGGCCAGGCCGAAGTTCACACAGATCGACTTGGCGTGGCCGATGTGCAGGTAACCGTTGGGCTCAGGTGGGAAACGGGTGACGATCTGCGTGTGCTTGCCCGAATCCAGGTCCGCCTGGATGATCGGGCGCAGGAAATTGACCGGGACGGCAGGTCCGGCCTTGGAATTCGAGGTAGGGTCGACAGTGGGCTTGCTCATAGGATCCTTGAACAGACAGGTACGTGGCCGGGTCGGGCCAGACAAACAAAGGGCTTATCATAGCCGATGCCGTCAAGCACCTGACAGGGCATGGCCAAAAACTGCTGCATTTATTGCATGGACGGTAAAAAACCACCTCGAAATTCCTCACAGGCACGCTAAACTGCGCGCCTTGGCCGCAGTTTAGCCAACCCGGTAAGGTGCCCAGGCGTCCGAACCCACGAATTCCCTGAAAAGAGTAATGAACATGACTCAAGTCAAACTGACCACCAACCACGGTGACATCGTCATCGAGCTGAACGCCGAGAAAGCGCCGATCACCGTCGCCAACTTCATCGAGTACGTTAACGCCGGCCACTACGAAAACACTGTTTTCCACCGTGTCATCGGCAACTTCATGGTCCAGGGCGGCGGTTTCGAGCCTGGCATGAAAGAAAAGAAAGACAAGCGTCCAAGCATCCAGAACGAAGCGGACAACGGTCTTTCCAACGACAAGTACACCGTCGCCATGGCCCGTACCATGGAGCCGCATTCGGCCTCCGCGCAGTTTTTCATCAACGTGGCTGACAACGGTTTCCTCAACCACAGCGCCAAGACCGTACAGGGTTGGGGCTACGCGGTATTCGGTAAAGTCACCGAAGGCACCGACGTCGTGGACAAGATCAAGGGTGTTTCCACCACTACGAAAAGCGGTCACCAGGACGTACCAGCAGAAGACGTGATCATCGAGAAAGCCGAGATCGTTGCGTGATACTGCTGATTTCAGACTTGCATCTGGAAGAGGAGCGCCCGGACATTACCCGGGCGTTTCTGGATTTACTCCACGGCCGCGCCCGTGGCGCGCAAGCGTTGTACATCCTGGGGGACTTTTTCGAAGCCTGGATTGGTGACGATGGCATGACCCCGTTCCAGCGTTCGATTTGCGCGGCTCTACGTGAGCTGAGCGACAGTGGCACCCAAGTATTCCTGATGCACGGCAACCGGGATTTCCTGATCGGCAAGGCGTTCTGCAAAGCCGCAGGCGCAACGTTGCTAAAGGACCCTACCGTCGTGCAGCTGTATGGCGAGCCCGTGCTGTTGATGCACGGCGACAGCCTGTGTACCCGCGACCTCGGCTATATGAAGCTGCGGCGCATCCTGCGTAATCCCATCGTGCTGTTTATCCTGTGCCACCTGCCCTTGCGCACCCGCCATAAACTGGCGCACAAGCTGCGCAGCGAAAGCCGTGCCCAGGTACGCATGAAGGCCAACGATATTGTCGATGTAACGCCCGAGGAAGTGCCACGGGTGATGCAAGCCTTCGGCGTGCGCACCCTGGTCCACGGCCACACCCACCGCCCGGCCATTCACAAGTTGCAGATTGGCGAGCAGGCGGCCAAGCGCATTGTGCTGGGAGATTGGGACAAGCAGGGTTGGGCGTTGCAGGTGGATGAGCAAGGGTTTCAACTGGCGGCGTTTGACTTCGTCAATCCGCAGTTGGCGTTGCCTGGCGCCTGACTTGCAAACAACACGAAGCAAATGTGGGAGCGGGCTTGCTCGCGATAGCGGCGTGTCAGTCGACAATTTAGGTGACTGACACACCGCTATCGCGAGCAAGCTCGCTCCCACATTTTTAACCGCGAACACGTCAAGATCAGTGCCCTGATGCCGCCGGCCCCGCCTTCGCAGTAAACGGCGGCTTGGCCAGCCACACCAGCAGGATCAAGCCCATGAACATCCACCCCAGCAGCGTGAAGTAATCCACGGTGGACATCATGTACGCCTGGCTGGTGAGGATCTGGTCCAGTTGCGCATAGGCCTTGTGCCCCGCACCGCCCAGGGTGTTCAGCGCATCGCGGGTAGCCGAGTCGTACACGCTCATACTCTCGCTCATATAGGCATGGTGCTGGTCCGCGCGGCGAATCCAGATCCAGGTGGTGAGCGATGCCGCAAAGCTGCCGCCCAGGGTTCGCAGGAAGGTCGCCAGGCCTGCGCCGTCGGCGATCTGGTGCGGCGGTAGGTCGGACATCAGGATGCTCAAGGTCGGCATAAAGAACAGCGCCACGCCGATGCCCATGAACAGCTGCACCAGGGCGATATGCTGGAAGTCCACTTCATTGGTGAAGCCGGCGCGCATAAAGCAGCTCAGGCCGATCGCCAGGAACGCCAGGCCGGCCAGCAGCCGCAAGTCGAACTTGTGCGCGTACTTGCCGACAAAGGGCGACATCAGCACCGGCAGGATGCCGATCGGCGCCACCGCCAGCCCGGCCCAGGTCGCGGTGTAGCCCATCTGCGTCTGCAGCCATTGCGGCAGGATCAGGTTGATACCAAAGAACCCGGCGTAGCCCAGCACCAAGACGATGGTGCCGATGCGGAAGTTGCGATGGGCAAACAGGCGCAGGTTGACCACTGGGTGCTTGTCGGTCATTTCCCAGATCACAAACACCGCCAGGGCGATCACCGAAATGGCCGCGCCGATGATGATGAAATTGGATTCGAACCAGTCCAGGTCATTGCCCTTGTCGAGGATGATCTGCAAGGCACCGACCCCGACGATCAAGCTCAGCAGCCCGACATAGTCCATCGGCTGATGACTGGTGACCACCGGGCGTTTCTTGAGCTGCGCACGCACCACCATCACCGCAAATATCCCGATGGGCACGTTGATAAAGAAGATCCACGGCCAGCTGTAGCTGTCGGTAATCCAGCCGCCGAGAATAGGCCCGGCAATGGGCGCGACCACCGTGACCATCGCCAGCAACGCCAACGCCATGCCGCGCCTGGCGGGGGGATAGACCGCAATCAGCAAGGTTTGGGTCATTGGATACAACGGGCCCGCCACCAAGCCTTGCAGCACGCGAAAGCCGATCAACTCGGGCATCGAGGTGGAGACACCACACAGGAACGAGGCCAGCACAAACAGGACGGTCGCCCACAAAAACAGCTTCACCTCACCAAAGCGCCGGCTCAACCAGCCGGTCAATGGCAGCGCAATGGCATTGCTTACGGCAAAAGAGGTGATGACCCAGGTGCCCTGCTCCGAACTCACGCCCAGGTTGCCGGAAATGGTCGGCAACGCCACGTTGGCGATGGTGGTGTCGAGCACCTGCATAAAGGTCGCCAGGGACAGGCCAATGGTGGCCATCAGCAAGCTGGGTGGCGTGAACGAGGCGTTATTGCTCATCAGCGTTGTGCTGCCTTGGGCGCGGCCACGCTGTTGTCATGGATCAACTGGGTGATCATCGCGTCGGCCTCGGCCAACTGGCGGTCATACACGGTGGTGGTGAACGAGGCTTTTTGCGGCGGTTGTTGCGCCAGTACCGGGCCACTCTGGTCGTGCAGATTGACTTCCACCTGGGTCGACAAGCCCACCCGCAACGGGTGCTGGGCCAACTCCTGGGCATTGATATGGATGCGCACCGGAACCCGCTGCACGATCTTGATCCAGTTGCCGGTGGCGTTCTGGGCCGGCAGCAAGGCAAAGGCGCTGCCGGTACCGGCGCCGAGGCTGTCGACGGTGCCGCTGTACTTCACGTCGCTGCCGTAGAGATCGGCCTCGATATCCACCGGCTGGCCAATGCGCATCTGGCGCAGTTGGGTTTCCTTGAAGTTGGCGTCGATCCAAAGTTGGTCCAGGGGAATCACCGCCATCAACGCGGTACCCGGCTCGACCCGCTGGCCCAGTTGCACGGTGCGCTTGGCGACGTAGCCGGTGACCGGTGCGATCAGGGTGCTGCGCGCATTGGTCAGGTAGGCCTGGCGCAGTTGCGCGGCAGCGGCCTGCACATCCGGGTGGGACGAAATCACCGTGTCATCCACCAACGCAGTGGAGGTATTGAGTTGCTGTTGCAGGTTGGCCAGTGAGTTGCTCGCCGCACTCAGGGCGTCGCGGGCGTGGGACAGTTCTTCCAGGGAAATCGCGCCGCCCTGGGCGAGGATTCTGCGGCGGTTGAAGTTGTCCTGGGCGGTTTGCACCTGGGCTTTTTGCGCCTGTACCTGGGCTTTCATGCCATCCACATTGCTGTACAAGCCACGCACCTGGCGTACCGTGCGCGCCAGGTTGGCCTGGGCACTTTGCAGGCCGACGGCGGCGTCGTTGGGGTCGAAGTTGATCAGCACCTGGCCTTCGTGGACCAGGTCGCCATCGTCGGCGCCAATGCTGACCACGGTACCGGTGACCAGCGGGGTGATTTCCACCACGTTGCCATTCACGTACGCATCGTCGGTACTTTCGCTCCAACGGCCATACAGCTCGTGCCAGCCCCACACGCCCAGGACGCAAAGGACGACGATCAGCGCCAGGCCCAGCAACATGATTTTGCGTTTGCGCGGGTTGCCGTCGTTGGGTTGGGAGTGTGCGGTGTTGTTTGCTTGGGCAGTAGCCATGACAAGTACCTTGCGTTATTCAGCGCGCGTGACTGGCGTGTTCATTGAGTCCCGACCCGCTGCAACGTGATGGGATCACCCGCAGCGATCAGGATTTTCTTCAGGATGTGCTCCAGGGTCTGCAACTCCCCCGGTTCGAGTGCGCCAGCCAACTGGTTCAGGGCCTGGGCGCCGATCTGCGGCAGCATGTCCGCCAGGCGCTGGCCTTCTGCAGTCAGCACCAGTTGCACCTGGCGCCGGTCCTGCTCGGAGCGCTTGCGCGCCAGCAGGTCTTTTTGCTCCAGGCGGTCGAGCATGCGAGTCATCGAGCCACTGTCCAGGGACAGGTTGCGGCACAGCTCCGCCGGGGTATCGACGCCGAACTGGGCCATGATGATCAACACCTTGAACTGCGCGGCAGTGATGCCGTGGGGTTCCATATGGGTGTCGATGATGCGGTCCTTGAGAATCGCGGCGCGCCCCAGCAACAGCCCAAGATGGCAGTTATGGAAGTTTTCCGGGGTGAAGTGTTCCATCGGGAGTCACCTTATTACTGCCTAGGCAGTGAATGTGTGACGAAATATTACTGCCTAGGCAGCGAATGTCAAATAAATAGTTAGGTTGCTTGGTAATCAGGCGCTGAATGCACCCCAAAAAAATGGTGGGAACTGGCAAGCCAGCTCCCACCATTTGATGTGCCTTTAACCGTCAGAAATCCCGCTTGTAGAAGATATCCAATGAACTGGCCACGCCGCTGGCCACTTCCAGGTACACCCTCTTGCTCAGCAGGTAACGCAAGGCAATGGTGCTGGCCGGTTCGAACACCCCGACCCCGTAACGCAGGCTGAGTTTCTCGGTGATCTTGCCGCTGGCCACCACTGCCGTGTTGGTGCCGCTGCCCTGGGTGTCCAGCTCAAAGTCCTGGATCCCCAGGTTCTTGGCAATGTCCGAGGTCACGCCGGCACTGCCCATCAAGCCCAGGCCCAGTGCCGCTTGCGCCAGCATATTGTTGTCTTCGCCGGTGGTGCTCAACGGACGGCCCAGCACCAGGTAGGACAGCGCCTGCTCCTGGCTCATGGCCGGCTCCGAGAAAATCTGCGTGGTCGGCTGCTCGGCACTGCCGCTCAGGCGGATACCGGCGATCACGTCGTTGGTCTTGCGGATGGCTTCGATATCCAGGTATGGCTGGTCCAGCGGCCCGGCGAACAGCAGGCGCGCACGCCGCACATCCAGCCTCTGGCCATAGGCGCGGTAGCGCCCGTCGTTGAGCCACAGCTCGCCACGGGTGTCCAGGTTATCGCCGATATGCACCTGGCCCTGGACCTTGGCGGTCAGGCCGAAACCGGCAAAGTTGAGCTGGTCCTCGCCCACGACCACGTTGATGTCCATGGCGATGGCCATCGGCGGCTTACCCTCTTCGGTCTGGCTGCCGACGATCACCGTGTCATCCGAGACCTTGACCGTCGATGGCGGCAGTTCGCGCACAGTGATGTCACCGCGCGGGATGTGCACATTGCCGGCAATCGCCAACTTGTCGTCCTTGAGCGTAATCTTCAGGTCAGGCGCCACTTCCAGTTCGGCGTAGGGCTCGACCGTGACCGGCAGTTGCGAGCCTTGCAGGCTGAGGTCAACGGCCAGCGCTCGGCCCCAGTCGATCTGCCCCTTGAGGCTGCCCTGCCCGGCCTTGCCACTGCGCCAGCCGCCGTTGAGCTGCACGCTTTCGCCGGCGATCAGGGCCTGCACGTTCAGGCCTTCAAGGCTGATGGGCAGTTCGGGTCCGGAAATCTCGCCGGCGATCAGGTTGACGTTGCCGTTGACCTGCGGCGCCAACAAGCCGCCGGAGATGCGCCCGCTGCCATTGAGCTTGCCATTGAGTTTTTCCACCATCGGCACAAACGGCCGCGCTACCGCCAGGTCCAGGCCGGTAAGGCTGAAGTTGCCGGAGATCGGCTTGTTTTTCGCCAGCGGGTTGATCTGCGCCTGCAGCAGCAACTCGCCGAGCTTGCCACCGCGGAAATTCAGCTGGGTATCAATGCGCGTGGGGTTAAGCGTGGTGTCCAGTTTGAGGGTGTCGTAGGGGAAGTCCAGCCACTGGTCCTTGTCCTTGACCCGCAACGTGCCGCCACTGGCATCCACCGCGATCAGGCCTTTAGGGCCGCTGGCCGGAAGGTCAAGCTGGATATCGGCGTTGAGCTTGCCTTGCCAGGCGAAATCCTTGGGCAGCCACTGCGCCAGGCTGTCGATGGGGAACTGCTTGAGGTGATAACGCAGCTTGGGATCGGGCATCAGTCGCTGGTCTTCGCCACACAGGCTGGCGGGCCCGGAGACCCAGCAATGGGCAGCGAAGGTCAGCTTGCCATCGGCCATGCGCTCGATTTTCGCCGGGGCCTGCAGCTTCCAGTCCTGGCCCCCGGCCTGCACCTCGCCACTGGCCAGGCGCCCGCGCCAGTTACCCTTGTCGAGCGTGCCGTCCAGAGCCAGGGCCAGTTTGACCAGGGGGCCCATGAGGTCCAGTTGGACTTTCTGGTTTTTGATGTCGCCCTGGGCGCTGGCGGTCAAAGTACCGAGCTGGGTATCCCCGGCCTGGATGCCGGTGCCCTTGAGGTCGATCTTCGCCCGTTGTGCGTTATCAAGCGTGGCGTCCAGGGTGAGGGCTTGCAGGCGGTTGTCTTCAAACACCAGTTGCTGGCCCTTGAGGTCGAGCTTGCCCTGGGGCGCCTTTAGAGTGCCGGCCACATCGAGTCGACCATTGACCTGCCCACGAAGCTGCGGCCACAGCTGGGCCAGGCGTGCGAGCTTGATATCGATCTGCCCGGCCAGGCGCTGTTGCAGGCTGCCGCTGCCATTGATGCGGTTGTCACCCAGGCGGATATCCAGGTTGGCCAGGGTCCACTGCTCGCCCGCGCCTTCGGCCTTGGCGGCCAGCACCGCCGTTTGGCCGCGCAAGCGGCCCTTGAGGTCAAGGTCGGCGTTGAGCTTGAGTTGTTCGTTCTTGAACTCGCCCTTGCTGCGCAGCGGCCCGGCCAGGGTACCGGGCAACTCTGCGACCCAGTACGCCGGGTTCAACGCCGACAGGTCCAGCGCCGTATCCCAGGCGATGCCCTCGGCAAATTGCAGGTTCAAGTGCCCTTCGGCCTTGCCCTGGCCAGCGGTCAATTTCAGCTCGGGCAGGAACACTTGCTTGAGGTCGCCACTGAACGGCGTGACCAGGCTGAATTTGCCGGCCGGGCCATCGAGGTCGGCCTTGAGATTGCCCAGGTAGTTGCCGTCCTTGTAGGACACTTCACCGTTGAAGGTGCGTAGCACCACTTGCGGCTCGTCAATCAGCGGATACAGGCGATGCCAGGGGAAGTCCAGCCAGTCGATTTTTGCGTCTGCGCTGAAGCCCTGCTGCCAATCCAGTTGGGCGCTGAGCGTGAGGCTTTGCTTGTCCCCGGCATTCAGGTCCAGGCCGGCGAGCTGCGCGCCCTTGGCATCGACCCGGCCTTGCAGCAACAGGTCAACCGGGCCCTTTTCTGCGGGTAATACAGCCTTGCCCAGCAACTGATAGCCCTTGCCCAGGTCGCCCTTGGCAGTCAGGTCCAGTTGGTTGAGCTGCAAGGTGTCCGGCAAGTCGGCGGCAGGTTTGAAGCCATCGGCGGTGATGCGCAACTCTGCTGGCAGGTTCTCGACCAGGGGTTGCAGTTCGCCGCTAAGTTTGGCTGGCAGGTAGCCCGTGCTGTCGGCGTCGAGCTTGAGGGTCTTGAGCAGATCACCGGTCACGTTCAGCGCCACCGTCCACGGCGCGCCGCCCGGGGCATAGGGCAGGCTCAGGTTGCCGGTCGCGGTCAACGGCCAATCGCCCGCGGGGTGCAGCATACCGCTGAGATCCAGCACCAGGTCGTCGCGTTGCAGATGTACCGCGTCGATCTGCATGCCCTCGGCTGTCCAATGCGCGGCCAGTTGCAGGCCCTTGAGTTCTTCGCTGCTGTTGAACAGCAGGCTGCCGACGCGCACGTCGCCCAGTTCGATCGCCACGGGCAGGTTCAAGTCCGGCAGGGTAATCGGGCCGCTGCTGTCTTCGGTGCTGGGTGGTAATTGCAGGCTGATCTGCTCCACGTCCAGTTGCCGGATGCACAGGGTCATGCGCAGCAGGCACGCCGGCGACCAGTCGAATTTGGGGGCATTGAGCTCTACGCGGCTGCTGTCTTGTTGCCACAGCACCTGGTCGGCGCTCCATTGCCCACCCAAACGGCCCTGGAAGTTTTCCACGCTCAACCCCGGGACTTGGCCGAGGGCCCAGCGACTGCCGACTTGCGTACCCAGTACGCTCCACACCGCCAGCGGCACCAAGGCAACGACCGCTGCCACACTCAGACCCGCTATTTTCAAACCACGCTTCACAGCTCAGGCCCCATGGAAAAGTGCAAACGAATGCCGCCCGGATCTTCCAGGGCATGGGCCAGGTCAAGACGAATCGGGCCGACCGGAGACACCCAGCGCACGCCGACGCCGACCCCGGTTTTCAGGCTTGGCAACTCAAGGGTGTTAAAGGAGTTGCCCTGGTCGACAAAGGTCGCGATCCGCCATTTTTCGGCGATGGAATATTGATACTCGGCGCTCAAGGCCACCATGTAGCGGCCACCGATGCGGTCGCCCTTGTTGTTTTCCGGGGACAGGGTCTGGTACTCGTAGCCACGCACACTTTGGTCGCCACCGGCAAAGAAACGCAGGGACGGCGGCACCGACTTGTAGCCGTTGGTGGCGCTGCCGCCAAACTGCGCGCGGCCGAGGAAACGGTGCTTGTCCCACACGGTGGTCAAGCCCTTGATCATCGCAGTGCCGTACAGCAGGTTGGTGTCAGAGCCCAGCCCTTCCTTGGCCACCTTGGTATCGAACTGCAGGCGATAGCCATTATGCGGGTCGATGCGGTTATCGCTGCGCAGGTAGGAATAGCTGATACCGGGCATCAGCAAATTGCTCAAGCCGGAGTCGTCCCCCAGGCGATATTCTTCGCGCTGCCATTTGAGCGAGATCACCCGTGTCCAGCCGCTGGGCAATTTGCTGTGCCATTCCGGGCCGAGGGTGAGCAGCTTGCTGAGGGTGTCGGTATTGGCCAGCTCTTCATTCTGATAGCCGCCGGCAAAACGCAGCTTGTCGGTGAGCGGCGGATCAAGGGGAATGTCGTACCACAGGCCGACGTTCTGCCGGGGCGCCGACAACTCGGCCTCCCAGCCATAGCTGTGCCCCTGGGGGTTGACCCAGTGCCGTGTCCAGTTGGCCTTGCCACGCGGGCCGACGTCAGTGGAAAAACCCAGGCCCAGGCCCATGGTCCGCGGTTTACGGGTTTCCAGTTGGACCGCCACCGGGATCACATCATTGGCCGCCGCTGCCGGGGCGGCATCCACGCGCACGCCCTCGAAATAGCCGCTCGATTGCAGGGCCTGGTTCAGTTCGGCGATCAGTTCGGAATCGTAGGGCGCGCCACTCTTGAACGGCACCATGCGTTGCAACAGCTCTTCATCAAAGGGGGTATCGCCGGCAAAGTTGACCTTGCCGAGGGTGTAGCGCGGGCCGCTGTCGTAGACCAGTTCGATATCGGCCACGCCCGCCTGGGGGTCGACGGACAGTGTCTGACGAGTGAAGCGGCCACTGAAATAGCCGAAGCGCGAGGCCTGGTTCTGGATCAGGCGTTTGGCGTCTTCGTAATGGCCATGGTTGAGTACGGCGCCGGACTTGAGGTCTTTGCTGTCGGGCACACGGAAGGATTTGAGCTCGGCCGCCGGGCCGTCGACGCGAATCGTGACATTGCGTAAATGCACCGGCTCGCCGGGGTCGATACTGAGGATCAGGCGCGGATTCTTGCCGGGCTTTACCTCACTGGCAATCTGCGGCTGATAAAAGCCCAGTGCCTGGGCGGCCTTGCGCGCCTGCTCCTCGGCACCGCGACTGAAGCGCTGCAAGGCCTCTTCGTCACGCTCGCCAACCCCGCCGATATAGCCTTCGATATTGGCCTTCAGCGCATCGTTTGAAGGCTTGACCCGCACGTCCAGTTCGCTTTGTGCCAAGGCGCCGCAGCTTGTGAACAGCAGGATCAAGCCGCTGGTAATTTTATTTGGAAACTTCATAGGCGCGGATGCTACACGAGCTGAGGAGCACCTTAGAACCTGGAATTGTCTGAATAATTCTGGGTTAAGGCGTTGCAGGTTGTAACACCTGGGGATTCGGGTGAAAAAACACATGCTCCAGAATGGGTCCTACAGCCACCTCTGCCACTTCGGCATAGCCCTGGCGTTTGTAGAACTCCAGGTACAGCGGATTGCCGGTGTCCAGCACCACCCCTTGTGAGTGCGGGTCTTCGGCGCACCAGTTATGCACGGCTTCCAGCAGTTGTTCGCCGTAATGCTTGCCCTGGAATTGCGGGTGGACCCCCAGCAGCGGCAGCACATGCACCGACTCCGATGGCAAGCACGCCAGCACCGCCTGATGGTATTCGAGGTAGCGCCGGGTGCACCTGAAACCGGTGCTCAGCCACATGCGCAATTGCCAGGCCCAGCTTTCCGTGATGCCCAGGCGCCGTTGCGGCGGGGCAATCAGGGCGATGCCGATCAGGCGGTCATTGACCAGCAGGCCGATGGCCGGCAGTTCCTGGAGAAAGTGCTGCTTGACCAGCTCGCGCACCGTCGCGCGGACCCGCTGCTCGTACCCTGAGCGTTCAGCTTCGAACAGGTAGGCAAAGGTCGGCTCATGCCGATAGGCGTGGTACAGCAGCGAGCGCGCTTCGCGGGAATAGCCGCTATCGAGCAGGTGCACCTGGGCAACGGCGGTCGAGGTGTCGAGCATCAGTCGTATCTCCCCTGGGCGCCACTCAAAAAGGTCGCGCTCTTATTGTTACGAGCCCGGGGCAACGGAGTCGTTCCCTGCCATTGGCTCCCTGAGAGACATTAGCAGCGCATCTGTCCTACCGCCACGCTGGCCCCCGTCCGACTTGTCGGCTAGCATCGCCCTTTTGCCAGACTGGACTGCCGACCATGAAAATCGTCTCTTTTAATATCAACGGGCTGCGCGCCCGGCCTCATCAGCTGGCGGCCCTGATCGACAAACATCAACCCGACGTGATCGGCCTGCAGGAAACCAAAGTCCACGACGAGCAGTTCCCGCTGGCCGAAGTCCAGGCCTTGGGCTATCACGTGTACTACCACGGGCAGAAAGGCCACTACGGCGTCGCCCTGCTCTCGCGCCAGGAACCGCTGGCCCTGCACAAGGGTTTTGCCAGCGACGAAGAGGATGCCCAGCGCCGCTTTATCTGGGGCACCTTCGCCGATGAACACGGCAACCCGATCACCATCATGAATGGCTATTTCCCCCAGGGCGAAAGCCGCGACCACCCGACCAAGTTCCCGGCCAAGCAGCGCTTTTACGAAGATCTGCAGCACCTGCTGGAGAGCCAGTTCAGCAATGACCAGGCATTGGTGGTGATGGGCGACGTGAATATTTCCCCCGAGGATTGCGACATCGGCATCGGTGCCGACAATGCCAAGCGCTGGCTGAAGACCGGCAAATGCAGCTTCCTGCCGGAAGAACGCGAGTGGATGGCGCGCCTGAAGAACTGGGGCCTGACCGACAGCTTCCGTCACCTCAACCCGGACGTGGCGGATCGCTTCAGCTGGTTCGATTACCGCAGCCGCGGCTTTGAAGACGAACCCAAGCGTGGCCTGCGGATCGACCTGATCATGGCCTCCAACGGCCTGTTGCCACGAGTCAAGGATGCGGGTGTGGACTATGAGTTGCGCGGCCTGGAAAAACCCTCGGACCATGCGCCGATCTGGCTGGAACTGAGCTGATCTTTGCGACCACACCATAAAATGTAGGAGCTGGCTTGCCTGCGATGGCGCTGGGGCAGTCGATAGATATGTTGACTGACACACCGCCTTCGCAGGTAAGCCTGCTCCCACATTTGGACCGGCTGGGTGTCAGTCATATTTTGGCAACCTTACTGACTTAATCTGCCCGCACGTCCTTTGGCTTGAGAAGGTGCCGGCATGATGCTGCGCGTTCTGTACCTGCTGACACTTTGCAGCGTTTTTCCTCTTACAGTTTCTGCAACGCCCCTACCCTTTCCCGAACACGGCCCGGCCTTACGCATCCAGGGCTCCAACACCATTGGCGCGGCGTTGGGCCCGGCGCTGGTCAGGGGTTTGCTGGAGCAACAGGGTCTCAAGGCTGTACACAGCGAAACACCCGCCCGCCCCAACGAAGAGCGCCTCGTCGGCACCAGCCCCCAAGGCAAGCGGGTACTGGTCGAGATCGCCGCCCATGGTTCCAGCACCGGCTTTGCCGCGCTGAAACAGGCCGCGGCCGACCTGGCGGCCGCGTCACGCCCGATCAAGGACCGCGAACTGGTGGACCTCGAGCCCCTGGGTGACCTGAAAAGCCCCGGTGCCGAACAGGTGATCGCGATTGATGGCCTGGCAATCATCCTGCACCCACGCAACCCGCTGCAGGTGTTGACCACCGAACAACTGGCGAGGATTTTCAGCGGCGAGATCAGCACCTGGGAAGCCTTGGGCGGCAGCGGTGGGAAGATCCGCCTGTATGCTCGCGATGATCAATCCGGCACCTACGACACCTTCAAGGAGCTGGTGCTCAGCCGTCGCGGCAAAACCCTCGACAGCAAGGCTCAGCGCTTTGAATCGAGCGAGCAATTGTCCGATGCAGTCAGCCAGGATCCTCAGGGGATTGGCTTTATCGGCCTGCCTTATGTGCGTCAGGCCAAGGCGGTGGCCATCAGCGATGGCGACTCCCAAGCCATGTTGCCGCAGAGCAGCCTGATCGCCACCGAAGACTACCCGCTGTCGCGCCGCTTGTTTTTCTATCTGCCGCCCAACAACAGCAATCCCTGGGCCGAAGCGCTGGTGGACTTTACCCAGAGCGCCCAAGGCCAGGCCATCGTGGCGGCCAATGGCTTTATCGCCCAGCAGGTCCAGGCCATCACCGTGCAGCCACGGGCGCCGATGCCAGCCGACTACCAGGCCATTGCCCGCGAGGCGCAGCGCCTGACGGTGAATTTTCGCTTCGAAGAAGGCAGCGCCAGCCTGGACAACAAGGCGCGCCAGGACCTTGCCCGCGTGGTGGCTTATATAGATAGCCACGATAAACGGGACAAGCGCGTCACGCTGGTGGGGTTTGGTGACGCCAAGGATGATCCGCAACGCGCCGACCTGCTGTCCAAGCTGCGGGCAATGGCGGTACGCCGGGAGTTGGTCAAAAGTGGTGTGGTGTTGCGCGATATTCGCGGCTTCGGCGCCGAGATGCCGGTAGCGGCGAATACCGTGGATGAGGGGCGGATCAAGAATCGCCGGGTGGAGGTCTGGGTTTATTGAAACCTGAAGACGGGTGTGGATTGGCCCACCGCAATCGCGGGCAAACCCGCTCCCACACTGACCGCGTGCGATCACAATGTGGGGGCGGGCTTGCCCGCGATACCGGCGACTCGGTCCTACTGGCCGCTGCGCATCAGTTCTTTAGGCACATATTTGCCAATCTCGAACTTGCCAATCGCCGCCCGGTGCACTTCATCCGGGCCGTCGGCCAGGCGCAGGGTACGTTGCATGGCGTACATGTAGGCCAGCGGGAAGTCATTGGAGACCCCGGCACCGCCATGGATCTGGATCGCCCGGTCAATCACCTTCAGGGCCACATTCGGCGCCACGACCTTGATCTGGGCGATTTCACTTTTCGCCACTTTGTTGCCGACCGTATCCATCATGTAGGCGGCCTTTAACGTCAGCAGGCGTGCCATGTCGATTTCCATCCGCGAGTCGGCGATTTTGTCGATATTGCCACCCAGGCGCGCCAGCGGTTTGCCGAAGGCGGTGCGGCTGACCGAACGCTTGCACATCAACTCCAGGGCCCGTTCAGCCATGCCAATCGAGCGCATGCAGTGATGGATACGGCCCGGGCCAAGGCGCCCCTGGGCAATTTCAAAGCCGCGGCCTTCACCCAGCAGGACGTTTTCGTACGGCACACGCACGTTGTCAAACAGGACTTCGGCATGCCCATGGGGCGCGTCGTCGTAGCCGAACACCGGCAGCGGCCGGACGATTTTCACCCCAGGCGCATCCACCGGTACCAGGATCATCGAGTGCTGCTGGTGGCGCGGCGCATCCGGGTTGCTCAGGCCCATGAAGATCAGGATCTTGCAGCGCGGGTCACACGCGCCGGAGGTCCACCACTTCTTACCGTTGATCACCCACTCGTCACCCTGGCGCTCGGCGCGGGCGGCCATGTTGGTGGCGTCGGAAGACGCCACATCGGGTTCGGTCATGGCGAACGCCGAGCGGATCTCGCCACGCAGCAGGGGCTCCAGCCAGCGTTGTTTCTGCTCTTCGTTGGCGTAGCGCACCAGCACTTCCATATTGCCGGTGTCGGGTGCAGAGCAATTGAACGGCTCCGGCCCCAGCAGGGAGCGGCCCATGATTTCGGCGAGCGGCGCGTATTCCAGGTTGGTCAGGCCAGCGCCCAGTTCGGATTCCGGCAGGAACAGGTTCCACAGGCCTTCAGCCTTAGCCTTGGCCTTGAGCTCTTCCATAATCGCAGTGGGCTGCCAGCGGTCACCTTCGCTGACCTGGCGTTCAAACACCGGCTCGGCGGGGTAAACGTAAGCATCCATAAACGCGGTGACGCGTTCACGCAGTTCCTGAACCTTGGGCGAATAGGCAAAATCCATGAGCAGCTCCCTTCTTGGAGAGGTTGTTTAGGTCATGCAAACGATGCTAGAACAGCGCTGATAATTTACCTAGCCTATTCTCGGCGTGTATTAACATTCATCACCGATATATGATCGGCGTATGAAAACCTAACAAGAAGAGCGCAACGAAATGAATCTGAGCAAGGTCGACCTCAATCTTTTCATCGTCTTTGACGCGATCTACACCGAAGCCAACCTGACCCGTGCCGGACAGATCGTGGGCATCACCCAGCCGGCCGTATCCAACGCCCTGGCACGCCTGCGCGAGACCTTCAACGACCCGCTCTTCGTGCGGACCGCCCAGGGCATGGTGCCGACCCCCATGGCCCAGAACATCATTGGCCCGGTGCGCAATGCCCTGTCGTTGCTGCGGGTATCGGTGCAAGAGAGCCGGATCTTCAACCCGTTGCAAGCGGCCAAGACCTACCGCATCAGCATGACCGACCTCACTGAAGCGGTGATCCTGCCGCCGCTGTTCCAGCGCCTGCGCCGCCTGGCGCCCACGGTGATCATTGAGAGTTTCCTGTCCAAACGTCGGGAAACCACCAAGGAACTGGCCGCCGGCCGCCTGGATTTCGCAGTGGACGCGCCGCTCAACACCGACCCGCAAGTGCGCCACGTCAAGCTGATGGAAGACCGCTACGTGTGTGCCATGCGCAAGGGCCACCCGATGGCGGGCAAGGAAAAGTTCAGCCTCGATGACTACCTGTCGCTGACCCATATCCATATTTCCAGCCGGCGCAATGGCCTGGGCCACGTCGACCTGGCCCTCGGCAAAATGGGGATCCAGCGCAAGATCGCCCTGCGCTCCCAGCATTACCTGATGGCTTCCCAGGTGTTGCAGCAGACCGATATGGTAATGACCGTGCCCGAGCGCTTTGCACGGCGTAACGAGCTGCACTCGTTCAACCTGCCGGTCAATGATGTGCCGCCGGTGGAAACCCACCTGTACTGGCATGAAAGCACTGACCAGGACCCCGCCAACCGCTGGATGCGCGAGCAGATGATCGAGTTGTGCCAGCAGGTTACGGCGCGTGAGAAGAAGTTGGATAACGCGTAGGCGGTGATTTGCTTGACGTTTACGTCAAGCAGCCATTAGCGTAGCGCCAAGACCCTCCTTGAGCGCCACCATGAGCACGACCTACAGCATCTCCGACCTGGCCCGCGAGTTGGACATCACCACCCGGGCCATTCGTTTCTATGAAGAACAGGGCCTGCTGCGCCCCGAGCGCCGGGGCCAGGAGCGTATCTATTCGCCCCGGGACAAAGTCAGCCTGAAGCTGATCCTGCGGGGCAAGCGCATCGGTTTTTCCCTGGCCGAATGCCGCGAACTGATCGAACTCTACGACCCCAGCAGCGGCAATCAAAAGCAATTGCACAGCATGCTGGCAAAAATCAGCGAACGCCGTGAGCAGTTGGAACAGCAGTTGCTGGACATCGAGCAGATGAAACTGGAACTGGACACCGCCGAAGAACGTTGCACCCAGGCCCTGGAACAGACGATCCAGAGCCAGGTCGGCCAACCCCAATAAAAAGGTAGATCCCATGTCTCTCCCCTCTCAGGTGCGCCTGATCGAAGTCGGCCCGCGCGACGGTCTGCAAAACGAAGCCCAGCCCATCAGCGTGGCCGACAAGGTGCAACTGGTCGACGCCCTCAGCGCGGCGGGCCTGGGCTATATCGAAGTCGGCAGTTTTGTCTCGCCCAAGTGGGTACCGCAGATGGCCGGCTCGGCCGACGTGTTTGCGCAGATCCAGCGCAAGCCGGGCGTGATCTATGGCGCGTTGGCGCCGAACCTGCGGGGCTTCGAGGACGCGCTGGCGGCCGGGGTCAAGGAGGTCGCAGTATTTGCAGCGGCGTCCGAGGCGTTTTCCCAGCGCAATATCAACTGCTCCATCAGCGAGAGCCTGGAGCGCTTTGCACCCATCATGGCGGCGGCACAACAGCACGGCGTGAGTGTGCGCGGCTATGTGTCCTGTGTCTTGGGTTGCCCCTATGAAGGTCAGGTCGCCCCGGAGCAAGTCGCTGCGGTGGCCCGCGAGCTGTATTCCATGGGCTGCTATGAAGTATCCCTGGGCGACACCATCGGCACCGGCACCGCAGGCGCTACGCGGCGCATGTTCGAGGTAGTGGGCAAGGACGTGCCACGGGCAAAGCTCGCCGGACACTTCCATGACACCTACGGCCAGGCCATCGCCAATGTCTACGCCAGCCTGCTGGAGGGTATCCAGGTGTTCGACAGCTCTATCGCGGGCCTTGGCGGCTGCCCCTATGCCAAGGGCGCCAGCGGTAACGTGGCCACCGAGGATGTGCTGTACCTGCTCGACGGCCTGGGCATCGAAACCGGTATCGACATGGACAAGTTGATTGTGGCGGGCCAGCAGATCTGTACGGTCCTGGGCCGCCCCACCGGCTCACGCGTGGTCAAGGCCCGTAGCGCCCGTTGAGTAGCGCGCCTGCTCCGATGTGTTACCTCGCGGCTACACATCGGGTAACACGGGAACATATTTTGTCGCATTCTCTGAAGTAAATTTCCTACTAAAAAATCAAACCATTGATTTTAAAGGACTTTTAAAAGTTGGCACGGCTTCTGCTATCTCTATGGCATAACAAGAATAAAAAGCACCAAACCTAATAAAAATAAGACGTAACGACTCTGACATAACAAAAACAACACGGCAGAGACGCAGCTAACAGATTTTTTTGGAGAAGATGTGCTTCGCAGGGTACGGCGCAAGCCGCCACTCGCAACCGGGCAGAGAACAATAAAACTACCTCAAGGTAGCTACCCACTGGTTGGATCGCGTGCGAAGAAGCAGATCAGCGCTCAAAAAAATACGTTTGCTCTTGACCCCGGATGGGGGTCGCCAAAAACAGCGGTAAAGGGCCACGGTTGCCAAAAACAACAATAGACCGCCCCTCAATAATAAAAAAAGAGCACGTAACAACAAATTAAAGGGGAGCTTCGGCTCCCCTTTGTGCTGTCTGGGTGAAAACCATTGCGCGGTACATGCAAAGGCAAATGTGGGAGCGGGCTTGCCCGCGATAGCGGTGGGTCAGCTGATGAATAGTTGACTGACACTCCGTCATCGCGGGCAAGCCCGCTCCCACATTTTTGATCGGCGCCAGATCTCAGTCTTCGCTACGCAGTTGCTCGATGGTGATCTCACGCATGCGAAACTTCTGAATCTTCCCCGTCACAGTCATCGGAAATTCTTCGACAAAGCGGAAATGCTTCGGCGTCTTGAAGTGTGCAATGCGCCCCTTGCACCAGGTTTGCAGTTCCAGCTCGTTGGCCACGTGCCCGGGGTGAAACTTGATCCAGGCCACGATCTCTTCGCCATAACGCTCATCGGGAATGCCGATGATCTGTACATCCGCCACCGCCGGGTGGGTGAAGAAGAACTCCTCCAACTCCCGTGGGTACACGTTCTCGCCACCGCGAATGATCATGTCCTTGTTGCGCCCGGCGATGCACACATAACCCTGCTCATCCATGGTCGCCAGGTCGCCGGTGTGCATCCAGCCGGCGTCGTCGATGGCTTCGCGGGTGCCTTCAGGGTTGTTCCAGTAGCCGAGCATCACGCTGTAGCCTCGGGTGCACAACTCGCCAATCTGCCCACGCGGCATGGTGTTACCGGCCTCGTCGATGATTTTGCTTTCCAGTTGCGGCTGGGTCCGCCCGACCGTGGTCACGCGCCGCTCCAGATCGTCATCCGCGCCGGTCTGCAGGGAAACGGGACTGGTCTCGGTCATGCCGTAGGCAATCTGCACCTCGCTCATATGCAAGTCGCTGATGACCCGGCGCATCACCTCTATCGGGCAGGTGGAGCCGGCCATGATCCCGGTGCGCAGGCTCGACAGATCGAACGTGCTGCGTTGCGGATGATCGAGCACCGCAATAAACATCGTGGGTACGCCGTACAGGCCGGTGGCGCGCTCTTCGGCCACGGCGGTCAGGGTCAGCAGTGGGTCGAAGCCGTCATTGGGATAGATCATGGTGGTGCCATGGGTGATGCAGCCCAGGTTACCCATGACCATGCCAAAGCAATGATAGAGCGGCACCGGGATCACCAGGCGATCCTGCGCGGTCAGGCCCAGGCTTTCGCCAACCATGTAACCGTTATTGAGGATGTTGTGGTGACTGAGGGTGGCGCCCTTGGGGAAGCCCGTGGTGCCGGAGGTGTACTGGAT
The DNA here is from genome assembly GCF_044510355.1 of Pseudomonas sp. DD1. Taxonomy (NCBI): domain Bacteria; kingdom Pseudomonadati; phylum Pseudomonadota; class Gammaproteobacteria; order Pseudomonadales; family Pseudomonadaceae; genus Pseudomonas; species Pseudomonas sp. DD1. The sequence continues at coordinate 84,931 of NZ_MSAJ01000010.1, read as the reverse complement.
ATTGACGGCTTGATCGAAGTGCAGGCTGGCCTCGCGGTGCTGCAATTGTTCCGGGGGTGTCCCCGTCCCCAGGGCCGACAATTGCGACCAGGGCATGAACCCCGAGGGCGGTCGCGCATCCAGGCTGATCACCCCACGCAGTTCCGGCAATAGATCACAGTGCAACTGGCCAATGCCCTGCTCCGCCAGTTCCGGCACCAGCGCCTGCAGCATGCCGTGGTAGTCGGAGGACTTGAACGAACCGGCACAGATCAACCACTGGCAACCCGACTGCTTGAGCACGTATTCCAGCTCGCTGCTGCGGTAGGCCGGGTTGACGTTGACCAGAATCACCCCGAGCTTGGCGCTGGCCACCTGGCTGATGCACCACTCGGCACAGTTCGGCGCCCAGATGCCGAGGCGATCCCCGGCCTGCAACCCCAGCGCCAGCAGCCCGCGTGCATGCAGGTCCACGGCTTCGGCCAGCTGCCGCCAGGTGTAGCGCAGCTGCTGATGGCGCACCACCAGGGCCTCGCCCTCCGGGTACTGCGCCACCGTGCGGTCAAATGCCTGGCCGATGGTCATGGCCAGCAAGGCCTTGTCCTGTGGGCCACGGCTGTAGCTCTGATTCGGTTGATCCATGACGACCCCTATTGTCTTTTTTGTAGGTGGACGGTGCGCCGGTCAGGCGCGAGCTTGACGTTAACGTAAGCTACGATTGACAGTCATGCAACGCAAGTTTACGTTAACGTAAAGGTGATCGCCCAATGGCGTCGCCAGCCCCACAACAATAATGTTTATAGGTGCCCCTCCATGAGTTACCCGACCCTGAATTTCGCCCTCGGTGAAACCATCGACATGCTGCGCGACCAGGTGCAGGCCTTCGTGGCCAAGGAGCTGGCGCCACGGGCAGCGCAGATTGATATCGACAACCTGTTCCCCGTGGATATGTGGCGCAAGTTCGGTGACATGGGCCTGCTGGGCATCACCGTGCCGGAAGAATACGGCGGTGCCGGCCTGGGTTACCTGGCCCACGTGGTGGCCATGGAAGAAATCAGCCGCGGCTCGGCCTCGGTGGCGTTGTCCTACGGCGCGCACTCCAACCTGTGCGTCAACCAGATCAACCGCAACGGCACTCATGAACAGAAACTCAAGTACCTGCCCAAGCTGATCAGCGGCGAACACATTGGCGCCCTGGCCATGAGCGAGCCGAATGCGGGCTCCGATGTGGTGTCGATGAAGCTGCGCGCCGACAAACGCGGCAGCGTGTATGTGCTCAACGGCAGCAAGACCTGGATCACCAACGGTCCCGATGCCCAAACCTATGTGATCTACGCCAAGACCGACCTGGAAAAAGGCGCCCATGGTATTACCGCGTTTATTGTCGAGCGCGACGCCAAGGGCTTCAGCCGCAGCAACAAGTTCGACAAGCTGGGCATGCGCGGCTCCAACACCTGCGAGCTGTTTTTCGATGACGTCGAAGTGCCCGAAGAAAACATCCTCGGCGTGCTCAATGGCGGGGTCAAAGTGCTGATGAGCGGCCTGGACTACGAGCGTGTGGTGCTCTCCGGCGGCCCTACCGGGATCATGCAGGCCTGCATGGACCTGATCGTCCCCTACATCCACGACCGTAAGCAGTTCGGGCAGAGCATCGGCGAATTCCAGCTGATCCAGGGCAAAGTTGCCGACATGTACACCCAGCTCAACGCCAGCCGCGCCTACCTCTATGCGGTGGCCCAGGCCTGCGAGCGCGGCGAAACCACGCGCAAGGACGCCGCCGGGGTGATTCTGTACAGCGCCGAACGCGCAACACAGATGGCCCTCGATGCGATCCAGATTCTCGGCGGCAATGGCTACATCAATGAATTCCCCGCAGGCCGTCTGTTACGTGATGCCAAGCTGTATGAAATTGGCGCGGGCACCAGTGAGATCCGACGCATGTTGATTGGTCGCGAACTGTTTAACGAAACCCGCTGAGGGAGTGCACCATGGCCACCCTGCACACCCAACTCAACCCGCGCTCGGCGGAATTCGCCAGCAACAGCGCGGCGATGCTCAAACAGGTCGATGCCTTGCACACCCTGCTCGCCCAGGTCCAGCAAGGCGGCGGCAGCAAGGCCCAGGAGCGTCATACCTCCCGTGGCAAGCTGCTGCCGCGCGAGCGTATCAACCGCCTGCTCGACCCGGGCTCGGCGTTCCTCGAACTCAGCCAACTGGCGGCGTATCAGGTCTACGGTGAAGAGGTACCGGCCGCGGGCGTGATCGCCGGGATCGGCCGGGTCGAAGGCGTCGAATGCATGATCGTCGCCAACGATGCCACGGTAAAAGGCGGTTCCTACTACCCGCTGACCGTGAAAAAACACCTGCGCGCCCAGACCATCGCCGAACAGAACCGCCTGCCCTGCATTTACCTGGTGGACTCCGGCGGCGCCAACCTGCCGCGCCAGGACGAGGTGTTCCCCGACCGCGAGCACTTTGGGCGGATTTTTTTCAACCAAGCCAATATGAGCGCCCAGGGCATTCCGCAGATTGCCGTGGTGATGGGCTCCTGCACGGCGGGTGGCGCTTATGTACCGGCGATGGCCGATGAAGCGATCATGGTGCGCCAGCAGGCCACCATCTTCCTCGCCGGGCCTCCACTGGTGAAGGCGGCCACCGGTGAAGTGGTCAGCGCCGAAGACCTTGGCGGTGCCGATGTGCACTGCAAGATCTCCGGGGTGGCCGACCATTACGCCGACAGCGACGAACATGCCCTGGCCCTGGCCCGTCGCAGCATCGCCAACCTCAACTGGCGCAAACAGGGGCAGTTGCAACAGCGCACGCCGGTCGCGCCGTTGTATCCCAGCGAAGAGCTGTATGGGGTGATCTCGGCCGACGCCAAGCAACCGTTCGATGTACGCGAAGTGATTGCGCGACTGGTGGACGGCTCGGTCTTCGATGAATTCAAGGCGCTGTTCGGCACCACGCTGGTCTGCGGCTTTGCCCATTTGCATGGCTACCCCATCGCGATCCTCGCCAACAACGGGATCCTCTTCGCCGAAGCGGCGCAAAAAGGCGCGCACTTTATCGAGTTGGCCTGCCAGCGCGGGATTCCCCTGCTGTTCTTGCAGAACATCACCGGCTTTATGGTTGGGCAGAAATACGAAGCCGGCGGCATCGCCAAGCACGGCGCCAAGCTGGTCACGGCGGTGGCCTGCGCCAAGGTGCCGAAATTCACAGTGATCATCGGCGGCAGCTTTGGTGCCGGTAACTATGGGATGTGCGGGCGCGCCTACGACCCGCGCTTTTTGTGGATGTGGCCCAACGCCCGCATTGGCGTGATGGGCGCCGAACAGGCCGCCGGCGTGCTGGTGCAGGTCAAGCGCGAACAGGCCGAGCGCAGTGGCCAGGCGTTCAGCGCCGAGGACGAAGCGCAGATCAAGCAGCCGATCCTCGACCAGTACGAAACCCAGGGCCACCCTTACTACTCCAGCGCCCGCCTGTGGGATGACGGCGTCATCGACCCCTTGCAGACCCGTGACGTGCTGGCCCTGGCCTTGTCCGCCGCACTGAATGCCCCCATCGAGCCGAGCCGCTTCGGCGTGTTCCGCATGTAATTGGAGCTGCACCCATGAGCGATTTCAACACTGTTGAGCTGGTCAACGACCCCCGTGGCTTTGCCACGCTGTGGTTGAGCCGGGAAGAGAAGAACAACGCGTTCAACGCCGAAATGATCCGCGAGCTGATCATTGCCCTGGACCAGGTCCAGGCCGATGCCGCGCTGCGTTTTCTGGTCGTGCGCGGGCGCGGCAAGCATTTCAGCGCCGGCGCGGACCTGGCCTGGATGCAACAGTCGGCCGAACTGGATTACCACACCAACCTCGACGACGCCCGCGAATTGGCGGAGTTGATGTACAACCTGGCCAAGCTGAAGATCCCGACACTGGCGGTGGTCCAGGGCGCGGCCTACGGCGGCGCCCTGGGCCTGATCAGTTGCTGCGACATGGCCATTGGCGCCGAGGATGCGCAGTTCTGCCTGTCGGAAGTACGCATCGGCCTTGCGCCGGCGGTCATCAGCCCGTTTGTGGTGCAGGCGATTGGCGAGCGCGCGGCACGCCGCTATGCCCTGACCGCAGAACGCTTCGACGGTCAGCAGGCCCAGGCCATCGGGCTATTGGCGCAAAGCTACCCGTTGGATGCGCTGGATCAGCACGTCGAGCAATGGATCGCCAACCTGCTGCTCAACAGCCCGGCGGCCATGCGCGCCAGCAAGGATTTGTTGCGCGAAGTGGGTAATGGCGCCCTGACCCCGGCGTTGCGCCGTTACTGCGAAAACGCCATCTCGCGCATCCGCGTCAGCGCCGAGGGCCAGGAAGGCTTGCGCGCATTTTTGCAAAAGCGTGCGCCCAGTTGGCAGTCCCAGGAGCCGCGTTCATGAGTGCACCGTTGATTACCTGCGTACTGGTGGCCAACCGGGGCGAAATCGCCTGTCGGGTCATGCGCACGGCCAAGGCACTGGGCATGACCACCGTTGCCGTGCACAGCGCCACGGACCGCGATGCGCGCCACAGCCGAGAAGCCGATATCCGGGTGGACCTGGGCGGCAGCAAGGCCGCCGACAGCTACCTGCAGATCGACAAACTGATCGCCGCGGCCAAGGCCAGCGGCGCCCAGGCGATTCATCCAGGCTATGGCTTTCTTTCGGAGAACCCGGGCTTTGCCCGAGCGATTGAAGAGGCCGGGCTGATTTTCCTTGGCCCGCCCGCCTCGGCCATTGATGCCATGGGCAGCAAGTCGGCGGCCAAGGCATTGATGGAAACCGCTGGCGTGCCGCTGGTGCCGGGTTACCACGGTGCCGGCCAGGATCTGGAAACCTTCCGCCAGGCCGCCGCGCGCATTGGCTACCCGGTGCTGCTCAAGGCCACGGCGGGCGGCGGCGGCAAGGGCATGAAAGTGGTCGAGGACGAAAGCCAACTGGCCGAAGCCCTGGCCTCGGCCCAGCGCGAGGCGCTGTCGTCGTTTGGCAATGCGCAGATGCTGGTGGAAAAGTACCTGATCAAGCCCCGTCACGTGGAGATCCAGGTGTTTGCCGACCAGCACGGCCATTGCCTGTACCTCAATGAGCGCGACTGCTCGATCCAGCGTCGCCATCAAAAGGTCGTCGAAGAAGCACCGGCCCCCGGCCTCAGCCCTGCCCTGCGCCAGGCCATGGGCGAGGCAGCGGTGCGTGCCGCCCAGGCGATTGGCTATGTGGGCGCCGGCACCGTGGAGTTCCTGCTGGATGCGCGCGGTGAGTTCTTCTTTATGGAAATGAACACTCGCTTGCAGGTAGAACACCCGGTGACCGAGGCCATCACCGGCCTGGACCTGGTGGCCTGGCAGATTCGCGTGGCGCAAGGCGAGCCGCTGCCCATGACCCAGGAGCAGGTGCCGTTGCGCGGCCACGCGATTGAAGTGCGGCTGTATGCCGAAGACCCGGCCAATGACTTTTTGCCGGCCACCGGGCATCTGGCGCTGTACCGCGAATCGGCGCCAGGCCCGGGACGGCGGGTGGACAGTGGCGTCGCGCAAGGGGACGACGTCTCGCCCTTCTACGACCCGATGCTTGGAAAACTGATTGCCTGGGGCGAGGACCGCGAACAGGCGCGCCTGCGCCTGTTGAGCATGCTCGATGAGTTTGCGGTCGGTGGTTTGAAGACCAACCTGGGCTTCTTACGGCGCATCATCGGCCATCCCGCCTTTGCCGCAGCGCAGTTGGATACCGGGTTTATCCCGCGTTATCAGGAGCAACTGCTGCCTGCCGCCAGTGCGTTGAGTGATGAGTTCTGGCAGGCGGCCGGTCATGCTTTCATGCAGAGCCAGCCCTCCCGGCTGCGGCAGGACGATCCTGCCTCGCCGTGGGCTGCAACCCTGGGCTTTCGTGCGGGCCTGCCTGCCGAAACATCCCTGCATTTGAGCAGTGACGGCCAGGATCGCCTGGTAACACTGCAAACCAGCACCGCGCCGCAACTGCGTGGCGAACAATTGCTGATCGAGGATGCTGGCATCCGCCGTTCGCACTTGGCCGTGCGCCATGGGCAGACGCTGTTCCTGCGCTGGCAAGGTGAGATGCGCAGCGTGACGCTGTTTGACCCGATCGCCGCCGTCGATGCCGGACAAGCCCATCAGGGCGGCCTGAGCGCACCCATGAACGGCAGCATCGTGCGGGTGCTGGTGGAAGTCGGGCAGACGGTGGAGGCCGGTGCGCAACTGGTGGTGCTTGAAGCGATGAAGATGGAGCACAGCATCCGCGCGCCCCACGGAGGCGTGATCAAGGCCCTGTATTGCCAGGAAGGCGAAATGGTCGGCGAAGGCAGCGCCTTGGTGGAGCTGGAAGCCCAGGCCTAGAACTTCACCGTGGCCTGTACCACCACGCCGATGATCCGGCAGTCATCGGTGAGCAGGGCTTTGGGGTAGGTCGGGTTGAGCGGCACCAGGTAACGCTGGCCGCTTTCCTCGATCAACTTGCGAAAGGTCGCCTGGCTGCTGCCGGCCCATTGGGCCACCACCAATGTACCGGGCTCGGCTTCGCGGGCCAGGTCCACCAGGATCATCATCCCTTCGGCAATACTCGGCCCACTGGGCGCGGTCATCGCATCGCCGCTCACCTGGAGCCAGAACGCCTCGCCGTCGGCCTCGTAATCGCTCGCCTCAAAACGCGTGGCGCCATAGGCTGGCCGCTGTTCGTGCACCTGGCAGGGGTGTTTCCAGTCGGTCACAGGGTAACGAAAATACGGATTGTATTGAGTGACCGGCGCGGCATCGTCGTTCGCCGGGGCGTCGCTTTTTTCGCGGATCACCAGCACCGTCTCCAGATAGCCCAGGCCCAGCTCTTCGAGCACCCGGTTCATATCGGCGAGGCTGGGCACCCGGCGCTTGCCGAGCCAGTGGCCAATGCCGCCCTGGGACATGCCCAAGCGTGCGGCCAGTTGATGCTGCGTGACCTTGCGGGCCTTCATGTTGGCTTTGACCAACGCTATCCATTTATCCATGGGCCACACAATACAGGATGACTTCAGGGCGACAATAAACAGTTTGTAGTAATCAATCAAATGACATAAATACAGATCGTATTATTATCAACCCCACCTGTTCACCTTCCCACCCAGAGCACCGACCTCATGACCACTACCCTGGATCACCTGCCTGGCACACCTGATGACGATGAAATAAAGTTCTTGCAGGGCAGCGAAGCCGCCCGACGCGCACTGGACTACTACTTGAAAGAGGACACGGAGCCAGTGGACGATGTGGCCTTTTTCGAGGCCAACCCCCATGTCAGCAGCGAAGAAGCCCTGGTGCATGCCTCGGACCTGCTGCGCAGCGCCGCCGCCATCGCGTATGAGTTGGCGAACAACAAGCTGGGGGGCACCCGAGACCTGGCGTTTTCAGTGGTGTATTTGATTGATATGGCCAAGGCCATGCTGGAGCGTCCACTGCAACTGGCAGGCGGCAAAGCCTCATAGCCAGATAGGCGTGCAGGAACAGAAGGAAAAATATTTCTATCAGACGGATAAAAACATTTGACTTGCAAATGATAATGATTATTATTGCAAGCAGCTGGTCGCGAGATCAGTCGATAGGCCAAGAGACCTTAGGTCGGACTCTTGGAATATCTCCTCATCAGGCTAATCACGGTTTTTGACCCGGCTCTTTGGCCGGGTCTTTTTTTTGCCAGTTATTCTGGCGTGGCTTCAGGCTAATGAAGACTGTGTGTTGCTCGATGGCGCGCATGGTAGCAAAAGACAATCACCGAAAGAAAGCCGATCAAGCGCTCTGGCCCGCTTCTTTCCAAGATAGCACTTGAGAATCAATCTCATAGACTCTAAGCTGCGGCTGCGTCAAGGATGACGCCCCCTCCCTTTTCGCAATAATTTGCGTCCAGACTTTACCCCGCGTCTGTGTAAACTGCCCGCCACAACTCTCATATTCAGGCAATCAGACTATGACCGTGGCCTTGACTTCCATCAAAATCAGCACCGACTTCGACAGTGGCAATATCCAGGTGCTCGACACCAGCGATGCCCATCAGTTACTGCTGGCGATCAAACCTGATACCCGCAGCCAGCACTTCCAATGGTTCCACTTCAAGGCCGAAGGCATGCACATTGGTCATACCCATACCTTTCGCCTGAGCAACGCCGGCCAGTCCTCCTACAAACATGCCTGGAGCGGTTACAACGCCGTGGCGTCCTACGACCACATCAATTGGTTCCGGGTGCCGACGCGCTTTGATGGCGAAACCTTGCACATCGAACTGCAGGCCGAGCAAAAACACGCCTGGCTCGCCTACTTCGAACCCTACAGTCGCGAGCGTCACACCTGGTTGATCGAGCAGGCACTGAACCGCGCTGGTACGCAATTGCTGGCCACCGGCAAGAGTGTCGAAGGCCGTGATATTCCCCTGCTACGCCGTGGCAAGGGTGACGCCGGGCAGCGCAAAGTGTGGATCATTGCGCAGCAGCACCCGGGCGAGCATATGGCCGAGTGGTTTATGGAAGGCATCATCGAGCGCCTGCAACAGGAAGGTGATGCTGAACTGAAAAAACTCCTGGCATCCGCCGACCTGTACCTGGTGCCGAACATGAACCCGGATGGCGCGTTCCACGGTCACTTGCGCACAAACGCCATGGGCCAGGACCTCAATCGCGCCTGGCAAAGCGCAAGCCAGGAACAGAGCCCGGAAGTGCTGTTCGTCCAGCAGCAAATGGAAAAATATGGCGTCGACCTGTTCCTGGATATCCACGGCGACGAAGAAATCCCCTACGTATTCACCGCAGGGTGTGAAGGCAACCCCGGCTATACCCCGCGTATCGAGGCCCTGGAAAAACACTTTCGCAGCCACTTGAGCGAACTGACCCGCGACTTCCAGACCACCCATGGCTACACCCGCGACTTGCCGGGCCAGGCCAATATGACCTTGGCGTGCAACAGCGTGGGCGAGAAATTCGATTGCCTGTCCCTGACCCTGGAAATGCCGTTCAAGGACAACGACGATGCGCCCGATCCACGCACCGGCTGGTCCGGCAAACGCTCCCGGCAACTGGGCAAGGACGTGCTGAGCACCGTGGCGGACATGGTCAACGTCCTGCGCTGACCCTGCACCAATAAGCGTCGTTAACCCTCAGCCTCGGACTGCGCCGCCACCCGCACGCAGTCCAGCGGCCCAAGCACCCGGCCATCTGCCGCCTGCACGTGCAAAGCCTGCAGCGGCTGCCCGTGCTCACGGTCCAACAGCACCGAATGGGCCTCGCCCTCGGCGTAGAAAAACCCCTCGCCCCATTGCCGCAACCCAATGATCACGGCAAACAGCCCCCTGCCCTTTTCCGTCAACACATACTCCTGATAAGCACTGCCATCCGAGGCCGGGACAATCTCGAAAATCCCGTGGCTGACCAGGCTGCGCAAGCGTGCCGAAAGAATATTCTTGGCCATGCCCAGGCTGCGCTGAAACTCGCCAAAGCGGCGGATGCCATCGAATGCATCGCGAATGATCAACAGTGCCCAGCCATCGCCAATCGCCTCCAGCGAGCGCGCCACCGGGCATTCGGCACTTTCAAAGCGGGTGAGTTTGACCATGGATAACGCCTGCCTGACAAAAAATGTAGTTGCAATATAAAACCAGAATACCTACCGTACAACTGGTTTTATTTAACAACCACAATGAGAACTCAGCATGCCCCAATCATCGTTAAGCGGCGCCGTGGTGCTGCTGTTCGCCATTGCCTGCGGCCTGTCGGTGGCAAACGTCTATTACGCCCAACCCCTGCTGGATGCCATGGCCACGACGTTCGCCATGGACCCCGCCACCGTCGGCATCGTGATCAGCCTGACCCAGGTCGGCTATGGCCTCGGTTTATTACTGCTGGTGCCGTTGGGCGATCTGCTCAACCGTCGGCACTTGATCGTCGGCCAGTTACTGCTGTCCACCGGCGCGGTATTGCTGGTCGCCCTGTCCAACAGCAGCGTTGGGTTTCTGGCTGGCCTGTTGCTGACGGGCTTGCTCGCCGTGGTGGCCCAGGTGTTGGTGGCCTACGCCGCAAACCTGGCGCGCCCCGAGCAACGGGGGCATGTGGTGGGCCTGGTGACCAGTGGCATCGTGGTTGGCTTGCTGCTGGCGCGCACGGTGTCCGGGCTCATGGCGGACCTGGCCGGCTGGCGCTCGGTGTACCTGCTGTCGGCTGGCTTGACGTTGCTGATGGCGCTGCTGCTCTGGCGTGTCTTGCCCGCTACCGAGCAGCCCCGGGCACCAGGCGCCTATCGCCAGTTGCTCGGCTCGGTGTTCAGCCTGTTGCGCGAGGAAAAAGTGCTGCGCGACCGCGCGGTGCTGGCCTTGCTGATTTTTGCCGCGGGCACGGTGCTATGGACGCCCTTGGTATTGCCCTTGAGCGCCCCGCCGCTGTCGTTGTCCCACACCCAGATCGGCCTGTTCGGCCTTGCCGGTGCCGCCGGCGCGCTGGGAGCGGCCCATGCCGGGCGCCTGGCTGACCGAGGCTGGGCACAGTGGACCAGCGGCGCGGCCCTGGCGCTGATGCTGGTGTCTTGGCTGCCCATCGCCTTGACCCAGTCTTCGTTATGGGCACTGTTGCTTGGGGTGATTGCCTTCGACCTCGGCCTGCAAGCCGTGCATGTCACCAGCCAAAGCCTGATCTACAGCGTGCGCCCCGAAGCCCAGAGCCGCCTGGCTGCCGGCTACATGCTGTTCTATTCGGCAGGCAGCGCCCTGGGCTCGCTCGGCGCCACCCTGATGTACGCCTGGGCCGGCTGGCCCGGCGTTTGTGCCCTGGGCGCCGCCATCAACCTACTGGCCCTGGGATACTGGTGGGCAACCCTCGGGGCTCAGTCCTTGCCGAGCATGCTTTGCAAAACGCCATCCCGGCGAATCCAGCCATGGAACAACGCCGCCGCCAAATGCAGCAACACCGTGAGGAACAGCAAATAGGCGAGATACCCATGGGCCTTGCGCAGGATTGCAAACAACTGCGCGTTGGCCGGCACCCACGCCGGTAACTGCAAAGAACTGCTCAGCATCACTGGGTCACCGGCCGCCGAAATCATCGCCCATCCCAACAACGGCAGCGCCAGCATCAAGCCATACAGCAGCAGATGCGACGCCTTGGCCGCCAACACCTGCCACGCCGGCAAATCGGCAGGCAGCGGCGGCTGGCGGGTAGCAAAGCGCACCACCAGGCGCACGATCACCAACAGCAGAATCGCAATGCCCAATGGCTTGTGCAGGTGCAACAACCATGCATGGCGTTGGGACACCGAGGCCACCATGCCAGCACCGATAAACAGCATGGCAATGACCATCAGCGCCATCAGCCAGTGCAGCAGGCGCGCCAGCGGGGCGAAAAAACGTGGTTGAGTCTTCATGGCTGGGACTCCTGAGAGGCGCTGTGCAACTGGCTGACTTCGCCGGTACGGCGCAGGTAGGAACTGGCATAGGCAGCAGAACGTGCAGCCAGCAGCGGGTCATTGGAGGCTTCGATACCACTGGGCAGGATCAGCGGGTCAAAGTTGATATCGCGGCAATCACCGTCCAACTGCGGCTGACTGCGCTCGAGTACCAGCGTGCCGGCATCCAGCACCGTGTGCGCCCCAGACCAGGCCTTGCTGGCGTCATCCACCGGGTCCGTGGGGTTGGCCAGGGTGATCTGCAACTGCCAGCGCAGGGGGCCGGCCGCCAATCGTTGCTCCAGGTCGGCCTGGAGGAAATCCGCCCCTGGCGGCGCAGCGGCTGCGCTGACGTCCTGGCTCAGCGGCACCAGCCCCCAGCGCACGGCCTGGCGCTGCCCGTCGGCATTCACCAGGTAAAACGCATTGATGCCGTTGTAACGCTCGGTGGCATAGCTGGCTGATGGCCTGGCCGTCTTGACCCAGGCCAAGAACGGCGCCGTCTCCGGATGGCTGGCAAAAAACGCCGGCATACTGGCCGGGTTGGGCTTGCCGGTCGCCGGGTCGGGAGTCCCCGCCTTGAGCATCTGGTAGAACGCCTCGGGCGTGCCCACCGGGAACACTGGCATGCTGTTCATCCCGCTGCGCCATTGCTGGCCGTTGGCCTGGTTGAACTGCACGGCCAGGCTGCGGATCGGCACGCTGCTGTCCGGGGCATAGGGGTTGCCGCTGGGCAAGGCAAAACGGCCGATCACCGGGGTGCGGGCCTCGCTGAATACCTGCGCACGGGAATAGGCACGCGCCGCAGGACTGCTCTCGAAATAGCCCGCCACGCATACACCCTTGGAATGGTTGCGCCGGTAGCCGGGGTACACGCCATTATTGGTTTCCAGGGCATTGACCAGGTTTTTAGGGCGTAACCGCTGCGGGTCGAGTGTACCGTTGACGTAGGCAAACGCCCCGGCGGCGGCGCCGACGACCACGCCGATAGCGGCCAGGCGCAGCATCAGGCTGGCGCGCCCCAGCGGCGGGCGTGAGGGGGATGGTTGATCTGGCATGCAGTGCTCCAGGGCCAGCGGCCACAGGTGAGAGAGAAGCAGGACGAGCGTCGACACGCTCTATTCCCACCCGCACTGTTTATTTTTCAATCCCTGGAATAACCTCCAAGGCCGGACGTCTTCCTGGTCCAAGCACAGTGACCAAGATTGCCATGCACGAACTCGACGACTCATTGCGTGAACTCCTCCCCAGGCTACGGCGCTTTGCCGTATCCCTGACACGCAACCCCAGCAGCGCCGACGACCTGGTGCAGGCCACGCTTGAGCGCGCCATCGTCAGTTGGCGCAACAAGCGCGTCGACGGCGATTTGCGCGCCTGGCTGTTCTCGATCCTCTACCGGCAGTTCCTCGACGCGCACCGGCGTTCGCGGCGTTATGCGCGGATGCTGGAGTTCTTCACCGGCCGTGATGACGTGCAACCGTCAGTCGAACGTACGGTGATCGCCCAATCGACCCTGCAAGCCTTCGACCAGTTGAGCAGCGAGCAACGCGCCCTGCTGCTGTGGGTTTCGGTGGAAGGCTTGAGCTACAAGGAAGTCGCCCATATCCTCGACGTGCCCATCGGCACCGTGATGTCACGCCTGTCCCGCGCCCGCCAGGCCTTGCGCCAGCTCAGCGACGGCGACATCACCCGCCCTTCCCTGCGGATACTCAAATGATCAACCTGCCCCCCAACGAACGCGACCTGCACGCGTACGTCGATCACCAGCTCAGCGAACCGGATCGCCGCCAACTGCAGATCTGGCTTGCCGCCCACCCCGAGGTCGCGGCCCAGGTCCACGCCTGGCAACAGGATGCCCAGCAGCTGCGCGCGGCCATCGGTGCGCCGCCAGCGGCCAACCCCGAGTTGGATCCGGCGCAGATTCGCCAGCGTCTCAAGCACCAGTCGCGCCGCCAGCTGGCTACTGCCGCCATGCTGGTGCTCGCCGTCGGCCTGGGCGGCCTGGGTGGCTGGCAAGCGCGGCAGGCGACCCTAGTCGCCAGCGCACTGCCGATGACCGACGCCATGCAGGCGTACCGCCTGTTTGCCCAGAACCCAATCATGCCCGCCGATTACCAGGTGCAGGGCAATGGCGATATGCAAGCCTGGCTCGACCGCTACTTCGCCCAGGCCCATCGCCTGCCAGACCTCAGCCAGGCCGGCTTCAGCCCGGTCAGCGCACGGCTGCTCAGCACCGATCAGGGCGCGGCAGCGATGGTGCTTTACGAGAACCCGCAGGGCCGGCGCATCAGTTTTTATATTCGCCCGCCCGGCCCGCAAAACACTCTGCTGCCACGGGGCAGCCGCAGTGCCGACGGACTGCAGGCCGAATACTGGTCCAGCCCCGGCTACAACTATGCGATGGTCAGCCCGGAGGACGAGCCGACCACGCGATTGCTCAAGCAGACCACCCGGTTCTAGGACGCCAACACCATGCCTTTTCGAGAGAGCCGCCCCCGGCGCCTGCCCCTGCTCAAACGCCTGCTGGGCAAAAAAACCGCCCACGACAGCGCGCCAGCCATTCAGCGCTTCTTCGCGGACAAGGCTCGGCAACAGGGCTACACCCTCAGCCCCAGCCAGGTGCAGGTGATCGACGCTATGGCGCGGCAGGCCGCACACCTACTGGCCCAGCGCCCGACCCGCAGCCTGTACCTGCACGGCGCTGTCGGCCGGGGCAAAAGCTGGCTGCTGGACGGTTTTTTCCAGGCCCTGCCCTTGCCTGACAAGCAGCGGGTACATTTCCACGACTTTTTCGCCCGCCTGCACCGCGGCATGTTTGCCCACCGCCAGCAGGCCGATGCCCTGGGCGCCACCCTGGATCAATTGCTCGACGGCTGCCGGGTGCTGTGTTTCGACGAGTTCCATGTGCATGACATCGGCGACGCGATGTTGATCACCCGCCTGTTCAAGGCCCTGTTCCAACGGGGCATCCTGCTGCTGGTCACCTCCAATTACCCGCCCCAGGGCTTGCTGCCCAACCCGCTGTACCATCAGCGCTTCAAGCCGGTGATTGACTTGATCAGCGCGCGCATGGACGTCATGGAAGTCAGCGCGCCCCAGGACTACCGGGGCCTTGCGCAGAACCACCAGCTGCAGCGCTTCACCCATGGCCAGTACGTGTGGCCGGGCACCCCGGCCCAGCGCCGTGAGCTGGGGCTGCCCGCCACCGATGGCCCGCCCCTGGCGCTGGCGGTCGGCTCGCGGCAACTGCAGGTGCGCTGGCACCAGGCGCGCAGCCTGGCCTTGACCTTCAACGACCTGTGCGAACAGCCCACCGCCGTGATGGATTACCTGCTGCTGTGCGAGGATTTCGACCACTGGATCATCGACGACCTGCCGCTGCTCGGCGATTGCCCGATTGCCGTGCAACAGCGCTTTATCAACCTGATCGACGTGCTGTACGACCAGGACAAGCACCTGACCCTGCTGGGCCAACAGCCACTGGACCACGCCCTGCAAGGCCAGGCGATTGACCTGGCGCGCACCCGCAGCCGCCTGGGGCAGTTGCAACAAGTCAGCCCGCTGGCGCTCAAGTCGCTATCATGAGCGCCTTTGACCTTGTCGAGTGACCTAAGCTGTTCATGGATACCCTTGCCCAACTCAAGGCTGGCCAACTGGCTGGCATCAAGCGCCTGGACCTGTCCTGCGGCCTGACGCAGTTCCCCCGGGAAATCTTCGACCTGGCCGACTCCCTGGAAATCCTCAACCTGAGCGGCAACGCCCTGCGCAGTCTGCCCGACGACCTGCACCGGCTGCCCCACCTGCGCGTGCTGTTTTGCTCGGACAACGCCTTCACCGAACTGCCGGCGTGCCTGGGGCAATGCCAGCAATTGAGCATGGTCGGCTTCAAGGCCAACCAGATCGAGCAGGTGTCGGCTGCTGCACTGCCGCCGCAATTGCGTTGGTTGATCCTCACCGATAACCGTCTCAGCCACTTGCCGGATGAACTCGGCGAACGGCCGCTGCTGCAAAAACTCATGCTGGCCGGTAATCGCCTGGAGCAACTGCCGGCGAGCCTGGCCCAGTGCCATAACCTCGAACTGCTGCGCATCGCCGCCAACCGCCTGACGCAATTGCCGCAATGGCTGCTGACGCTGCCGCGCCTGACCTGGCTGGCCTATGCCGGCAACCCGGTGGAAAGCGCGGTAGAGCTGGCAATTGACGACAACACAGCGAATATTCCCTGGGCCGAACTGGAGCTGGCCGAGGTGCTCGGCGAAGGCGCCTCGGGGGTGATTCGCAAGGCACTGCGCAAACCGTCGAACGAGCCGGTCGCGGTCAAACTCTATAAGGGCACCATCACCAGCGACGGTTCACCGCTGCATGAAATGCAGGCCTGCATTGCCGCCGGGCTGCACCCCAACCTGATCAAGGTGCAAGGCCGGGTAATCGGCCACCCCGATGACCAGGCCGCGCTGGTGATGGACCTGATCGACCCGAGCTACCGCAACCTCGCCGGCCTGCCCAGCCTGGCGTCCTGCACACGGGACATCTACGACCCCGCCAGCCGTTTCAGCGTGGCTGTGGCGTTGCGCATGGCGCGCGGCATCGCCTCCGTGGCCGCACACCTGCACCGGCATGGCATCACCCATGGCGACCTGTATGGCCACAATATCCTGTGGAATGCCGGGGGTGATTGTTTGCTGGGGGACTTTGGCGCGGCGTCATTCCATGCCACGGCCGACACCTTGGAAACCAGGGCGTTGCAGCGCATTGAAGTGCGGGCGTTCGGGGTGTTGCTGGAGGAGTTGCTGGAGCGCATTGACGCAGGTTTGAGCGATGACCAGCGCCAAGTGCTGGAGGCGCTGCGGGAGCGCTGCTGCCAGCCGCAGGTGCTGGCGCGTCCGGCGTTCGAAGAGATCGAGGCACTGCTGTCCTCACTCTGAAACGCCCTGCAAATGCGGAAGCGGGCTTATGTGGGAGCGGGCTTGCCCGCGATAGCAGTGGGTCAGCCAACTGATGTGCCATCTGATACACAGCAATCGCGGGCAAGCCCGCTCAC
Organism: Pseudomonas sp. DD1; assembly: GCF_044510355.1. Lineage (NCBI taxonomy): Bacteria > Pseudomonadati > Pseudomonadota > Gammaproteobacteria > Pseudomonadales > Pseudomonadaceae > Pseudomonas > Pseudomonas sp. DD1. The sequence continues at coordinate 68,496 of NZ_MSAJ01000010.1, read as the reverse complement.
ACACAAGCCCGTGCCCATAATTCCAGGCCGGGTTTAGCCCGCCAGGCCGACGAACATATCCTGCACGTCGTCATGGTTGTCCAGGCCTTCCAGGAAGGCTTCGACTTCAGCCATCTGCTCGTCGCTCAGGCCGCTGACCGGGTTTTTCGCGAGGTAGCCCAACTTCGCCGACAACACGGTAAAACCCTGCTCCGGCAACGCCTTCTGCACCGCGTCCAAGTCGGTGGTCTCGGTGATGAACAGGGTCGTGCCCTCTTCTTCACCTTCCTCAAAGTCCTGGGCACCGGCTTCGATGGCGGCCATTTCCGGGTCGGCATCGGGGGTGTCCGGCGAGGCCTCGATCAGCCCTACATGGTTGAAGTCCCAAGCCACCGAGCCCGAAGCCCCGAGTTGCCCCTTGCGGAAAGCTACGCGGATTTCCGCCACGGTGCGGTTGATATTGTCGGTCACGCATTCAACGATCAACGGCACCTGGTGCGGGGCGAACCCTTCATAAGTCACGCGATGGTACTGCACGGTCTCGCCGAGCAAGCCCGCGCCTTTCTTGATTGCGCGCTCCAGGGTTTCCTTGGGCATCGAGGCCTTTTTGGCCTGCTCGACCACCAGACGCAGGTGGGCGTTGGTCGCGGTGTCCGCACCGTTACGGGCGGCAATGGTGATTTCCTTCACCAGCTTGCCGAAAATCTTGCCCTTGGCATTGGATGCCGCTTCTTTATGTTTAACCTTCCACTGTGCGCCCATGACTCACTCTCTTGATATCCGTGGCGCCGAGACGTCTACTGGCCGGCGCTTTGGCCGCAGAGTTTATAGGGCAAGAACCCATCGTTCCACCAAAAAACCGGCCAGCGTTGCAGGTACCTCAGGTGCGCAGGGGTTTGATTGCCACAGTGCGATCCGGCACAAAGTCGCCCACTTGCGCCAATACCGCAGGCCGGGCGTTCCAATAAGGCATCAGCACCAGCGAGGAAAACAGCGCGGCGCCGGCGAACACGATAAACACCGTCACCGTGTCGAAGTAGCCCGGCAGCAGGCCACCGAGGATCGCGCCCACCGAGCCGCAACCATTGACGAAGCCCGCCGCCGTTGCGCCGGCCTTGGCGGTACCGAAGTCAATGGCCGCCGTGCTGCTGATCATCGAGTCCGGCCCGTACAGGGTCAGGCCCATGACAAACAGCAAAGCCATCACCAACATCACACTGCCGGTATGCAACGCCCCCATAAACAGCGCCAGGGACACGGTCAGCGCCAACAAACTGAGAACACAGGCCGGCATGCGCCGGGCGCCGAACAGTTTGTCGGACGCCAGGCCAATCATGATCGGCCCCAACAACCCCGCCAGCTCGAACGCCGTGGGCACAATGGCCGCGCCGACCTTGCCCACCGAGGGCATCTGCTCATAGACAATCACCGGGCCCCACAACAGGATCGCGTAACGCGCCGGTTTCAACAGGAAGTACGCCAGGCCCAGGGTCAGCACCGTGCGGTTGCGCAAGATCTCGCGCAACGGCTCAAGAATGCTGATTTTTTTCGCCGCCGCCTGCTCTTCGGCGCTCATTGCCGGCTCGGGCTCCACTTCTGGCAGGCCGACGTCCTGTGGCGTGTTGCGCTGGAAAATAAAGAACAGCACCGCCACCACCGCCACCACCGCGGCACTGGAGATAAATGCCGCGTGCCAGCTGCCAATCAGGGTGTAGGCCCACCAGCCGGCAAATGGCGAGGCCACCAGCCCGCCAAACGCGTAACACGAGCTCCATAAGCCCAGCACCCGCCCGCGCTGTTGCGCCGGGAAGAAACTACCGAGGTTCTTGCACAGCCCCGACCAGCCGGTGGATTGCGCCAACCCCTGGATCAACATGCACGTGACAAAGATCGGCAAGGTGGCAAACGTGCCCATGACCAGGGCGGCAGCCGCCGAAATCACCAGCCCGCCCAACACCACCACCCGTGGGCCGAAACGGTCGGCGAGCATGCCCCAGGTGAACTGGCCGACGGCATAGGCCGCCAGGTACAGGCCATCCAGGTTGGCCATCATCATCTTGTCCAGCGGGAAACTCGGGTCGTCAACGATCCCTAACTTGGCCACGGAAAATGCTTTGCGGGTGAAATAGAAAGCGGCATATGCCAGCCAGGTGATGGCGAAAATCTGCACGCGCCAACGCTTGATGCTACCCATAGGGATATTCATGGTGGTTCTGACCTCAGGTGTGAGTGTGCCGGCAGAATCGAGAAGCAATTGCCTGTGTTTTTATTGTTTTGCACTGCAGTACCGGGTGGCAGAGCACCGGGTACTGGTCAGATGAGTCCTGCAAGGTTGCACGCAAGGGCTCATGATCGCCGAAGTTGTAGGACTCAACCTACGGCGACTGAGGGCTATCAAAGCAATGGCTGACTAATAGGTAAAATCGATTTATCGTATTTCAAATATAAGCTCAGCTTGTAAGAGGTCGCGCCATGTCGGTTTCCCACGCCCAACTCAAAGCCTTCCATGCCGTGGCTGTCCATGGCAGTTTCACGTTGGCGGCCGAACGGTTGTTCCTCACCCAGCCGGCCATTTCCGACCAAGTGCGCAAGCTTGAAGAGCGTTTTGGCGTGCTGCTGTTCCATCGCAACAAACGCTCGGTGCGCCTGACCGACCTCGGCGAGCGCCTGCTGAGTATCACCCAGCGCCTGTTTGTCATCGCCGCCGAAGCCCAGGAGCTGCTGCAAGACTCCAAGGCCCTGCAAACCGGCAGCCTGACCCTGGCGGTGGACGCCCCGGTGCATGTGCTGCCGCAAATCGCCCGGTTTTGCGAACGTTATCCGGGAATCACCGTGAAAATCGAGACCGGCAACACCGATGATGCGCTGTACCGCCTGTACAACTATCAGGCCGACCTGGCGTTGGTGGGGCGTGACGTCGACGATGAGCGCCTGCTTTCGATCCCCTTGCGTGATGACCCGATGCTGGCGTTCGTAGCCCGCAACCACCCGTGGGCCGGGCGCGAGTCCATCGAACTGGCGGACCTGGACGACACGCCCCTGGTCCTGCGGGAAACCGGCTCGGTGACCCGTCAGACCCTGGAGCGCGAGATGCACCAGGCCGGGCTGCGCATCCGCCCGGCGATCCAGGTGGAAGGCCGCGAAGCCGCGCGCGAGGCGGTGGTGGTGGGGATTGGCGTGGGCGTGGTGTCGGCGTCGGAGTTCGGCGCCGATTCACGGGTGTATGCCATGCCCATCCGCGACTGCACCCAGCGCATGAAGGAAACACTGGTGTGCCTCAAGGAGCAGAGTTCGCGGCGGGTAGTGGCGACCTTTCTGGAGATTGTCCGCGAAAGCCTGCGCGAAGATCAGCCCGAAGCCAACTCGAAAAACGCCTGAATCAAGCGCAACTCCCGGCGCCGCTCCATGCAGCCAAGCATATGTTGGTTCAGCAGCCCGTCGCCACGGATGGGAATCGCGTGCACCCGCGGATCGCGGCTGACTTCCACCGACGACACCACGCCCACCCCCAACTCGGCCGCCACCGCTTCCGTCACCGCTTCGCGGCTGTCCAGTTCCAGCAACACCCTGGGCTGCACGCTGGCCTTGGCACAGGCGTCGTCGAAGGTGCGGCGGGTAATGGAACTGGGCTCGCGCAGCACCATGATCACCTGGTCCAACTGCTCCAGACGGATACCCGCCGGGTCCGCCAGCCACGGATGGCCAGCCGGTACCAAGGCGCAGATACGGGATTCGCTCAAGGGTTGCAGGTGCACGCCCTTGCGCGGCTCGACTTCGGTCAACACGGCCACATCCGCGTGCTCGGACAGCAGCGCCGCCAGGGTTTCCTGGGCATTGCCCAGGCGCAGGTTGACGGTAATCCCCGGGTAACGGGCACGCAGCTTGGCCAGCATCGGCATGACCATATGCGGGCCATCCGCCGCCACTTCCAGGCGCCCGGTGAGCAATTGGCGGTTGGCTTCGAGCAGGGTCTGCGCTTCATCCACCAGGCCGAAGATGCTGCGGGTAATGGCCGCCAGCTTGATGCCCTCCTCCGTCAACTCGACGCGCCGCGCGGTACGCCGCAGCAGGGTGATCTGGTAGTGCTCTTCCAGCGCCTTGATATGCCCGGTCACGGCTGGCTGGCTGATAAACAGGCGCGCGGCGGCACGGGTAAAACTGCCGTCCCGGGCCACGGCGTCAAATGCACGGAGTTGGAAAAGATTCATAGCTATCGGCCTCACTGATGGCTGGCATAACAACAAACAATTTGATTGATGACAAGCCAAACTGCAATTTATGTCCCGTAGCTTCATCCCACTGCTTTGCGAGGACATGAGAATGAGTACTGCCGCGCCGATCCTGCTCACACCTGGGCCCCTGACCACCTCCGCCCGCACCCGCCAGGCGATGATGGTTGACTGGGGTTCGTGGGATGACCGCTTCAACCAACTGACCGCCAGCCTCTGCGAGCAACTGCTGGCGATCATCAACGGTGGCGACAGCCATCACTGCGTGCCCTTGCAGGGCAGCGGCACGTTCGCCGTCGAAGCTGCCATCGGCACCCTGGTACCCCGCGATGGCAAGGTGCTGGTGCTGATCAACGGCGCGTACGGCAAGCGCCTGGCGAAGATCTGCGAAGTGCTGGGCCGCCCGTTCAGCACCTTCGAAACCGCCGAAGACCAACCCACCACCGCCGCCGATGTCGACCGGCTGTTGCAGGCTGACAGCAGCATCACCCATATCGCGCTGATCCACTGCGAAACCAGCACCGGCATCCTCAACCCGCTGCCGGAGATCGCCCAGGTCATCCAGCGCCACGGCAAGCACCTGATCATTGACGCCATGAGTTCCTTTGGCGCGCTGCCCATCGACGCCGCCCAGGTGCCATTCGATGCACTGATCGCCGCCTCCGGCAAATGCCTGGAAGGCGTGCCAGGCATGGGTTTTGTGTTTGCGAAAAAAGAGGCCCTGGCCGCGGCCCAGGGCAACAGCCACTCCCTGGCCATGGATTTGTTCGACCAGCACGCCTACATGGCCAAGACCGGGCAATGGCGCTTTACCCCGCCGACCCACGTGGTGGCCGCCCTGCATGAAGCGCTGCTGCAATACAACGAAGAAGGCGGCTTGCCGGCGCGCCATCAGCGCTATGCCGCCAACTGCCAGACGCTGCTGGATGGCATGGCCGACCTGGGCCTGCGCAGCTTCCTGCCGAGCGCGATCCAGGCGCCGATCATCGTCACCTTCCATGCGCCGAACGATCCGCGCTACCAGTTCAAAGACTTCTACGAGCGGGTCAAGGCCAAGGGTTTCATTCTGTATCCGGGCAAATTGACCCAGGTGGAGACCTTCCGCGTCGGCTGCATCGGCCATGTCAACCAGGCCGAGATGCAAGCGGCGGTGGCGGCGATTGCCCAGGCGCTGCAAGAGATGGAAGTACTCGAAATCTGATTCCCTCGGCGATGGGGCCTTCACGGCCGCCATCGCCGGCAAGCCGACTCCTACCCCTTACTGACAGGATTTAAACCATGAACTATCAGAACCCCAACACCCTGCAGGCCGCCATCCTTGACTGGGCCGGCACCGTGGTCGACTTCGGCTCCTTCGCGCCTACGCAGATTTTTGTCGAAGCGTTTGCCGAGTTCGACGTGCAGGTCTCCATCGAAGAAGCCCGTGGCCCGATGGGCATGGGCAAGTGGGACCACATCCGCACCCTGTGCGATCAGCCGCAAGTCGCCGAGCGCTATCGCAAGGCCTTCGGCCGCACGCCGACCGACGATGACGTGACCGCCATCTACGAGCGCTTCATGCCGTTGCAGATCGAGAAAATCGCCGAACACTCGGCGCTGATTCCCGGCGCCCTGGAGACCATTGCCGCGCTGCGTGCGCAAGGGATCAAGATCGGCTCCTGCTCCGGCTACCCCAAGCAAGTGATGGACAAAGTGGTCGAGTTGGCCGCCACCAACGGCTACATCGCCGACCACGTCGTGGCCACCGACGAAGTACCCAATGGCCGCCCATGGCCGGCCCAGGCCCTGGCCAACGTGATCGCCCTGGGCATCGATGACGTGGCGGCCTGCGTGAAGATCGACGACACCGTGCCGGGCATCCTCGAAGGCCGCCGCGCCGGGATGTGGACCGTGGCGCTGACCTGCTCAGGCAACGCCCTGGGCCTGACCTACGAGCAGTTCCGCGCCCTGGACCCGGCGACCCTGGCCAGTGAACGCCAGCGCATCGAAACGCTGTTTGCCGGCTCGCGCCCGCACTACCTGATCGACACCATCACCGACCTGCCCGGCGTGATCGCCGACATCAATCAGCGCCTGGCCCGTGGTGAAATGCCGCAAAGCGCCTGATCGACGTCAATACATCGCCCCTCACTCGGGCAAACCTTGCATAACAGGTTTAGGCTAAAGGGACTTCGTCGCCAAAGAACGGAGGTTTGCCCCTGATGAGTGAGGAAATACGCGATGCCGTGGAAAAACAGCGAGTCCCGTTACAGTACGATGTCCATCGCCTTGCACTGGCTGATGCTAGTGCTGCTGGTGCTGGTCTACACCACCATTGAGTTTCGCGGGATTTTCCCCAAAGGTAGCGGCGGCCGCACCCTGATCAAGGAAATGCACTTCATGTTCGGCCTGACCGTATTCGTACTGGTCTGGCTGCGCCTGTTTGCCCGCAGCCTTGGCGTGGCGCCGAAGATTTTACCCGCGCCGCCGCAATGGCAAGCCCTGCTGGCGACGCTGATGCATGTGGCGCTGTATGTGTTCATGATCGGCATGCCGATCTTTGGCTGGCTGATCGTCAGTGCCGAAGGGCATTCGGTGTGGTTCTACGGGATCGAGTTGCCACCGCTGATTGGTGAGAACAAGGACCTGGCCAAGCAGATCGAAGGCTGGCATGTGTTGGGCGGCACCCTCGGTTATTGGCTGATCGGCCTGCATGCCGCGGCGGGTCTGTACCACCACTACTTCATGCGGGATAACACCGTGTTGCGCATGTTGCCCAAGCGTTAACCCACAAAACCCCGGCGGCCTTGCAGGCCACCGGTGTGCACAAAAATCAGGCGAGTGCCGGGGGCAAAGCGCCCGGCCTCGATCTGTTGTTTGAGCGCCAGCAGCGCCTTGCCGGTGTAAAGCGGTTCCAACAGCAGGCCGCTGGCCCGCTCGGTGGCCTGGATAAACTCAAGCAATAACGGATCGACCTTTGCAAAGCCGCCACGGCTGGCATCCAGCAACTCATACCCGCCCGGCACGATAGCCTGCACGTTCTGCGCAACGCCGTGGTCATCCGGCACCGCCAGGGCCCCGTACACAAGATGGGCACCCGCCTCCGCCAGCACCAGGCCCGCCAGGGTGGTACCGGTACCGGCTGCCAGCCACCAGGCGTGGTAATCGGCCCAGCCCAGGGTGTGCAACTGCCTGCGCACCTGCTCGACCAACACGCCACAGCCCAACGCCCCTGTCATTGCGCCGCCGCCTTCGGGCACGGGATGCAAATCCGGGTATTGCTCGCGCCAAGGCAACCAGAAGTCCGGCCCATGGCGCGCGCGGTAACCGCTATAGCCCAGCCAGTGCAGTTGCATGCCGAAAGCTTGCAGGTCGAGGACGGTCGGGGTGTCTTGTGGGTGCCCACGCAGCAGGCCGACGGTGGCAAAACCGAAGCGTTTGCCGGCCGCCGCCAGGGCATGCAGATGATTGGAGTAGGCGCCGCCCAGGCTGATGACGCCGCTGGCCCCCGCCTGTTGCGCCTCGGCCAGGTGCCCGGCGAGTTTGAACCACTTGTTGCCGCTGATCAGCGGGTCAATGCGGTCCAGGCGCAACACGGCCACCTCGACCCCGTTCAGCCACTCCAGCTGCAAAGGTTCAAGGGGCGCATGGGGAAGCCAGTCGAAAGGACCCATCAGTGCATGTCTGCATAAAAAAAGGGGCGGTAGTCTAACACCGCCCCTCGTGTCGCCTTACAGCTCGGCGGCGAGGCGCGAGCCCTGGTTGATGGCGCGCTTGGCGTCCAACTCGGCAGCCACGTCCGCCCCCCCGATCAGGTGCACGTTCTGGCCAGCGGCGACCAGGCCGTCCTGCAACTCGCGCAACGGGTCTTGGCCGGCGCAGATGACGATATTGTCCACCGCCAGCACCTGGGGCTCGCCCTCGGCGCCGATCCGGATATGCAGGCCGGCGTCGTCGATCTTCAGGTACTCGACGCTATTGAGCATCTGCACTTTTTTGTTCTTCAGGCCGGTACGGTGGATCCAGCCGGTGGTCTTGCCCAGGCCGTCGCCAACCTTGGAAGCCTTGCGCTGCAGCAAGTACACCTCACGCGCCGGGGCATGGGGCTGGGCCTTGATCCCGGCCACGCCACCGCGCGCCTGCAGGAGGGTGTCGATGCCCCACTCCTTCCAGAACGCTTCGCGGTCCAGGCTGGTGGACACGCCCTGGTGCACAAGGAACTCCGACACGTCAAAGCCGATACCACCGGCGCCGATCACCGCCACGCGCTTGCCCACCGGTTTGCGCTGCAGAAGCACGTCCAGGTAGCTGAGCACCTTGGGGTTTTCCACGCCAGGAATCGCCGGGGTACGCGGCGCGATACCGGTGGCGAGAATGATCTCGTCATAACCGCCGGCCACCAGTTGCGCTACATCGACCCGGGTGTTGAGGCACAGTTCGACATGGGTGGTCTGCAGCTTGCGCTTGAAGTAACGCAGGGTTTCAAAAAATTCTTCCTTGCCCGGCACGCGTTTGGCCACGTTGAACTGGCCACCGATCTCGCTGGCCGAGTCGAACAGGGTCACCTGATGGCCGCGCTCCGCCGCCACGGTGGCAGCAGCCAGGCCGGCTGGGCCGGCACCGACCACGGCGATTTTCTTGATCTGCTGGACCGGCAGGTAATTGAGCTCGGTCTCGTAGCAGGCGCGCGGGTTGACCAGGCAGGTGGTCAATTTGCCACCGAAGGTGTGGTCCAGGCAGGCCTGGTTGCAGCCGATGCAGGTATTGATCTCGTCGGCCCGGCCAGCGGCGGCCTTGTTGACGAACTCCGGGTCGGCGAGGAACGGCCGCGCCATGGACACCATGTCCGCATCGCCCTCGGCGAGGATCTGCTCGGCCACTTCCGGGGTGTTGATACGGTTGGTGGTGATCAACGGGATCTGCACCGCGCCACGCAGCTTGGCCGTGACTTTACTGAACGCGCCGCGCGGCACCTTGGTGGCGATGGTCGGGATGCGTGCTTCATGCCAGCCGATACCGGTATTGATAATCGTCGCGCCCGCCTGCTCGATGGCCTTGGCCAACTGCACGATTTCTTCCCAGGTGCTGCCGCCTTCCACCAGGTCGAGCATCGACAGGCGGAAGATGATGATGAAATTCGGCCCGACGGCTTCGCGCACCCGGCGCACGATTTCCACCGGCAAACGCATACGGTTTTCGTAGGCGCCACCCCAGCGATCGGTGCGATGGTTGGTGTGGGCGGCGAGGAATTGGTTAATGAAATAACCTTCGGAACCCATGATTTCGACGCCGTCGTACTCGGCGACCTGGGCCAGCAGAGAGCAGGTGACAAAGTCGCTGATCTGCTTCTCGATGCCTTCCTCGTCCAGCTCTTTGGGCTTGAACGGGTTGATCGGCGCCTGGATCGCACTCGGCGCAACCTGCTTGGGGCTGTAGGCATAACGCCCGGCGTGAAGGATCTGCATGCAGATCTTGCCGCCCGCCTCGTGTACGGCCTGGGTGACGATCTTGTGCTTCAGCGCTTCGGCTTCAGTGGTCAGCTTGGCTGCCCCGGAGTACACCCCGCCTTCATCGTTCGGGCCGATACCGCCGGTGACCATCAGGCCCACGCCGCCTCGGGCACGCTCGGCGAAATACGCGGCCATGCGCTCGAAGCCGCCGGGCTTTTCTTCAAGGCCGGTGTGCATCGACCCCATCAGGGTACGGTTGCGCAAGGTGGTAAAACCCAGGTCCAACGGGGCCAGCAGGTGCGGGTAGGCAGCAGCGGTCATGGTACAGCTCCACAACGGATCATCACGGGACGTGGCAGGCTCGAATGGCCGGCCATCGGTTTATGTCCCACAGACTAAGAGCCCCGCCCTTAGCGCTCAATGACTGAAACTGACAACTTATTGATCCAAATGTGCAGCGCCCCTTGGCAAGCGGGACGACGGGCCCTACCCTAGGGGCGAACCCTGCACACGGCCTGTTGTCTGTTCCCCCATGCGTAAATTACTTGCTTTGACCCTGACCATGGCCCTGGTCGCCGCCGTTTCCGCCTATCTGGTCTGGACCCAGGAGCGCCCCGTGGGGCATTACCTGTCGGACCTGCGGATCAACCTGGCGGTGAACGAGGGCACTCCCGCCGATCACGGCAACCTGCTGGGCATCCAGCCGGAGCTGTTCCCCGCTGACTACCAGAGCCTGGAACGCCTGCACCTGAAGCTCTCGGCCTACCTGCGCAATGCCCGGGGCATGGGCCTGATCAACGACAAAACCATCGTGGTCCTGCCGGAGCACGTCGGCACCTGGTTGATGGTCAGTGGCGAAAAAAACCAGCTGTATCAGGCCACCAGCCTGAAAGAGGCGATGAACTGGCTGTCGGCAAGCAATCCGTTGCTGTTCCTGCGCGCACTGATCAGTGCCCAGGGCGATAACCGCCTGGACGATGCCTACCTGCGCATGAAGGCGCCGGCCATGGCCCGTGATTACCAGGTGCTGTTTGGCGGTCTGGCCAAAGAGTTCGGAGTGACCCTGGTGGCCGGCTCCATCGCCCTGCCCAACCCGAGCGTCAGCCAGGGCCAATTGCAGGTCGGTCATGGCGCGCTGTACAACACCAGCCTGGTGTTCGACCGCGACGGCTTGCCGTTGGGCCAACCCCAGCGCCAGCTCTACCCGATCTTCGATGAGCGCGGCTTTATCGCCCCGGGCGACGAGAACGCGATCAGCGTGATCGACACCCCGGCCGGGCGCCTGGGCATCCTGATCGGCAGCGACAGCTGGTACCCCGACAACTACCGCAAGCTCAACGAACAAGGTGCGCAATTGGTGGCCGTGCCGGCACTGGTGATTGGCCGCGACACCTGGGACAAGCCATGGCGCGGCTTCAAGAGCGTGTCCACGCCCCCGGAAGTCAGCCTCAAGCCCGAAGAGCTCAGTGAAGGCGAAGCCTGGCATCGTCTGAGCCTGATCAGCCAGCCTCCCATCAGCCTCGCGGGTGCGGGCATGAGCGTATTCATGCGCGGGCAATTCTGGGACCAGGGCACCAGCGGCCAGAGCTTTCTCAGTGCCCAGGGCCAAGTTTTCGCCGACAGCAACGCGCGTGGTGCGCGCCTGCTGAACGTGTGGCTGTAAGCCCATGAAACCGGCACCGATGCGCCTCGGGGACTTATCGGTGGGCATCGTGCATACCCTGGCCGACGCCATCCTCAGCCATGGCCTGGACCCGCAGCCGCTGCTGTTGCAGTACGGCCTGGACCCGGCGCGCTTGAATGAGCCCGGCGCGCGCCTGTCTATCCCACGCTATATGCGCCTGGGCCATGCAGCCATCCAACTGACCGGCGACCCCAGCCTGGGCCTGCGCATGGGCCAGTTGAGCCGCATGAATCAACTTGGCCTGGCCGGCGTCACCGCCGCCCAGGCGCCCAACGTGCGCGAAGCGGCGCGCACCCTGACGCGCTTCGAGGCCCTGTACGGCGCCAACTACCGTGGCCAGTCGAGCTTTCATGAAGACGCCCAGGGTGCCTGGCTGCGTTTCTATTCCATCAGCCCCTACAACGCCTATAACCGCTTCGTGGTGGACTCGATTCTGGCCGGTTGGCTGCAGCAGATGGCGACCTTGTGCCAGCAGCCTGTATTGGCCGAGCGGATCGAAATCGAATTCGCCGCGCCGGACTACAGCGCAAGCTACACCGTGCTGGGAGATTGCCCGATCCAGTTCGGCGCCGAACTCAATCAACTGCGCCTGAGCCAGCACAGCCTTGGCCTGCGCAACCCGCAGCACTGCCCCAGTACCTGGCACTTGCTGCTGCAACTGTGTGAACGGGAATTGGAACAACTGACCCGCACCCGCAGCCTGCGCGAGCGCATCACACGTTTGCTGGGGCCGATGCTCAATGGTGGCCGGGAACCCGACCTGGAAGAAGTGGCGGCACGCCTGAAACTGCCGACCTGGACCTTGCGCCGCAAACTGGCCGAGGAAGGCACGCAGTTTCGCGCCATTCTCAACGACACCCGTCGCGACCTGGCCATGACCTACATTCGCGATACCGAACTGGCGTTTGGGGAAATTGCCTACTTGCTCGGTTTCGCCTCAGCGGAAGCCTTTCAACGGGCCTTCAAGCGCTGGAACAGCCAGACCCCAGGGGAATTTCGCCGCAGTCAGCGGCATTCCGCCTGACGCCTGCCTACAGCTCGGTGGCGTCGTCGGCCGGGTGCGAAGGGTCCAGTTCAAAGGCCTGGTATTCCAGCAGCTCTTCTTGATAATCGTCCATCGTCGACTCCTTGTTTAATCAAAGCAGGTGGCTTAAGTGACCTGCATCACCAGCGTAAAGTGCCGTCATGACGAAAAAAAGACAGGGGCATGACGTTCCTGCGCTTGAAGATTAAACGCAGCAGCCAGGCGCGGATTTAACCGAGCGATTTAAATGCAACTGCAATCATTGCAATTGCAATCATATATCAACTTCCAGTAGGGTGATGCGCTCCATTGCCATGGGACGTGACTCATGACTGCCAGCACTGCGCAATCCGCACGAATCTGCATCGACACCCTCAACGATCAACAACCACCCCGCAGCTCGCCCCTGTATACAGTGATGGCCATGGCCAACACCCTGGAGTTCCACCCGGCGACACGCCGGCAAGCCTGGGTCATTCGCGGCCAATCCCACTCCAGGCGCATTACCGCCTGGCCCACCTGGTTTGCGCGTAATACCGGGGAAAAACCACTGCTGTACCTACATAACGCCACTTCATCGGCGCAGTTGCGTGCCCTCTGCCAGGGCACCGATCAACGCGGGATTCTGTGCAACGACATCCACACCCGCCCCGCCTCCGGGCGCCACGGCGCGCACCCTTCACTTGCGCTATGGCTGGCCAGCAACCCGCAGTGCACCCCATACGATCCAGCCTCCGGCGACGAAACCCGAGCGATTGTGCTGGCGGGTTTGCACGCGCTGTATGTCGACGGCAGGCCCGGATTTTACTACCTGGCCCTGCATGACCAGGACGACGGACCTGGACTGGCGCCACAGGACCGACAGGATGCAATCAAGGGGATGTATCGGATCGGGCGCGAGCCACCCGGCGAATTGCACGTGCGCTTGCTGGGGGCTGGCCGCGCACTTGAAGAAGTCCTGCATGCAGCAAGGCTGCTGGAGACCGACTGGAACGTATCGGCGCAGTTATGGAGCTGCCCCAGCTACACCCGGCTGGCGCGGGAAGCACGCGCCGCCGAGCGCTGGAACCGCCTGCACCCTCTGGCCGAAAAGCGTAGCTGCCACTTGCGCGATTGCCTGGCGGGCCACCACAGCCCGGTGATCGCTGTCACCGGCTATCCGCAGTCCATCGTCGACCCGTTGGCGGCCCATGTGGATGCACGCTTTGTCGCGCTGGGGGCCGGCTCAGTCCAACCGACGGCACCTGACCGCTACTGGATTGCCGTGCTGGCCCTGAAGGCGCTGGCAGACGAGGGACGGATCGAGGTGCGACAAGTGGAGCGCGCGCTGCAACAGTACGCCCTCAAATGAGCAAGAGCATGCCCTTGCCTATGGTGTTTCAGGCCTGCGCCGTCCCCGGGTCTGCACACTGGCCTGCATCGCCAGCCCGGCCGTGCGCTCCAGCGCATCGGCAAAGCCCTGGCGTTGCTCGGCGTCGAGTTGCGAGAGGAACAGTTCATCCACAGTACTTTCGTAGATGCCCCACATCTTTTTACGCAACACCCGGCCCTCATCGGTGATCGAGGCAAACGCGGCGCGCCCGTCACCTTCGCAGCGTGAGCGCACCACCAGGCCGTCCTTTTCCAGGCGGTCCACCAATCGCGTCAGGTTGTAGCGCTCGATCGCCAGCACATCGGCCAATTCATGCATGCGCCGAGTGCCATCAGGACCGCTTTCCAGGCCCCACAGGGCATCGTACCAGGCGTATGGCGGCAGGTCGGCCAGGGCCAGGCGCCGTTCGATTTCACGGATGACTGTCCTGTGGGCCCTGACAAAACGGAACCAGACATCAGGCTCTTTCGACGACATGCAACACCATCCGGGGAATTCGAGAAGGTTGCAATGGTAGCGCATCCCGCGCTAAATTCAGGCATGTAGTTGCAATTGCAATTACTTTTGCAGCGTGCCGAATCACCTTCCCACAAGGAAACCGCACGCTGGTATCCGCACACCTGGAGCCTCACATGAACGCGAACAACGCAGTAAGACTCGACGACGATCCACAGGAAACCCGCGAATGGCTGGAGTCCATCGAATCGGTGCTGTCCACCGAAGGTCGCCCCCGCGCCCATTACCTGATCGATCAGTTGCTGGATTTCGACGTAGCGCGACATGGCGACTTCCATGGGCGGGTCACCACCCCCTACGTCAACACCATCGCGGTGGACCGGCAACTGCCATACCCCGGCAACCTGGCAATCGAACGCCGGCTCAATGCGTTTATCCGCTGGAACGCCATGGCCATGGTCTTGCGCGCCGGTAAACACTCGGGCGTGGGCGGGCATATCGCCACCTATGCGTCGGCCGCGGTACTCTACGACGTAGGCTTTGACCATTTCTTCCGTGGTCGAACCGAGACCTTCGCCGGCGACCTGGTGTATATCCAGGGGCACTCCTCGCCAGGCATCTACGGGCGCGCCTACCTCGAAGGGCGCATCGACGAAGCACAACTCGATAACTTCCGCCGCGAGGCCGGCGGCCAGGGCCTGTCGTCCTATCCCCACCCCCGCCTGATGCCGGACTTCTGGCAGTTTCCTACCGTGTCCATGGGCCTGGGGCCGATCACTGCGGCCTATCAGGCGCGATTCATGCGCTATCTGGACCTGCGCTCCCTCAAGCCTGAGGCGGGGCGCAAGGTTTGGGCGTTCCTGGGGGATGGCGAGATGGACCAGCCGGAATCCCTGGCGGCGATCTCCCTGGCGGGGCGCGAGAAACTGGATAACCTGATCTTCGTGGTCAACTGCAACCTGCAACGCCTCGACGGCCCGGTACGTGGCAACGCCAAAGTCATCCAGGAATTCGAAAGCCTGTATCGCGCTGCCGGCTGGAACGTGATCAAAGTCATCTGGGGCGGTGGCTGGGATGCCCTGCTGGCCAAGGACCGCAGCGGCCTGCTGCGCCAACGCATGATGGAATGCGTGGATGGCGACTATCAGAACTACAAGTCGCAAAACGGTGCCTACGTGCGCGAACACTTCTTCGGCAAATACCCGGAGTTGCTGGCACTGGTGGAGGATCTTTCCGACGACGATATCTGGAAGCTCTCACGGGGCGGCCATGACCCCGACAAGGTCTACAACGCTTATGCCGCCGCGGTCCGCCATACCGGGCAACCTACGGTGATCCTGGCGAAAACCGTCAAGGGTTTTGGCATGGGCGAGGCTGGCGAAGGCCAGAACATCAATCACCAACTCAAGAAAATGGGCGCCGAGGCCGTCAAGGCGTTCCGCGACCGGTTCGGCCTGGAGGTGGCTGACGACCAACTGGCTGAAATCCCCTATCTCAAGCCCGCTGCCGACAGCGAAGAAGGCCGTTACTTTGCCGCGCGGCGCCAGGCCCTGGGCGGTTATGTTCCTGCCCGGCACAGTTCGGTACCGGCCCTGCAAGTGCCGCCGCTCGAAGCGTTTGCCACCCAACTCAAAGACACTGGCGAGCGTGCCATTTCCACTACCATGGCCTTCGTGCGCATCCTCGGCGCCCTGCTGAAAGACCCGAACATCGGCAAGTTGATCGTGCCGATTGTGCCGGACGAATCGCGCACCTTTGGCATGGAAAGCCTGTTCCGCCAGATCGGTATTCATTCTGCCGTGGGTCAGCTCTACACCCCGCAGGACGCCGGGCAACTGAGCTACTACAAAGAGAGCAAAGACGGGCAGATCCTACAGGAGGGCCTGAATGAGTCCGGCGCGTTTTCTTCGTGGATCGCTGCCAGCACGTCCTACGCCAACCACGGCCTGATGACGCTGCCCTTCTATATTTTCTACTCGATGTTCGGTTTCCAGCGTGTCGGCGACCTGGCCTGGGCCGCAGGCGATGCGCGGGCCCGTGGCTTCCTGCTGGGGGCCACCGCCGGGCGCACCACACTGATGGGCGAAGGCTTACAGCACGATGATGGGCATAGCCATGTGCTGGCCTCGGTGGTTCCTTGCTGCGTGTCCTACGACCCAACCTTTGCCTACGAGCTTGCGGTAATCATCCGCGAGGGCATGCGGCGCATGTACGTCGAACAGGAGGACATTTACTACTACATCACCCTGCTCAATGAAAACTACCCGCACCCGGCCATGCCCGAAGGTGTCGAGGATGGAATTCTCAAGGGCATGTATCGACTGAAGGCGGGCCAGCAAGCCCAGGTGCAACTGATGGGCAGTGGCTCGATCCTGCGCGAAGTGATCGCCGCCGCAGATTTGCTGCGTGAGGACTTTGCCGTGGACAGTGACGTCTGGAGTGTTACCAGCCTCACCGAACTGCGCCGTGAGGGCCTTGGGGTGGAGCGCTGGAACCTCTTGCACCCCGAGGACGAGCCACGCACCAGCTACGTGGAGCAATGCCTGGCGGACCACCCGGGGCCGGTGGTGATTGCCACCGACTACATGAAGATCTTCGCCGATCAGATTCGCCCATTCGTCACAGGCAGGCGCTTTGTCGCGCTGGGCACTGACGGTTTTGGCCAGTCCGATACCCGTGAAGCGCTGCGCGAGTTCTTCGAGGTGGACCGCCATTTCATCGTCTTGGCGACATTGAAGGCCCTGGCTGATGACGGCCTGATCAGCCGCACCAAAGTCGGCGAGGCGATCAGCCGCTACGGGATCGACGTCGATAAAGCCGACCCGGCCGGCGTCTAGTTACTGCCCGTTGGCCGGCAGCGGCGGGATGGTCTCTGTCGGTGGCGGCAGCACAGGCGCAGTCGGCGCTGGCACTTCTGCCGGTACTGCCTCTGGCGCAATCGGCGTGGCTTCCACCGGTGGTGCAAGCGGCTCCGAGACGGGCGGTGCGACAGGCATGGCCGGCGCTTCCTGCGGCGCTTGCACCTTGTCCACCACCGGCGCGGGCTTGGGCTCCGGCACGCCGAGATCGGCCTTGGGCGCTTCGGGAATGTGTTCGGCGGCCTTCACTTCCTGAGGCAGGAACACGTCCACCAAGGCAAAGTAGCGGTCATAGAATTTGGGTGAGGTGACGGTCTCGCTGGCCACCTTGACCATCGAGTCGTCGGTGGAGCCAATCGGCATCGACACCGAACCCAGCACGCCCACCCCCAGGCTGGCGGAGTTGTTGACCTTCTTCAGCGCGTAGCGATCCTGCAGGGCGTTGGCAAACATCGTCGCATGATGCTCGCCGCTGCCATCTTCGGCACACACCACGTTGAAGCTGATCTGCAGATGGGTCTCGCCGGTCTGCTGGAAACTTTTGTTACCACTCACCAGCTTCGGGTCGCTGCTGGTGATGATGTAGCCCTGGCTGAGCAACGCCCGGCGTGCCGCTTCGCAGGCCGCGACATCGCTGACCGGGTAATTGCGCGAAAACGTACCGGAATCGTCGAAATTCTCATGTTCGTAGATAGCGGTCTTGGGCGACGAGCAGCCCGTGGCGCCTGCCAGCACCAGCGCGAGCGCAAGGCCACGCAAGTGAAATGAAGTCGACATTGATCATCCTGAGGAAAACGGTCAGGGCGGTATTGTGCAACAGATCACCGGGTGCGCGCGCGGATTCCTGTCGGTAAAACGTCACTGGCCGGCTCGACGCGCGGTGCAGGAAAAAGCCTGGCGCTCATATGATCGATAAACACCCGCAGTTTGGCCGAGGCATGTCGGCTCGACGGCCAGAGCATCCAGAAGCTGCCACTGTGCTCCAGGTAATCGTCCAGCACCCGCTGCAGGCGGCCCTGCTCGACGGATACGCGGACCATGAAGTCCGGCAGGCAGGCAATCCCCAGGCCTTCGTGCACTACGTGCTTTAGCGACTCGATGGTAGTGCTGACCAACGGTGCACGCAGCACCGGCTCGGGTTCGCCGGGTAAATGGCGCAGGGGCCAGCTCTCCAGCTTGCCGGTGGCGCAAAACTTGTGACGCAGGCAGGCATGATGGTTGAGGTCCGTAGGACAGGCCGGTACGCCGTGTAAGGCGAAGTACTGCGGCGCTCCCACCAGCACCAACCGATAGTGCCCCAGCAGCCGCGCCGACAGCCGCGAGTCCTCGGGCTTGCCGGTGCGCACCACAGCGTCGAAGCCTTCCTCGATCACATCCACCATGCGGTCGGAAAAATCCACGTCCAGCTCAATCTCTGGATAGGCCCGCATAAACTCGGTCAGCACCGGCATCAACAGGCCCCTGACCTGGGGCAAGCTGATGCGCAATTTGCCTCGGGGGGTGGTCGCTGCTTCAGTCAACTCCTGCTCGGCCGCTTCAACCTCGGCCAGGATCCGCCGCGAACGCTCGAGAAACAGCGCGCCCTCGGCCGTCAGCGTGATACTGCGGGTACTGCGATGGAACAGCCGCACCCCCAGACGCTGCTCCATGCGCGCAATGCTTTTGCCCACAGCCGAGGACGACACCCCCAGCAGCCGACCGGCCTGGGTAAAGCTGCGGGTCTCCGCGACCTGCACAAACACCGACATACTGCCCAGACTGTCCATTGTCACTTCCTGCGAATTACGGACATAAACGTCCGATAAGTTCGGAACCTTAGCCCATTTTTCCAAGTGGTTCAGCCCCCTACTCTGCCCCGATGTCCTGATGCCTTGAATACGGAGCCGAGCCACATGAATGACTGCAGTACACCGCAATGCCTGCCCAGCCAGCGCGAACGCCTGCCCATGGCGGGCTTGCTGGCGCTGGCCACCGCCGGCTTCATCACCATCCTCACCGAGGCGATGCCCGCAGGTCTGCTGCCCCAGATGAGCGCCGGCCTCGGGGTGAGCGAGGCGCTGGTCGGCCAGCTCGTCACGCTGTATGCCCTCGGCTCGTTGCTGGCCGCCATCCCCCTGACCATCGCCACCCGTGGCTGGCGCCGCCGCCCCTTGCTGATGCTAGCCATTGGTGGCTTCGCGCTAGTCAACAGTGTCACGGCACTATCAAGCGTGTATTGGCTGACCCTGGTCGCACGGCTGTTGGCCGGGGTGTTCGCGGGTTTGCTCTGGGCACTGCTGGCAGGATATGCCAGCCGCATGGTGGCGCCGCACCTACAGGGCCGGGCGATTGCCGTGGCAATGCTGGGCGCGCCCCTGGCGTTATCCCTTGGAGTACCTGCTGGAACGTTTCTGGGCACTGCAGTGGGTTGGCGCTTGAGCTTTGCGATCATGACCGGGCTGACGGTGCTGCTACTGGCGTGGGTGCGCTGGCAGGTGCCGGACTTTGCCGGGCAACGTGCGCAACAGCGCCTGGGCTTGCGCCAGGTCCTGCGTTTGCCGGGGGTGCGTCCGGTGCTGTGGGTGACCTTTACCTACGTGCTGGCGCACAACATTCTGTACACCTATATCGCGCCGTTCCTGGTGCCCGCCGGGCTTAGCGCCGACATCGACCGGGTGTTGCTGGTATTTGGCCTGGCCGCGTTGATGGGAATCTGGATCGTCGGCCTGTTGATTGACCGCCTGCTGCAGGTCTTGCTGGTGATCAGTTGCACGCTGTTTGCCGCTGCGGCATTGGCCCTGGGGCTGTGGATCGCCTCTACCGAGGTCGTCTACCTGTCAGTCGCCATCTGGGGCCTGGCATTTGGCGGCTTGCCTGCCTTGCTGCAAACCGCGCTGGCCAAATCGGCCGGTGACTCGGCGGATGCAGCCCAGTCGATGCTGGTGACGGTGTGGAACCTGGGGATTGCCGGCGGTGGGCTGCTGGGCGGCATACTGCTTCAGGGATGGGGCGTCATGTGGTTTCCCTGGGTCGTTGCCGCCTTGGCTACGCTGGCATTGATCACCCCCCTACAGCCTCGCCGCACCTGACAAACAGGCAAAAAAAGACCCCGGTTTCAGGCCGGGGTCTTTTTTTGAGACGCGATCACAGCATCAGAAGCGCTTGATGTCAGCCTTGGCTTCCAGTTCCTTGCGGAACGCAGCGAAGTCTTGCTGGCCGACGCGCGAAGCGAGGAAGCGACGATACTGCTCCTTCTCCTCTTCGGTTGGCGCAGCCCCTTCGGTGACGCTGTTCAAGCGCACGATCATCAAGCTGCCATCACGCAGGGTCACGTCAGCAAAGGTCGGCTTGTCTTTAGCAACAGGCTTGGCCATGCGGAACAGTGCCTGCAGTACGGCAGGCTCAACGCCTTCCTGGCCACGGGTGGCCGCTTCAGTGACTTTCCAGGCCTGACCATCAACCGGCTTGTCCAACGCCAGCTTGCCATCGCGCAGGCTGGCGATCAGCTCGTCAGCGTGAGCCTTCGCCGCAGCGCTTGCACGCTCCTTGGTCATCTGGGCACGGATGGCGGTCGCCACGCTTTCCAGCGGCAGTTGCTCCGGCTTGCGGTGCTCCTTGGCGCGCAGGACTACGATGGTTTCCGGATCCAGTTCGATGGCGGTGCTGTTGGCACCCTCATCCAGCACTTCAGGGCTGAAAGCTGCCTGGATCACGGCACGGTTGGCCGTGATGCCTTCGCCACCTTCACGGCCAAACGGCGCCGAGGTGTGCACGGTCAGTTTCAGGTCCGAAGCTGGCTGGGCCAGGTCGGAGGCTTCGAATGCCGCGTCTTCCAGTTGCTTGGTCGCCTCGACGAAGCGCTGCTCCACTTGCTGGGTCTTCAGCTCGCGGGTCAGCTTGTCTTTCAGGCTGGCGAACGATGGCACTTCTGGCGCTTCAACACCCAGCAGCTTGATCAGGTGCCAGCCGAAGCTGGAACGTACCGGTGCCGAGACCTGGTCCTGGTTCAAGCCGTACAGGGCGCTTTCGAACTCAGGATCGTAGACGCCAGGGCCTGCAAAACCCAGATCGCCGCCGTTGTTGGCCGAGCCCGGATCCTGGGAGAACTCCTTGGCCAGGGCCTCGAAGCTTTCGCCCTTGGCCAGGCGTGCCTGGACTTCGTCGATCTTGGCCTTGGCCTGGGCCTCGGTCACCTTGTCGTTGACTTCGATCAGAATGTGCGCGGCACGACGCTGTTCAGCGAGGTTGGCGGTTTCTTTCTCGTACAGGGCCTGCAGCTCATCGTCGTTGACCGTTACCTGGTCGAAGAACGAAGCCTTCTTCAGCTCCAGGTAGTCGATGACGACCTGGTCCGGGGTCATGAACTCCTTGGCGTGCTGGTCGTAATAAGCCTTGACCTCGTCGTCAGTGAGTTTCACTGCGGCCGGGTCGGCCTTGACGCTGACGGTGGCGAAATCACGGGTCTGTTTTTCCAGGCGCGCAAAGTTCAGGACTTCCTGATCGGTGACAAAACCGCTGCCGGCAATGCCTGCACGCAGTTGGCCGATCAGCATTTCCTGGGTCAGCATCTGACGGAATTGCATACGGCTGTAGCCCAGTTGACGGATCACCTGGTCAAAGCGCTCAGCGCTGAACTTGCCGTCTTCCTGGAACTCCGGGGTCTGCAGGATCACTTGGTCCAGTGCAGCTTCCGAGAAGGAGAACTTCGAATCCGCCGCGCCTTGCAGCAGCAGCTTGCGCTCGATCAGGCCCTTGAGGGCCGCTTCGCGCAGCATTTTTTCATCCAGCAAGGACGCATCGAAGTCCTTGCCCAGTTGTTGCATCAGCTGCCGACGTTGCATGTCGACGGCCTGGCTCAGCTCGTTTTGACTGATTTCTTCACCGTTGACCTTGGCCGCGTCCTGGCTGTTGGTCGTGGCCTGGAAAATGGCCTCGATACCGGTGAAAGCCATCAATACAACGATGAGGCCGATAATGGTCTTGGCAATCCAGCCTTGTGAATTGTCCCTGATATTCTGCAGCATGCGTCCCCCAGAAACGGTTGAACTTCAAAATTAGGCAACCGTGGAGCGTGGGTAGAATCCGGATAGAAGAAAGGCGCATCCGAGGATGCGCCTTCTCGTAACTGGCGGAACGGACGGGTATTGAACCCGCCCCCCGGCGTAGCGACCCGATGGATACTCGGGTCAGTTGCCGCTCCGCTGCCAGGCCAGACCAGCGTCCAGCCCGGATAGGCAAAGGCTTGAACGAAGCTTAGTTAACGGCTTCTTTCAGGGCTTTACCGGCTTTGAAACCTGGTTTCTTGGCAGCAGCGATTTGCAGTGCTTTGCCAGTCTGTGGGTTACGGCCAGTGCGAGCTGGGCGATCGGTCACAGAAAAAGTACCGAAACCTACCAGTACCACGGAGTCGCCGGCCTTGAGAGCGCCAGTGACGGATTCGATTACTGCGTCCAGCGCACGGCCAGCAGCGGCTTTCGGGATATCAGCAGATGCAGCGATAGCATCAATCAGTTCCGACTTGTTCACTCTAAGTCCCCTTATATCTATTGAGTATGATTCTAAGTTTTTTGGTGAAAGCAAAAACCAGTGCTGAATGGCCTACAGACACTTAAGAGCCGCTTTATAACAAGGGCTCTAAAAAGCTGTCAAGGAAGCCACCAGGCTTAAACGTATTAATGCGTGCTAATTCTTTCCTTAGAGTCAGTCTCGCGTTTTTCGTCCTTCGCGACTATCTCCGGAGCCACATCTGGCAAGGGCTCCGGCGCGTATTGCAGCGCAATTTGCAGGACCTCGTCAATCCATTTAACCGGTTTAATCTGCAGATCCTGCTTAATGTTGTCAGGAATTTCCTTCAAGTCGCGAACATTCTCTTCCGGAATGATCACCGTCTTGATGCCACCACGGTGGGCCGCCAGCAACTTTTCCTTCAGGCCACCAATGGCCAATACCTGGCCGCGCAGGGTGATTTCCCCGGTCATGGCGACATCGGCGCGCACCGGGATGCCGGTCAGGGCCGATACCAGGGCCGTGCACATGCCTACGCCAGCGCTGGGGCCGTCTTTGGGGGTAGCCCCTTCCGGCATGTGGATGTGGGTGTCGTGCTTCTCGTGGAAGTCCAGGGGGATCCCCAGGCTGCGTGCGCGGCTGCGCACCACGGTCTGCGCGGCAGTGATGGATTCGACCATCACGTCACCCAGGGAACCGGTCTTGATCAATTGACCTTTGCCAGGGATAACCGCCGCTTCGATGGTCAGCAATTCGCCGCCCACCTGGGTCCACGCCAGGCCAGTCACCTGCCCTACCTGATCCTGCTGCTCGGCCAGGCCGTAGCGGAATTTACGCACGCCCAGGAAGTGTTCCAGAGCATCGGCGGTGACCTTCACAGAGAAGCGTTTTTCCAGGGCGTGTTCCTTGACCGCCTTACGGCAGATCTTCGCCAACTGGCGCTCAAGGCCCCGTACACCGGCTTCGCGGGTGTAGTAACGAATGATGTCGCGGATCGACTCGACGTCGAATTCGATCTCGCCCTTCTTCAGGCCATTGGCCGAAATCTGCTTGGGCGCGAGGTATTTGACGGCGATATTGATCTTCTCGTCTTCGGTGTAACCCGGCAGACGAATCACTTCCATCCGGTCCAGCAACGCCGGCGGGATGTTCATAGAGTTGGAGGTGCACAGGAACATTACGTCGGACAGGTCGTAGTCGACTTCCAGGTAATGGTCGTTGAAATTGTGGTTCTGCTCGGGGTCGAGCACTTCGAGCAAGGCCGATGCCGGATCGCCACGCATGTCGCTGCCCATTTTGTCGATTTCATCGAGCAGGAACAGTGGGTTGCGTACGCCAACCTTTGTCATCTTTTGAATCAATCTTCCCGGCATCGAACCGATGTAAGTCCGGCGATGACCGCGAATTTCCGCTTCATCACGCACACCACCGAGGGCCATGCGCACGAATTTGCGGTTGGTGGCATTGGCGATCGACTCGGCCAGGGAGGTTTTACCCACGCCAGGAGGACCGACCAGGCACAATACCGGGCCACGAATCTTCTTCACACGCTTTTGCACGGCGAGGTATTCGAGGATGCGTTCCTTGACCTCTTCGAGGCCATAGTGGTCAGCATCGAGGATATCTTCGGCACGCGCCAGGTCCAGGCGCACCTTGGTCTGGGCTTTCCACGGCACCTGCACCAGCCAGTCGATGTAGGAACGAACCACGGTGGCTTCGGCGGACATCGGCGACATTTGCTTGAGTTTGTTCAACTCGGCGGTGGCTTTGGTCAGCGCGTCTTTAGGCAAGCCAGCGGCGTCGATGCGCTTTTTCAGCTCTTCGATCTCGTTGTGGCCTTCTTCGCCGTCGCCGAGCTCTTTCTGAATGGCCTTCATCTGCTCATTCAGGTAGTACTCGCGCTGGCTACGCTCCATCTGCTTCTTCACGCGACCGCGAATGCGTTTCTCAACCTGCAGCAGGTCGATCTCGGCATCCAGCAGGGCCAAGACGTGCTCGACCCGGGTCGACAGGTCGATGATTTCGAGGATGTCCTGCTTCTGCTCGATCTTCAGCGCCATGTGCGCGGCCATGGTGTCGACCAGGCGGCTTGGCTCATCAATGCTGTTGAGGGAGGACAGGACCTCAGCCGGGACTTTTTTGCCCAGTTGCACGTATTGCTCGAACTGGGACAGCAGGCTGCGTACAAAAACTTCGGATTCACGCTCAGGCGCATCGACTTCGTCGATCAACGCCACTTCTGCACGCAGGTGGCCATCCACCTCCATGAAGCGCTCGACCGCACCGCGCTGCTCGCCCTCGACCAGCACCTTGACGGTGCCATCTGGCAGCTTGAGCAATTGCAGAACGGTAGCAATAGTGCCGACGCGATACAGGGCTTCTTCGCCTGGATCGTCGTCAGCCGGATTTCTCTGGGCCAACAGCAGGATCTGCTTGTCGCCCGTCATCGCGGCCTCGAGGGCTTCGATAGACTTCTCGCGCCCCACGAACAGCGGGATAACCATGTGCGGATACACAACCACATCACGCAATGGCAGGAGAGGCAATTCAATGGTTGTCTTCATGATTTCGCCTCTATGACAGATGAAAGTAAGCTTGAAACCAAGATGGGGGCTGCGTGTAAAAAAAACAAGCTCAATGCTGGCAGTTACACACAGTAAAAATTCCTATGCAAAACAAAGGGGCCCCTAGAGGCCCCTTGTTTGTACCGAAACTGCGAAACGCTTACGCGTCTGGCGCAGCCTTGGCAGCCGGCTCACTGTTTTCGTAGATATACAGTGGCTTGGACTTACCTTCTATAACGCTTTCGTCGATCACCACTTTACTCACCTCGGACTGCGAGGGGATTTCGTACATGGTGTCGAGCAATACGCCTTCGAGAATCGAACGCAAACCGCGTGCACCGGTCTTGCGCTCCAGTGCCCGCTTGGCCACCGATTTAAGCGCATCAGCACGGAACTCGAGGTCTACACCTTCCATTTCGAACAGCTTGGCGTATTGCTTGGTCAGGGCGTTTTTCGGCTCGGTGAGGATCTGAATCAGAGCAGCCTCATCCAGCTCGTCCAACGTCGCCAGGACCGGCAGACGGCCAACGAACTCCGGGATCAGACCGAACTTGACCAGATCGTCAGGCTCGACTTCACGCAGGGACTCGCCCACCTTCTTGCCTTCTTCCTTGCTGCGCACTTCTGCACTGAAACCGATGCCGCCACGGGTGGAACGGTTTTGAATAACCTTTTCCAGGCCGGAGAACGCACCGCCACAGATAAACAGGATGTTACGCGTATCAACCTGCAGGAATTCCTGCTGCGGGTGCTTGCGGCCGCCTTGGGGCGGTACGGAAGCGACCGTGCCTTCAATCAGCTTCAGCAGGGCTTGCTGCACGCCTTCACCGGAAACATCCCGGGTGATCGACGGGTTGTCAGACTTGCGCGAAATCTTGTCGATTTCATCGATATAGACAATACCCATCTGGGCCTTCTCTACGTCGTAATCGCACTTCTGCAGCAGTTTCTGAATGATGTTCTCGACATCTTCACCCACGTAACCCGCCTCGGTGAGGGTGGTAGCGTCGGCGATGGTGAAGGGAACGTTCAGCAGGCGAGCGAGGGTTTCTGCAAGCAGGGTTTTACCCGAGCCTGTAGGACCGATCAGCAGGATGTTGCTCTTGCCGAGTTCGACCTCATCACCTTTCTTGTCACGCTGGTTCAAGCGCTTGTAGTGGTTGTACACCGCTACGGCCAGAACCTTCTTTGCACGCTCTTGACCAATCACGTACTGATCAAGGATGCCGCTGATTTCTTTAGGCGAAGGCAATTTATGCGCGCTGCTCTCGGCCTGTGCCTCCTGCACCTCCTCACGGATGATGTCATTGCACAGGTCGACGCACTCGTCGCAGATAAAGACCGAGGGGCCGGCAATCAATTTGCGCACTTCATGCTGGCTTTTGCCACAGAAGGAGCAATAGAGCAGCTTGCCGTTGTCCTCGCCGTTGCGGGTGTCAGTCATTCGTTCGATCCAAATCCGATAGGCTTGCAACACAAGATGAAGGCTTATGCGGGCTTTTTCAAGCCCGCCGGTGGTCGGACATGCCGACCAGGCCTATTTTGAGCTGCTTATATTAAGCGGGGCGCTTGTCGATCACGGCGTCGATCAGCCCGTATTCACGTGCGGCTTCGGCACTCATGAAGTTGTCGCGGTTAGTGTCGCGCTCGATTTCTTCCAGGGTGTGCCCGCTGTGCTTGGCCATCAGCGTGTTGAGGCGCTCACGGATAAACAGGATTTCCTTGGCGTGGATTTCGATGTCCGACGCCTGGCCCTGGAAACCGCCCAGTGGCTGGTGAATCATCACACGCGAGTTAGGCAGGCAGAAACGCTTGCCTTCAGCACCGGCTGTCAGCAGGAATGCACCCATGCTGCAGGCCTGGCCAATGCAAGTGGTGGACACGTTCGGCTTGATGAACTGCATGGTGTCGTAGATCGACATGCCGGCTGTCACCGAACCGCCTGGGGAGTTGATGTAAAGATGGATGTCCTTGTCCGGGTTTTCCGCTTCAAGGAACAGCAGTTGCGCACAGATCAGGTTGGCCATGTAGTCCTCTACCGGACCAACCAGAAAGATCACTCGCTCCTTGAGCAGGCGCGAATAGATGTCGTAGGCGCGTTCGCCACGAGCAGATTGCTCGACAACCATCGGGACCAGGCCGCCTGCGGCCTGGATATCAGAGTTCTGCTGAATATACGAATTACGGAACATGCTCTGCAGTTACTCCCAAATAGTCATGTCTTGAATACGCATAAGCCAGCGCGAGGCTGGCTTATGGGTGTATTTTCAAACGAGTTGGACAATCAGTCGGCTTGTGCTGCTTCTGCCGGCTTGACTGCTTCTTCGTAAGAGACCGCTTTGTCGGTCACCTTAGCCTTCTGCAGAACAGTATCCACAACTTGTTCTTCCAGCACAACCGAACGGACTTCGTTCAGCTGCTGGTCATTCTTGTAGTACCAAGCCACGACCTGCTCAGGCTCCTGGTAGGCCGAAGCCATTTCCTGGATCATTTCGCGAACGCGATCTTCGTCTGGCTTGAGGTCGAACTGCTTGACCACTTCAGCCACGATCAGACCCAGCACAACGCGGCGCTTGGCTTGCTCTTCGAACAGCTCGGCCGGCAGTTGGTCAGGCTTGATGTTGCCACCAAACTGCTGAACAGCTTGTACGCGCAGGCGATCCACTTCGTTGGACAGCAGGGCCTTAGGCACTTCGATCGGGTTGGAGGCCAGCAGACCGTCCATAACCTGGTTCTTGACCTTGGACTTGATGGCCTGGCGCAGCTCACGCTCCATGTTCTTGCGAACTTCGGCGCGGAAACCTTCGATACCGGTTTCCTTGATACCGAACTGGGCGAAGAACTCTTCGTTCAGTTCTGGCAGCTTAGGCTCGGAAACACTGTTGACGGTCACAGTGAACTCGGCGGCTTTGCCAGCCAGGTCCAGGTTCTGGTAGTCAGCAGGGAAAGTCAGGCTCAGAACGCGCTCTTCGCCGGCTTTAGCGCCAACCAGACCGTCTTCGAAACCCGGGATCATGCGGTTGGAGCCCAGTACCAACTGGGTGCCCTTGGCCGAGCCGCCAGCGAACACTTCGCCGTCAACCTTGCCCACGAAGTCAATGTTCAACTGGTCTTCGTTCTGGGCAGCGCGATCGGCCACTTCAAAGCGGGTGTTCTGCTTGCGCAGGATTTCCAGCATGTTGTCCAGGTCGGCGTCGGCCACTTCGGCGCTCAGGCGCTCGATTTCGATACCTTCGAAGCCAGCAACGGTGAACTCCGGGAACACTTCGAATACAGCAACGTATTCCAGGTCCTTGCCAGCTTCCAGGGACTTAGGCTCGATGGAAGGCGAGCCAGCCGGGTTCAGCTTTTGCTCGACAACCGCTTCGTAGAAGGAAGCCTGGATCACGTCACCGACAGCATCTTGACGTGCATCAGCACCAAAACGGCGCTTGATTTCGCTCATCGGCACTTTGCCTGGACGGAAACCAGCGATCTTGGCCTTCTGGGCAGTCTGCTGCAGACGCTTGTTGACCGCGGTCTCGATGCGCTCTGCCGGCACGGTGATGCTCATGCGGCGCTCGAGAGCAGTAGTATTTTCAACAGAAACTTGCATGGATATTCCTCGTTGCACAGACGTTAGCCGGCCGTTTCCGACCCAAGAATCAAGGGCATGCATTCTAGTGGGTCAAACTCAAGAAGTCACCCTACTGAAAACGGGTAAAAAAACAGCAGGCAATTTACAGGTACGAATGCACGAATGCTCCTCGCCCCAGTGACAAATACAGCCAATCACGCCAGGGCTCTGTGCCAACCCTTCTATATATAGAAGCAGCCAGCGACCATCTCCCTGACAGCCGACCTTGCACGCAAGGCCGGCGGGTAGTTCGGCATCATCGAGAAACAAAAATACGACGAAGCGCCCCACCCCTGCGACCCAGTACCTGCAGCCGCCGAATACGCAAACCGCTAAAACAAAAAAGGCGCCAGACTGTTAAATCTGGCGCCTTTCGGAATATGGGGTGGACGAAGGGGATCGAACCCTCGACAACGGGAGTCACAATCCCGTGCTCTACCAACTGAGCTACGCCCACCATATTGCGTGACAAAGAAGCCAATTGCCTTCTCTGTTAAGCCCCAACCTAGCCCATGGCAAGGGTGACGCTGTATTTGGTGCGGATGAAGAGACTCGAACTCTTACGCCTCGCGGCGCTGGAACCTAAATCCAGTGTGTCTACCAATTCCACCACATCCGCGGCTTGAAACTTTTAAAACAAAGGCGCCAGACCGTTAAATCTGGCGCCTTTTGAAATATGGGGTGGACGAAGGGGATCGAACCCTCGACAACGGGAGTCACAATCCCGTGCTCTACCAACTGAGCTACGCCCACCATCTTGCGCTACTTGTGCCAAAGCTGCCTAATGGCGCACCCGGCAGGACTCGAACCTGCGACCATCCGCTTAGAAGGCGGATGCTCTATCCAGCTGAGCTACGGGCGCCTGATTAATCTGTACTCTTGGAGGACTACAAACTAAATGCTTCCAGCCTCACACAATCAAACAGCTATTGCGCTCGACCTTCTTAACCAGTGCTAGGCTGTGCCCGACAAGTGCGACGAATAGTATAGACGCCCCCAGGGGCCGTCAAATCTTTTTTGAAAAAAATTCATTTTATTTAAGGGGTTAGGGGAATTTGCAGACCAAGCGCCTTTGCCCTCACGTCCTGGCGTGCGAGAATGCGCGCACTTTTCCTCCCCCTCTCGATGGTTAATCACGCGTAATGACTGCACAACTTATCGACGGCAAATCAATCGCCGCCAGCCTGCGCCAGCAGATCGCCAAACGTGTCGCCGAGCGTCGCCAGCTTGGCCTGCGCACGCCGGGGCTCGCGGTGATCCTGGTCGGCAGCGATCCTGCCTCCCAGGTTTATGTCTCGCACAAGCGTAAAGACTGTGAAGAGGTCGGCTTTATTTCCAAGGCCTACGACTTGCCTTCCGACACCACCCAGCAGGCCCTCACCGACCTGATCGACGGCCTCAACGACGATCCGAATATCGACGGCATCCTGCTGCAATTGCCGCTGCCGGAGCATCTTGATGCTTCCCTGTTGCTGGAGCGCATCCGCCCCGACAAAGACGTCGACGGTTTCCACCCCTATAACGTCGGTCGCCTGGCCCAGCGTATTCCACTGCTGCGCCCCTGCACGCCGAAGGGCATCATGACCCTGCTGGAAAGCACCGGCGTCGACCTGTACGGCCTGGACGCCGTGATCGTCGGCGCGTCCAACATTGTTGGTCGCCCAATGGCCATGGAACTGCTGCTGGCCGGCTGCACCGTGACCGTGACCCACCGCTTCACCAAGGATCTGGCGGGCCATGTCGGCCGTGCCGACCTGGTGGTAGTCGCCGCCGGCAAGCCGGGCCTGGTCAAGGGTGAGTGGATCAAGGAAGGCGCCATCGTGATCGACGTCGGCATCAACCGTCAGGACGACGGCAAGCTGGTGGGCGACGTGGTGTATGAAACCGCCCTGCCCCGTGCCGGCTGGATTACCCCGGTGCCGGGTGGTGTTGGCCCGATGACCCGTGCCTGCCTGCTGGAAAACACGCTGTACGCGGCCGAAACCCTGCACAGCTGATCACCTGCAGCGCCAAAAGAGCCCCGCCTTGACCCAAGGCTGTTCACAGGTCACACCGGGCCTCCTGAAAAATCCGCTGCCAGCTGTCTGGCAGCGGATTTTTTTATTCCCGCTCGACAGAACAGTGCGCCGCGGCTTTCTGAAAGTGATGCCTGCGCACTTAAAAGCAACGCCAATCAGCAGTGCAATCCCCAAACCCCATAACCCTATGATGGTCAGTGGCATCTGCGGCTTCACCGATCAACAACGTTGTAGTACCCCTACGCACAGTAATAAATGGGTGGCCCAACGAATCGTTTTACCGTTCATCTTCGTCCCTGATTTCAACGACTCCTACTCGACGCACCGCTGACAAAAAGCCCCTCTCAAAGGCCCTGAGGTTTTTGTATCAGTCCTACATGCCCAGGGCTGACAGAAGCGTTTTTGCCATATCTGCGCGCCAATGCGCTTTGCGCTACAACCCTAACCAATCATCGGCTTACAGCCTTTATTTAAAGGCTCTCTATCAGTTTCTGATCCATACTAATAATATGTAACGTCATTTTTCATATAGCCGGTCACACCCGGTATTTTTCTACCTTTTAGCGAGTTCATCCGCGTGAATATTCGTCTTTCTCTTGTCAGCCTGTTCTTCGCATTCGCAGGCACTGTCGCCAACGCCAGCGAAACCACCCTGGCCCCACGGGACACCTCGCAACTGCACATCGCTTCGGGCAGCGCGATGTTGGTGGACCTGCAAACCAACAAGGTGATCTACGCCAGCAACCCCGACGTAGTGGTGCCGATTGCTTCCGTCACCAAATTGATGACCGGCATGGTGGTGCTGGACGCCAAGCAGAATATGGACGAGTACATCTCCATCAACATCAGCGACACCCCGGAAATGAAAGGGGTGTTCTCGCGGGTCAAGCTCAACAGCGAGATGCCGCGCAAGGAGATGTTGCTGATTACCCTGATGTCCTCGGAAAACCGCGCCGCCGCCAGCCTGGCCCATCACTATCCGGGCGGCTATGCCGCGTTTATTGCCGCGATGAACGCCAAGGCCAAGGCCTTGGGCATGAACAGCACGCGCTATGTCGAGCCGACCGGTCTGTCGATCCATAACGTGTCCACCGCCCGCGACTTGAGCAAGCTGGTGCAGGCCGCGCGCAAGTACCCGATGCTCACGCAATTGAGCACCACCAAGGAAAAAACCGTGTCGTTCCGCAAGCCCAACTACACCCTGGGCTTTTCCAACACCGATCACCTGGTCAACCGTGCCAACTGGGATATCAAGCTGACCAAGACCGGCTTCACCAACCAGGCCGGCCACTGCCTGGTGCTGGTGACCAGCATGGGCAACCGCCCGGTGTCGCTGGTGATCCTCGATGCCTTCGGCAAGTTCACACACTTTGCCGATGCCAGCCGCATCCGCAAGTGGATCGAAACCGGCAAGAGCGGCTCGGTGCCGGACGTGGCCCTGCAATACAAGGCCGACAAGAACCTCAAGGCCCGCCAGACCGGGGTCGCCCAGTCCCACTGAGGCACGGTTGACAGGCACAAAAAACGGCGCCCTCGGGCGCCGTTTGCATTATGGCTGCTTCGGCCTTTCGGCCATCACCTTGAGTGCCTGGGCGGCCGCCTGTTCCTGGCCGGCCTGGGCCGTGGCGTTGGCGGCCTGCTGCCACCTACCCGCATCCAGGTTGGCCGGCAACTGGCTTGGCCGCTGGACCAGCACCGCCCACTGGCCGGCGCTTTTCCAGGCGGACTCGAAGTCGCTGAACGCCACTGGGCGTCTCCGGTCCCTGGCAACTCGCAACACCACCGTACTGTTTTGCTGATTAAACCCCACCAGCACCGCATAACGCGGCTC
The DNA here is from genome assembly GCF_044510355.1 of Pseudomonas sp. DD1. Taxonomy (NCBI): domain Bacteria; kingdom Pseudomonadati; phylum Pseudomonadota; class Gammaproteobacteria; order Pseudomonadales; family Pseudomonadaceae; genus Pseudomonas; species Pseudomonas sp. DD1. Next base: position 35,952 of record NZ_MSAJ01000010.1, on the reverse strand, counting down.
GGCCCATAGCGTCGAGCCCTCGGTAATCCGCACCATCACCGGGTAGCCCGCCGCCACCTGCGCCAACAGCGCGGTCAGCTTGGGGTCCAGCGGATACACCAGCATCCCGTACTCACGCGCCAGTACCTGCATATTGCGCTCAAGGTCGGCTTCCCCGCCCGGCAAGTGCAATGGCTTATCCAGCAAGCCCGGTGTAATCACAATGCCTTGTTGCGACAGCATGCTAGCCAAAGCGGCCGGACCACCCTGATAGGTGTCACCGCGAAACGCTGGCACCCCGTTGAGCTCTACGCGCTCGGGCAAACCGCGGAGGTTCGAGGGAGTGGGATGCCCCGCACACGCGGCCAAGCCGAGGACGCAGGCAGCCACCAACAAGGATGTTTTGAGGTTCGACCGTAAACGCAACTTCTTCACTCTCTTGATCATCAGCGGGCTGGGGCGTTGATCATAGGGCGCCCGGGGACGCGGGTATAGCCTTGGGCCACAGTAAAAAGCCCGGCATAGAGCAAACAAGTTGGATGTACACGACCATTGGTCAATAGCACGCAACCGGGAGGCAGCTAGACTGTCCATTGCAAAGACAGTGAGTGCCCTGCACAGGGCAAAAGGAGGCACTTATGAGCCTGACAACCACGATTTTCATGCTGGTGCTTAGCTGGCTGGCCGTCGCCGGCGCCATGTTGTGGGGGGTCTTGCGCGTGACCCGCCGGCACCATCATCCACAACCCAAACCCGCTGCACACGCCAAGAGCCACAAGCCAGTCGCGCATCACGCCTGAGCCCAGCCAGGAGCCGGCAGGCAGCCGGCCCCTACAGATCTAGGCCAGCTGTTTGCGAGCGACCGCAACTGACGCTGCCAGCATCGCCCGCAGTAACACCGCGCACCCCGCCGCCAGGTCATCCGGTGCCGCATTTTCGATCTCGTTATGGCTGATCCCGCCTTCACACGGCACAAATATCATCCCCGCCGGCCCCAGTTCAGCGACGAAGATCGCGTCGTGCCCGGCGCCACTGACGATATCCATGTTCGACAACCCCAGGCCATTGGCCGCCTCACGCACTGCATCGACACAGCCCTTATCGAAATACAGCGGTGGGAAATCGGCGGTGGGCACCATTTCGAAGGTCAGGCCGTGCTTGGCGCAGGTGTCGTCGATCACCTGGCGCACCTGGGCAATCATCGAATCCAGGCTCCCCGGTTCCAGGTGGCGGAAGTCGAGGGTCATGCGCACTTCGCCGGGGATCACATTGCGCGAGCCCGGGTAGGCTTGCAGGCAACCCACGGTGCCACAGGCATGGGGCTGATGGCCGAGGGCTGCGGCGTTGACCGCAGCCACCACTGCCGAAGCGCCGACCAGAGCGTCCTTGCGCAGATGCATCGGCGTCGGCCCGGCATGAGCCTCAACGCCGCGCAGGGTCAGGTCGAACCATTTCTGGCCAAGCGCCCCCAGCACCACGCCGATGGTTTTGCGTTCGTCTTCCAGGATCGGCCCCTGTTCGATATGGGCTTCGAAATAGGCCCCCACCTTATGCCCGCTGACCGGCCGGGTGCCCGCATAGCCAATCGCATTCAGTGCATCGCCCACCGTGACGCCCTCGGCGTCGGTCTTGGCCAGGGTGTCTGCCAGGGTGAATTTCTCGGCGAACACCCCGGAGCCCATCATGCACGGTGGGAAGCGCGAGCCTTCTTCGTTGGTCCACACCACCACCTCCAGCGGCGCCTCGGTTTCGATCTTCAGGTCATTGAGCGTGCGCAACACCTCCACACCCGCCAGTACACCGAAGCAGCCATCGAACTTGCCGCCAGTGGGTTGGGTGTCGATATGGCTGCCGGTCATCACCGGCGCCAGCGCCGGGTTGCGCCCCGGGCGGCGAGCAAAGATATTGCCCACCCCATCGACGGTCACAGTGCACCCCGCCGCCTCGCACCACTGCACAAACAGATCCCGGGCCTGACGATCAAGGTCGGTCAGGGCCAGGCGACACACACCGCCTTTGGGGGTAGCGCCAAGCTTGGCGAGGTCCATCAACGACTGCCACAGGCGGTCGCGGTTGATGTGCTGATGGGTGGGTTGCAGAACGTCGATGGCAGCGTTCATGGGGATCTCCTCAGGCAATATTATTGTTTGAGTCGGCGCGATATCCGTGGGGGCTGGCTTGCCTGGGATGGCGGCGGGTCAGTTACCACCGCTATCGCAGGCAAGCCAGCTCCCACATTGACCGCATTTACGACGGAAATTTAGCGGCGATAGGACTGGTTTTGCGCTTGCTGCACAGCCCGTAATACAACACCCCGCCCAATGCCGATCCGGTAAACCAGCCGTAGCTGTAGAACCAGCTGAAGGCATCGCTGCCCAACGACAGCAAGGTCAGCACCACCGGCACACCGAAAGCGATAAAACCCGCCACGTTCCAGGCCGGGTACACGTCATCGCGGTACAGCCCCGCCAGGTCAAGTTGCTGGCGACGGATCAGGAAATAGTCCACCACCATGATCCCGGCAATCGGCCCCAACAGGCTCGAATAACCCAGCAACCAATTGGAATACACGGTTTCCAGGCTGACATCGGACACGATCAGGCCGAGCTTTTTCAGCAGTTCGTGGGCCATCAACGCCAGCCCCACCAGGCCGGTGAGTATCACGGCGGTGGTGCGGTTGATCAGCTTGGGCGCGATGTTCTGGAAGTCGTTGGTGGGCGAGACAATATTGGCCGCCGTGTTGGTCGACAGCGTGGCAATGATGATCAGCGCCATCGCCACCGCGACCCACACCGGGCTCTGGATGTGCCCGATCAGGGTCACCGGGTCGGAGACGCTGACCCCCACCAGTTTCACCGAGGCGGCGGTCATGATCACGCCCAGGGCGGCGAACAGGAACATGGTCAGCGGCAGGCCGAAAATCTGCCCCAGAATCTGGTCCTTCTGGCTTTTGGCATAACGGCTGAAGTCAGGAATATTCAGGGACAAGGTGGCCCAGAACCCGACCATCGCGGTCAGCCCGGCCATAAAGTACCCCGTCAGGCTCGCCCCTTCTGGCCGCTTGGGCGGGATCGCCATCAACTCGCTGAGCGACACATTGGGCAACGCCCACACCAGCAGGCCGATACCCACGGCCACCAGCAGCGGTGCCGACAGGGTTTCCAGCCATTTGATCGACTCGGCACCGCGCAGCACCACCCACAGGTTCAGCACCCAGAAGATCATGAAGCCGATCACCTCACCGGTGCCGCCCAGGCTCTTCCAGCCCTCGAAGATCGAACCGAGGAACAAGTGGATCGCCAGCCCGCCGAACATCGTCTGGATACCGAACCAGCCGCAGGCCACCAGCGCCCGGATCAGACACGGCACATTGGAACCAAGGATGCCGAAGGATGAACGCAGCAGCACCGGGAACGGAATGCCGTACTTGGTGCCCGGAAAGGCATTCAGCGTCAGGGGCACCAGCACCACGATATTGGCCAGCAGGATCGCCACCAGCGCCTCGCCCACCGACAAGCCGAAGTACGCGGTGAGCACCCCGCCCAGGGTGTAGGTCGGCACACAGATCGACATGCCGACCCACAGCGCGGTGATGTGCCACTTGTTCCAGGTTCGTTCGTGCACCTTGGTCGGTGCCATATCGTGGTTGTAACGGGGGCTGTCGAGGACGTCGCTGCCGGCGTCGAGTTCATACAGGCCGTCGCGTTCTATGACTTGCGATCTGTTCTGTTGCATGGCCGCTCCACGGTTTTTTTGAATTATTGTTGCTCATCCGGCGTTCAACGCTGGATGGCCGCAGTCCCGCATGGACAACATGACATCACGGACCCGGCCAACCGGCAGCGCACTCAATTACCGTGCCGCACACCTTCACCGCATCCGTACCGCTTATATAACTGGCTGATGTTTATCAGCTTTATTTTGTTTACCGAAAAGTCCCACGGCACTTTCAACGTTACTCAGGCCAAATAACGCAGAAGTTGTCCGAACAATCAGGACTCAATCTGGTGCAACACAATTATTTTTATTACTGCCTGCCGTCAAGAGGCAACTCTCAAGCGTCTGATTTGCAATAGGAAATGTTGCTCATATTGGGAACCTGTCAAGTGCGTCAAAATGGTGAGAGGTCGCTACATTTTGGTGATTTTCAGTTTTTATTCTTGTAAATCAACGAGTTATTACGGATATATACTTATAAAAAATAATCTTGATCATTCGAAAAACTCGGGCTAGTTTCTATTCCTGTCACCGATGACAAGAATAGATTCTGTACGGTGAGCAGAACTACAACACTTAGAACTGGCATAAGCCGGTCAAGCCCCTGAGGAACTCGGCATGTCTCTGTTGATCCGCGGCGCCACCGTTGTTACCCATGATGAAAGTTATCCAGCCGATGTCTTGTGCGCAGACGGTCTAATCCGCGCTATTGGCACTGATCTGGAGGTGCCCGCCGGCACCGAGATACTCGATGGCAGCGGCCAATACCTGATGCCCGGCGGTATCGACCCCCATACCCACATGCAACTGCCCTTCATGGGCACCGTGGCCAGCGAGGACTTCTTCAGCGGTACGGCAGCAGGCCTGGCGGGCGGGACCACGTCGATCATCGACTTCGTGATTCCCAACCCGCAGCAGTCGTTGCTGGAGGCCTTCCATCAGTGGCGCGGCTGGGCCGAGAAGTCGGCGGCCGACTACGGGTTTCATGTCGCGATTACCTGGTGGAGCGAACAGGTGCGCGAGGAAATGGCCGAGCTGGTAAGCCACCACGGCATCAACAGCTTCAAGCACTTCATGGCCTACAAGAACGCGATCATGGCCGCCGACGACACCCTGGTCGCCAGCTTCGAACGCTGCCTGGAACTGGGCGCAGTGCCCACCGTGCATGCAGAGAACGGCGAGCTGGTGTATCACCTGCAACGCAAGCTGATGGCCCAGGGCATCACCGGGCCCGAAGCCCATCCGCTGTCGCGCCCTTCACAAGTGGAAGGCGAAGCGGCCAGCCGGGCGATCCGGATTGCCGAAACCATCGGCACGCCGCTGTACCTGGTGCATGTTTCGACCCAGGAAGCCCTCGACGAAATCACCTACGCCCGCGCCAAGGGCCAGGCGGTCTACGGCGAGGTCCTGGCCGGGCACCTGCTGCTGGACGACAGCGTGTACCAGCATCCCGACTGGCAAACCGCAGCGGGCTACGTGATGAGCCCGCCCTTCCGCCCCCGCGGGCATCAAGACGCACTGTGGCGCGGCCTGCAATCGGGCAACCTGCACACCACCGCGACCGACCACTGCTGCTTCTGCGCCGACCAAAAGGCCGCCGGGCGTGACGACTTCAGCAAGATCCCCAACGGCACCGCCGGCATCGAAGACCGCATGGCGCTGCTGTGGGACGAAGGCGTCAACAGCGGGCGCCTGTCGATGCAGGAGTTTGTCGCATTGACCTCCACCAACACCGCAAAAATCTTCAACCTCTACCCACGCAAGGGGGCGATCCGCGTCGGTGCCGATGCCGACCTGGTGCTGTGGGATCCCCAGGGCACACGGACCATCTCGGCCAAGACCCACCACCAGCGGGTGGACTTCAATATCTTCGAAGGCAAGACCGTACGCGGCGTACCCAGCCACACCATCAGCCAGGGCAAGCTGGTGTGGGTCGATGGCGACCTGCGCGCCGAGCGTGGTGCCGGGCGCTATGTCGAACGGCCGGCGTATCCGGCGGTGTTCGAGCAGCTGCGCAAGCGGGCCGAGCATTCCAGGCCAGTCGCGATAAACCGCTGAAATCGCCACTCGCAGGCAAGCCAGCTGCCACCCGTTGATAGGTGAACCCGATCAAATGTGGGAGCAGGCTTGCCCGCGATGAGGCCAGTGCAAACAACAAAAAACCAATGCCCGCCAGAGGCAAAAAAACCGTGAGGCCCTTACCGTGATCCAGACCCTGAACCACCTCCCCCACCCCAACGAAGATGGGGCGACCCTCGCCAGCCATTTCACCGACCTGGCACCGCCCCTCAATGCCCGCCAGGCCCACCTGGAAGCCTCGCGCTGCCTGTATTGCTACGACGCGCCGTGCGTCAACGCGTGCCCCAGCGAGATCGACATCCCCTCGTTCATTCGCAATATCCACACCGACAACGTCCAGGGCGCGGCGCAGAAGATTCTCTCGGCCAATATCCTCGGCGGCAGTTGCGCCCGGGTCTGCCCGACAGAAATCCTCTGCCAGCAGGCCTGTGTGCGCAACCACAGCGACGAATGCGCCCCGGTGCTGATCGGCCTGTTGCAACGCTATGCCATCGACAACGCGCACTTTGAGCAACACCCGTTCCAGCGCGCCGCCCCTACCGGCAAGCGCATCGCGGTGGTCGGTGCCGGGCCTGCGGGGCTGTCCTGCGCCCATCGCAGTGCCTTGCATGGGCATGACGTGGTGATTTTCGAAGCCCGGGAAAAAGCCGGCGGCCTCAATGAATACGGGATCGCCAAGTACAAACTGGTGGATGACTTCGCCCAGCAGGAGCTGGATTTCCTCTTGCAGATCGGCGGCATCGAAATCCGCCACGGCCAGCGCCTGGGCGACAACCTGAGCCTGAGCGACCTGCACCAGCAATTCGACGCGGTATTCCTCGGCCTGGGCCTGGCCGCCAGCAAACACCTGGGCCTGCCCCACGAAGACGCCCCCGGCCTGCTCGCCGCCACCGACTACATCCGTGAGCTGCGCCAGGCCGACGACCTCAGCCAACTGCCCCTGGCCGACCGCTGCATCGTGCTCGGTGCCGGCAATACCGCCATCGACATGGCCGTCCAAATGGCTCGCCTGGGCGCGCGGGACGTCAACCTGGTATATCGCCGTGGCCTTGCCGACATGGGCGCCACCGACCATGAACAGGAGATCGCCAAGGCCAACCAGGTCCGCCTGCTGACCTGGGCCCAACCCGACACCGTGCTGCTGGACGACCACGGCCAGGTACGCGGTATGCGCTTTGCCCGCACGCGCCTGGAACACGGCCGGCTGCACACCACCGGCGAAACCTTCGAGCTGGCGGCCGATGCGATCTTCAAGGCCATCGGCCAAGGCTTCGACGAGCAGGCCTTGCACGATCCCCTGGCCCAGCAACTGCAACGCCAGGGTGAACGGATCTTTGTCGATGCGCAGCTGCAAACCAGCATCCCCGGCGTGTATGCCGGCGGCGATTGCATCAGCCTCGGGCAAGACCTCACCGTCCAGGCCGTGCAACACGGCAAGCTGGCCGCCGAGGCCATGCACGCTCAACTCATGCTCAACGTGGAGGCTGCGTAAATGGCCGATCTCTCGATTGTCTTCGCCGGTATCAAAGCCCCCAACCCGTTCTGGCTGGCCTCTGCGCCACCCACCGACAAAGCCTACAACGTGGTCCGCGCCTTTGAGGCCGGCTGGGGTGGCGTGGTCTGGAAAACCCTGGGTGAGGACCCGGCGGCGGTCAACGTCTCGTCCCGTTATTCGGCGCACTTTGGCGCCAACCGCGAAGTGCTGGGTATCAACAATATCGAGCTGATTACCGACCGCTCCCTGGAGATCAACCTGCGGGAAATCACCCAGGTGAAAAAGGACTGGCCGGACCGCGCACTGATTGTGTCGTTGATGGTGCCGTGCGTCGAAGAGTCATGGAAAAACATTCTGCCCCTGGTAGAAGCCACCGGTTGCGATGGCATCGAACTGAACTTCGGCTGCCCCCACGGCATGCCGGAACGGGGCATGGGCGCGGCCGTGGGCCAGGTGCCAGAGTACGTGGAACAGGTGACACGCTGGTGCAAGACCTACTGTTCGCTGCCGGTGATCGTCAAGCTCACGCCCAACATCACCGATATTCGCGTGGCCGCCCGTGCCGCGTATCGCGGGGGCGCCGACGCGGTGTCGCTGATCAATACCATCAACTCCATCACCAGCGTCGACCTGGAGCGCATGGTCGCCCTGCCGATCGTCGGCACCCAAAGCACCCACGGCGGCTACTGCGGCTCGGCGGTGAAGCCGATTGCCTTGAACATGGTCGCCGAAATTGCCCGCGATCCCCAGACCCAGGGCCTGCCGATCTGTGGGATCGGCGGCATCGGCAACTGGCGCGATGCCGCAGAATTCGTGGCCCTGGGCTGCGGTGCAGTGCAGGTGTGCACGGCGGCGATGCTGCATGGTTTTCGGATTGTCGACGAGATGAAGGATGGCTTGTCGCGGTGGATGGACAGCCAGGGCTACAGCAGCCTGCAGGATTTTTCCGGGCGCGCGGTGGGCAACACCACGGACTGGAAGTACCTGGACATCAACTACCAGGTCATCGCCAAGATTGACCAGGCCGCATGCATCGGCTGCGGGCGTTGCCATATTGCCTGTGAAGACACCTCGCACCAGGCGATTGCCAGCCTCAAGCAGGCCGATGGCACCCACGTGTACCAAGTGATCGACGACGAATGCGTGGGCTGCAACCTGTGCCAGATCACCTGCCCGGTGGCGGATTGCATCGAGATGGTGCCGATGGACACTGGCAAGCCGTTTCTCAACTGGACCCAGGATCCGAGGAACCCCTATCGGGAGGCTGTGTAACCATTTAAATCGCTATCGCAGGCAAGCCAGCTTCCACATTTCAATGGTGTGAATCCAATCCAATGTGGGAGCTGGCTTGCCTGCGATGAGGCCCTCAACCTCTCCCCAAAGCTCAGGGTTCCAAGCCAATCCCCCGCAAAATCACACTGGTCACCGTCTGCACCGCCCGCTCGAACTGCATATCCGACAGCGCCTGATGGTCGTTGAGGATCATCACCTGGTGATCGAAGTCGGCATAGTGCTGGGTCGAGGCCCAAATCATATACAGCAGGCTCGACGGCTCCACCGCGAGGATGCGCTTATCTTCCACCCACTGGCGGATCTTCGCTTCCTTCATCTTGGCCCAATCGTAGAGGCTCGCATCCAGCGCTTCGCCGAGGGTCGGCGCGCCGTGGATGATTTCATTGGCCCAGACTTTCGAGCCATAGGGGCGGCTGCGCGAGTGCTGCATCTTCGCCCGGATGTAGCTGCTGAGCACCACCCGTGGGTCATCGAACATTTCGAAGCACAGCGCATCCTGCTTCCACACTTCCAGCAGGTCGAACAACACCGCGCTGTACAACTCGCTCTTGGTGCTGAAGTAGTAATGCAGGTTGGAGCGCGGCAGTTGCGCCTGTTCGGCAATGTCGGCCATGGCGGTGCTGCCATAGCCTTTTTCGGCGAAGACCTTTTCAGCGGCCAGCAGAATCTTTTCGACGTTGACCCGACGGATACCGATCTTGTGATTGCCCATAGGGGCTCCCTGACAACGACATGCCTGGAAGACTACCATCCGCTCTAGATCGGGGCGACAGCCTGAGTGGAAACTTCGTACACTGCCCGCTCCTCCCCTTGATAGGTAGTGCACGATGTTGATCAAGAACACGTTGATGGCGGTTGCCTTGCTGACCTCTCTGCTGGGCGCCCAGGCGGCCTTGGCCCACGCCCACCTGAAAAGCACCACGCCGGCGGCCGACAGCACCGTCGCGGCCCCCGCCGACCTGCGCCTGGTGTTTTCCGAAGGCGTCGAAGCCACGTTCACCAAGGTGTCCCTGAGCAGGGACGGCACCGAAGTGGCGGTCAAGGGCCTGGAAACCCCGGACAAAGACAAGAAAACCCTGGTGGTGACCCCGGCCGCCCCGTTGGCTGCCGGCACCTACAAGGTCGAGTGGCACGCCATCTCGGTCGATACCCACAAGAGCGCAGGCAGCTACAGCTTCAAGGTCGGCCAATAACCCATGGCAACCCTGCTGGTGCTGTGCCGTTTCCTGCACTTTATGGCGGTGCTGCTGATGTTCGGGGCCAGTGTGTTCCGCCCCTTGCTCCTGGGCACCAAGCCCCAGCCGGCAGTGGACCGGCAACTGGCGCGCCTCACCGGGCCACTGGCCTGGCTGGCCCTGGGCAGCGGCGTGGCGTGGCTGCTGTTGATCAGTGCCAGCATGGCCGGCAGCGACTTGCTGGCGCTGGACCTTGCAACGGTGCAATTGGTGCTGGGCAAGACTTTTTTCGGCCAGGTCTGGAGCGTGCACCTGCTGTTGAATGGCCTGTTGGTGCTGAGCTTGCTGACACGTTGCAACCGCGCGCGCCTGCCCCTGACGGCGCTGCTCCTGGCAACCCTGGCCCCCGTGGGCCATGGCGCCATGCTCAGTGGCCTGAGCGGGCAATTGCTGATCCTCAACCAGGGGGTGCACCTGCTCTGCGTCGGTGCGTGGCTCGGTGGGTTGCTGTTGTTGGTCCTGCTCCTGCGCCAAACGCAGCACACGTCCCTGCAAGAGATTCTGCAGCGCTTCAGTGGGGTCGGTTACGGGCTGGTGGCGGGTTTGCTGGTCACCGGGCTGATCAATATCCGCGTGCTCACCGGGCAATTCTGGCCTACCCCGCTGTTCAGCGGGTTTGCCTTGATCCTGTTGATCAAGGCGCTGCTGGTGGCGGGCATGCTCGGCCTGGCAGTGCTGAACCGGCTACGGACCCAGGATTGCCAGCAACGACGTGGCCAATTGCAGGCCAGCGTGTTGCTGGAATGGCTGTTGGGCGCGGCGGCGGTGGCGGCCGTTTCCCTATTGGGCACCCTGCCACCGATGCTGTAGGAGCATCGTCCAGTTCAAGGCGGACTGTTCTTCAAGCGCCCCGCCGTGTCGATACTCACCACCACCGACAGCCCCGGCCGCAGGCGTTCGCTTTGCTCCTGATCGGGGTCCACCGTGATCCGCACCGGCACGCGCTGGGCGATCTTGACGAAGTTGCCGGTGGCGTTATCGGCCTGCAACAGGCTGAACTCAGACCCCGTCGCCGGCGAAATACGCTGCACCGTGCCATGAAACTTGCGGTGGTCCAGGGCATCCACGGTAAACGTTACCGGCTGGCCCACCTGCACGTTGTCCATCTGGGTTTCTTTCATATTGGCGATCACCCACAACTGGTTCGGCACCAATGCCATCAGCTGCGCGCCGGAGTTGACGTAGGCCCCCAGACGTACACCAATCTGCCCCAGTTGACCGTCCCGGGGGGCCAGGACGCGGGTGTTCGACAGGTCGATCCGCGCCAGCTCCACCGCTGCATCGGCACTGGCCACCGCCGCTTCCAGGGAGCCGCGATTGACGATTACCGTCTGCAGGTCCTGGCGGGCGATTTCCAGGCTGGCCTGGGCCTGGGCCACAGCGGCGATGGTTTGCGCGTTGGCGGCGCGGGTCACGTCCAGTTCTCGGCGCGACACCGAGCCGTCGCTGATCAGCTCTTCGTTGCGACGCAGGTCCGCAGTACTTTTGCGCGCCTGGGCCTGGCTATCAGCCAGGGCGGCCTGGCGCAGCTTGATGGTCGCCTCGGCACTGTTGCGCTGTTGCACCACGTTGGCCAGGGCGGCTTGCTGCACCGCCAGTTGCGCCTGGGCCTGGTCCAGGCGTTGCTTGTAGATGCGGTCGTCGAGGCGTACCAGCAAATCCCCGGCCTTGACGTGCTGGAAGTCCTGCACCGGCACCTCGAACACATAACCGCCCAATTGCGGGCTGATGATCGTCACCTGGCCGCGTACCAGAGCGTTTTCGGTGGTTTCCACGGCGCTGCTGAACGGCGGCAATTGCCAGGCGTACAGCACAATCAACACGCCAACGATGGCAATCGCGGCAAAGCCCAGGGACGAGACGATGCGCACGCCCAGGGAGCGCGGCTCGGTGGCCGTCGCACCCGGTGGCGTGCTGCCCTCCGGGGTGGCGGCAATGGCATTGGTGGTCGTGGTGGTAGCCGTAGGTTCGCTCATGAAGGAAGTGCGCCGCTAGGTTGAACGGAAGGCGCTGCACTGGCGGCAGCTTTCTTGGTGGTGCTCATCAGCCACAGGCTGCGGGTAAAGATCCACAACATGGTGAGGATCGCGATGATCGCGATCAGCATAAACACATCGTTATAAGCCATGACATTGGCCTCGCGGGTGGCCGCCGTGGCCAGGCTGCGAATACCCATCAGGTTGCGCAGTTCCGGGTCGGCAATCACCGAGCCGTAGGCCGAGCCGCCGCTTTGTACACGGGCCGCGACCCGCGGATCCAGCAGGGTCAGGTGTTCGACAATCATGCTCGAATGGAATTTCTCCCGCACCACCTGGAAGGTGCCGAGCAACGCCGCGCCCATCAGCCCGCCGAGGTTCTGGCAGATCCCGAACAACACCGAGAAACTCACGAGGTTGCGCGGGTTGGCCAGCACATTGCGCATCCCCAGCACCATGGTCGGGCCGAGGAAGAAGGTACCGCCAAACCCCAGCAGAAACTGGCTCAGGTACATGTTCTGCGGCCGCGTCAGGTTGCTGGAGAAGCTGTCCATCACCGAGCCCGTGGCCATCAGCGCCAGGGAAATCACCAGGGGCATCAGCAAGTGTGCCGGGTTGATGGTCAACGCGCTGATCACCAGGCCACTGATCGCCCCCAACAGCATCACCAGGTACAGGGTGCGCATTTGCTCGCTGCTCATATTCAGCGCCTGCAAAAAGCCCACGGCGCCGGTGGATTGCTCCGACAGCACCATGCGGATCAGGATTACCGCCAGGGCCAGGCGAATCATCACCCCGCCGCCCAGCCAGCGGGTCATCAGCAGCGGGTTGGCGCGGTTATGTTCGATGGCCAGCCCGGCCATGATCAGCACCAGGGAACAGGCCGAGGCCACGCCGATCCACGGGGCTTCCAGCCACCAGTCGATGCGCCCCAGGGACAGTACCGCGCAGAGCAATGCCACGCCTGAGGCGAGCAAAGCAAAGGTCAGGAAGTCGAGTTTTTCAAAGGTCTTGAAGCGATCGCCCGGCGGCAACTTGAGCAGGAACACACAGCCCAGGCAAGTCAACGCCATGCCCAGCTCAAACAGGTACAGGCCGCGCCACTCGGCAATCTGCAGCAAGTCTTCGGAAAACAGCCGCGCCATCGGCAACGCCAGTTGCGCGGTACCCAGGCCCAGCACCAGAGCCTTGAGCCGCCACTTCGCCGGGAACGCCTGGACCATGTAGTACAACCCCAGGGAACTGAGGGCCGCGCCCACCATGCCGTGGGCGGCACGCACGGCGATTGCCGAACTGAGGTCATTGACGAACAGATGGCCAAAGGTGACCAGGGCGTAGAGCACCAGGAACACTTCGGTAAACGCGCGCAAGCCGAACTGCTGGCGGAACTTCACCAGCAGCAGGTTCATGGACACGTTGGTCATCACATAGGCGGCGGGTAGCCAGGCCATTTCGGCGGTGGTCGCGCCCAATGCCCCTTGCAGATATGGCAGATTGGCGATCACCAGCGCATTGCCCAGGCCGCCGGTGATTGCCACCAGCACCCCAACCAGGGCAAAGGCCCAGCGTTTGAGCGTGGGGTGATGGGGCGTCGACGGCGACCCCGGCAAGCTCGGACGCTCGTGGGGTTGCCAGGTGTGCGGGGTGTATTTATCCATTCGTGACCTTGATGACCGACGCACGAGGCCGGTAAAACCCTGACTCAGAGCTTAGTAGACCTGAGCGGGGTTCATCTTGTCATCTTTGTGGGAGCTGGCCTGCTCCCACATTTGATTTGTGATGTGGCGCAAATACGTGCCCAGCCGCCCCCCCTGTGGGAGCGGGCTTGCCCGCGATAGCGGCGGTTCAGGCGCTATTTCTGGTGGCTGACACACTGCCATCGCAGGCAAGCCAGCTCCCACATTTGATTTGTGATGTGGCGCAAATATGTGCCCAGCCGCCCCCCTGTGGGAGCGGGCTTGCTCGCGATAGCGGCGGTTCAGGCGCTATTTCTGGTGGCTGACACACTGCCATCGCAGGCAAGCCAGCTCCCACATTTGATTTGTGATGTGGCGCAAATTATGTGCCCCAGCCGAGCCCCTCCTGTGAGAGCCAGCTCCCACAGGAGGTTTTAGATCCAGCCCAGCCAGCTCCAGTAGGTGGCGGCAAACACCAGCATCAGCAGATAGCCAATCACCGTGACCAGCAAGCCCACCTTGGCAAACTGCCGCGCGGTGAAGGTGCCGGTGCCCAGGCACACCATGTTCTGCGGGGCGTTGATCGGCAGGATAAAACCGTAGCTGACCACAAACCCGAGCAACATGGTCATGCCCAGCCGGCTGAAGTCTCCCGGCAGGGTTTGCAGTACGGCAATCAGGATCGGCAACAACGCCGAGGTCAGCGCGGTAGCGCTGGCAAAACCCAGGTGAATCACAATCAGGAATGCGCCGAGGATCGCAAACACCCCCAGCGGCCCCAGTTGATCCAGGCCGGTATGCCCCACCACCTGCGCGCCCAGCCATTGCCCGGCCTGGGTGGTGAGCAACGCGGTACCCAGGCTGATGCCCACACCGAACACAATCACCGTGCCCCAGGGGATACGCGACTGCACGTCCTTCCAGGTCATCACGCCGATCCCCGGCAACAGCAGGAACACCAGGCCGGCGTAGGTGGTGGAGGTGGTATCGAAGCTGTGCAGGCGCCCTTCCGTGGCCCAGGCCAGCAGCAGCAATACCGAAACGGTCAGCAAGCGCTTCTGCGGCCCGGTCATCGGGCCGATCTCCACCAGGGACTGCGCCACCGCTTCCTTGCCACCGGGAATGCTATTGCTTTCCGGGGGCAGCAACTTGAGCACCAGAAACAGCAGTACCGCCGACATAATCAGCGCCCACGGCGCCCCGGCGATTAACCAGTCGATCCACGACACGCGCTGGCCGAGCATCTTGTCCATAAAACCGACCGTCAGCAGGTTCTGCGCAGCGGCGGTCTGGATCCCGACGTTCCAGATACTGGTGCCCTGGGCGACGACGATCATGATCCCGGCGGCGATATTCGAGCGTTTGTCCACGCCAAACGCGGCAATCACCCCCATCATGATCGGCACCACGCAGGCGCTGCGGGCGGTGGCGCTGGGCACCACCAGGCTGAGCAGGATGGTCACCGCAATCGCGCCCACCAGGATCCCGCGAGTGCTGGTACCGACCCGGGTCAGGGTCACCAGGGCGATACGCCGGTCGAGGCCGGTGTGGGTCATGGCGGCGGCGATAAACAACGCACCGGCCACCAGGGCCAGGGCCGGGTTGGCAAACCCGGTGAGCGCCATGCTGATAGCGGGGCTGGAACCGATCAGGTGCGTCGGGTCCTGCAAGGACGGTGCGGTGCCCAACAGAAAGGCCATCAACGAGGTGATCATGATCGCACTGGCTTCGTAGGACACCGCCTCGGTGATCCACACCACCACGGCAAACGCGAGGATCGCCAGCATCCGCTGGCCGGCCACCGGCAAATCGGCGGGCAGCGGCAACAGCAGCACGCCGACCATCACCAGTACGGCAATCACCAGGCCCATGGGCAACTTGAATGATGCAGCGGTTGTTGCGGGGCCGTTCATGGGGTTCTCCGTCAGCCTTCAAATCAGGCCGACAGCATGAGGCAAAGCACCGCACGCCGTGTTGACGGGTATCAACGTGCCAGGCCAACACGTGAGCCCAGCCCCCTCCTATCGGCCAGCCGGCCGCAGCAGAGCATCGACCTGCTCAGCCACGCTTAGCAAAAGGCTGTCGTTTCTAAATCCTCCGATTATTTGCAGCCCTACCGGCAGCTCTGCAGTTTTGCGCACAAGAGGAATATTCACTTGCGGCAATCCAAATGCCATCCAGAACTTGATGAAATCCGACGGCCCAGTGGCGCCAAGGCCCAACGGGGCGACGATGCCGCAGCTCGCCCCCAGGACGACGTCAAACGGGCTGAATATCTCCTCCAGCACCGGCGCCAACTGTGCCAGACGCCTCTTCGCCGCTGACTCTTGCTCCCAACTGGTCCGCTCGGCGCGGGCGAACATATCGAGGATTTCCATGCTCATCTTGTCCGGGTGCCGATTGAACTCAGCGGCCAATGAGCGGGCGCCCTCACAATCGTTTATCAGCAGATGGTCATCAAACACCCTGGCAAACGCCTCGGGCAACACCACCTCGCTCACTCGGTGCCCTGCCGCACGCAGCGTATCCATAGCGGCTTCCAGTGCCAGGGCCACGTCCTTGTCCACCTGATCCCAGTGCGCCGTACGGCAAAAGCCCAACGACCGTAGCGGGCTTTCCGCGGGGCGCGCCGGGAACCCCGGGATCAGGACTTGCGCAATCAGGCTCAAGTCACGCACCGAACGCCCAAACCAGCCGGCCGTGTCGAAACTCGGCGCCAGTGGCTTGACCCCCTCAAGCGAGACCAACCCATAGCTGGGTTTGAAGGCGTGCACCCCACAGCAAGCGGCAGGTTTGATCAATGATCCGGCCGTCTGCGTACCCAGGGCGATGGGAAAGAATCCAGCCGCCAGCCCCGCCGCCGAGCCCGCACTCGAACTCCCAGGCGTGCGTCGGGAGTCCTGGGGATTGCGCGTCGGCCCGGTGTGCATATAGGCGAATTCGGTGGTGTGGGTCTTGCCCATAATCAGCGCCCCCGCCTGGCGCAGCAGCGAGACAACCTGTGCGTCGCGGGACGGGCGGTTGTCCTCATAGATCGGCGAGTAAAAACCGGTGGGATGATCCACGGTGTCGTAGTTATCTTTGACCCCCACCGGAATACCTGCCAACAGACCTCGCGCACGCGTCCCGGTCAATTGCCTCGCTTGAGCACGTACCGCGTCGGGGTCGAACGAAACAAAGGCCTGTATTGTCGACTCCTGGGCCTCGGCACACCCAAGGAAGTGTGCGGCGACTGTCTCTTCGCTCACCTCACCCGCACAGACCCGCTGTGCCAGGGTGGTGGCATCCAAATGATCAAAACGGTACATGGCATTCCTCTGTTACAGGCCTGTCTGCCCAAGGGATTAATGCAAAATCTGCGGGTTGTCGAAGAAGTCATTGGGCGCCGAGGTCGGCTCGTCGAACAGCATGATTTTCGGCTTCATGCACAGGGCACGGGTAATCGCCACGCGCTGTTGCTGGCCGCCCGACAATTGCCCCGGAAACTTGTGGGCCTGCTCCGGGATGCGCACGCGCTCCAGGTTCCGTCGCAGCCATTGAGCAACTTGACGAGTTCACGTCCTACCGTTGGCTGGCGTGCCCAAAAGACTTAAATCAACTTAACGTCGTTTGCGTAACATGCGTTAAACAGCGAACGCCGATTGCAAATCACAGAAGCCTTTTATCTCGATGGGATTGCCGGCCGGATCCAGGAAGAACAGGGTTGCCTGCTCGCCCGGTCCGCCGGCAAAGCGTAGATAAGGGGCGAGGACAAACTTCACCCCGCCCGCGATCAAACGGTCCTTTAACACCAGCCAGTCCGGCATCTCCAGCAACACCCCCAGATGAGGCATCGGTACCAGATGGTCGCCGACCCTGCCTGTATCAGTGACGGCAAAGGGCTCACCCAGGTGCAGGGATAATTGATGCCCGAAGAAATTCACGTCCATCCATGTATCCGTGCTGCGCCCTTGTGCGCAACCCAGCAAGTCACAGTAGAACTGACGTGAAACTTCCAAATCGCGAACATGGTAGGCCAGATGAAAAATCGACTGCATGGAGCGCTCCTTAAATCACCATCTATTTAAATGACAGTGGAATAAGGCAAAGTTTGTGCTGCTTTTACAGAAACACACAGCATGTAATTTTTATTCAGAGCGAAAGAATTTTTAACGATAGCCCCGTACAAGAGCAGGGAGTATTGCCCTACCCCAGTAACTGGCTCAACACCGCCCGCAACTTACCTGGCTTGACCGGTTTGTTCAGCAACGGTGCTTCCAGGCGGCGCAGGGCGCGGCGGCACTGGTCGGTGCGGTCCGCCGTGATAATCACAGCGGGAATGTTCTGGGCGAAATGCTCGCGCAACTGCTTGACCACCGCACACCCCACCACCCCATGGTCGAGGTGATAGTCAGCCAGGATCAGCTCCGGCGCCCGGCCCTGCAACGCCAGCAAGGCACCGGCCTGGTCGGTGGCGGTCACCACCTCGCAGCCCCACTGCCCGAGCAGCGCGCGCATGCTTTCAAGGATGCTCAGCTCGTTATCGATCACCAGCAGGCGCCGCCCGGGCAACGGATTACCGGTGCTCGGCTGTGTCGGCAACTGACTGATGGCCAGGGGTACCTCGGCACTCAACGGCACCTCGATGCTGAACATCGAGCCGCGCCCCGGCCATGAGCGTACTGCCACCGGGTAACCCAGAATCAGCGCGATACGCTCGACAATCGCCAGGCCCAACCCAACGCCCTTGCGATCCGCGGCGCGGCCGACATCGAGTTGGTTGAACTCCAAAAAGATCGAGCTCAACCGGTCCGCCGCAATTCCGCGCCCGGTGTCCCAGACCTCCAGGCGCAGGCGATCACCGCGTCGCCGCGCGCCCAACAGGATGCAACCCTCATCGGTGTAGCGGCAGGCATTGCTGAGGAAGTTGCGCAAAATACGCGTCATCAAGCGCAAGTCCGTGCGGATCGCGTAGCCGGCAGTGCGCGCCCGCAGCTTGAGGCCCGCCGCCTGGGCCACCGAATGGAACTCCGACACCAGCGGCGCAAACAGCTCATCCAGGCGGTACAGCGCCACGTCCGGCTTGACCGCCGCCTGGTCCAGGCGCGAGATATCCAGCAAGTCGGTCAGCAGGTCCTCGGCCCCTTCCAGGGCCTGATGGGTGCGCTCCACCAGCACTTGCTCGACACTGGGCAGGTTGCGTTCACGCAGGGTAGAGATCAACAGCCGCGCCGCGTTGAGCGGTTGCAGCAGGTCATGGCTGGCGGCGGCCAGGTACTTGTCCTTGCTGCGATTGGCGGCCTGGGCGGCGTCACGGGCGTCGCGCAGGTCTTGTTCAGTCTGTTCGCGCCGGGCGATCTGCTGTTGCAGGTTGTGGTTGGCTTCGAGCAGCTCATCGGTGCGCGCCGCCACCCGCTGTTCCAGCTCATCGTTGAGGCGGATATAGCGTTTGCGCTCGGCCTCCAGTTCATCCAGCCGCGCCGTCAGCTCCGGGTAGTGGCTCTTGCGCGCCGAGTGATCGCCCAGCCCCAACAGCCCGGCCAGAGCCCGCTGCTGGTCGTCAGAGAGCTTCGCCATAGACGACCTCGACGTCACGCTGGCTCGACTCACGCGGGTTGGTCAGGATGCACGGGTCATGCATGGCGTGTTGCGACAAAAACGGAATATCTGCCACCCGCACCCCGTGCAGGCCGAGGGTTTCATGGAAGCCGATGGCGTGCTTGAGGGCAATCAGGTGCTCCACCAGCCGCCCGCAGATCTGCCGGTGGTTGAGGCCCCGGCAGTCGATGCCGAAGGTCTCGGCAATCACCTTGAACCGTTCCGGCGCCGAGTTGTAGTTGAACGCCACCACATGCTCCACCAGCACCGCGTTGCACAGGCCATGGGGCAAGTCGAGAAAGCCGCCCAGGCTGTGGGACATGGCATGCACCGCGCCGAGGATCGCATTGGAAAACGCCAGGCCGGCCTGCATGCTGCCGAGCATGATTTTCTCGCGCAGGGCGATATCGCCGGGGTTGGCGATCATCTGCACCAGGTTGCCATTGATCAGGCGCATGGCTTCCAGCGCATGGGGGTCGGTCAGTGGGCCGTGGCCGGTGGACACAAAGGCTTCGATGGCATGCACCAGCGCGTCGATCCCGGTACAGGCCGAGAGGAACGGGTCCATGCTGGCGGTGGTTTCCGGGTCGATCAACGAAACATCCGGCACCACTGCCTTACTGACGATGGAAAACTTCATGCGTTCCTGCTGATTGGAAATGATCACGAACTGCGACACGTCGGCCGAGGTGCCGGCGGTGGTCGGGATCAGGATCAGCGGCGGGCTGGGCACGCGGATGGTGTCCACCCCTTCGAACTCAAGAATGCTGCGCCCATGGGCGACCACAATACCGATGGCCTTGCCGCAATCCATCGGGCTGCCGCCGCCGACGGCGACGATCACATCGCAATGGTTCTCGCGGTAGACCTCGGCGCCCTGCATCACTTCTTCGACACGCGGGTTGGGTGACACCGCGGTGTACAGGCAGTACTCGATCCCAAGGGCCTGCAGGCTGGCCTCGACATCCGCGACCCAACCGGCAGCGACCACACCCGGGTCGCTGACCACCAGGACCTTGCGCGCACCAAAGGTCTTGGCGTAATTGCCGACATTGTGCCGGGAACCGGCGCCGAAGATGATTTCTGGGGAGACGAATTTACGCAATTGGCTGAGGCTATGGCTCATTGGAAAGCCTGTTTTTATTGTTTTGGAAGATACGGGCCACACTAACGCATCCGCTGGCGAATGCAATCAGACCAATGGGCTAGCCCTTATCCCTGCAGGAGCCGGCAGGCCGGCTCCTGGGATGGTTTCAGCGGTTGGCGAAATACATGGTCACTTCAAAGCCGATACGCAGGTCGGTGTAGGCGGGTTTGGTCCACATGGGAGCGTTCCTCTTGTTATACCGGGAGAGTCCGGTACAGGCATTAATACATGGGTGGGCTGGCGGGCGAATGCTACTTTCGAACGAACCGGCCGCAGTCGTTAGTCTCGGATGTACATAGAATCTCCCACAGGGGTACGCGCACGATTCGACGATCAGGTCGGCTGTCAGGCCGCCTCGCTTTGCTGGTGATTTTGATCTTAGGCGCCCCGTTAAACCACGCTGGCCGTCATCCGATATTGATTTGGGGGGTAACCCGGCAGGACGCCGGGTTAGCCGCGCTGGGCCATGGATGGCCCATCGCGGCGGCCCCCCAAATCAATGTCGGATGACGGGCATGCCGAGCCTAGGCGAGGCACCGAGTGGTGGGGCAAGAGCCCTTTTGGTTACTTTTGGGGCTCTTTTCCAAAAGTGACCCGCCGTAAGGGCGGAACCCTAAGTGGCCGTGACCGCAGCAATGGATATGTACACATACCCAGAAGAGGGTTGTGTAGCTACTCATGCTGCGATGACCGAAGGTCAGCCGCCAATGATGCAAGCTGAACAACCGCTATCGCAGGCAAGCCAGCTCCCACACTTGATTGCATTTCAAGCAGGGCGGCTGATGCCTACCCATCAAAGGGTGGAAGCTGGCAGTTCAATCAGGCGATCAGAAGAACCCCAGCGGGTTGATGTCGTAGCTCACCAGCAGGTTCTTGGTCTGCTGGTAATGATCGAGCATCATCTTGTGGTTCTCACGCCCTACCCCAGACTTTTTGTAGCCACCAAACGCGGCATGCGCCGGGTACAGGTGATAGCAGTTGGTCCACACACGCCCGGCCTTGATCGCCCGGCCCATGCGGTAGGCGCGGTTGATATCGCGGGTCCACAGCCCAGCACCCAGGCCGAATTCGCTGTCGTTGGCAATCGCCAGGGCTTCGGCTTCGTCCTTGAAGGTGGTCACGCCCACCACCGGGCCGAAGATTTCTTCCTGGAACACGCGCATTTTGTTGTGGCCCTTGAGCAGAGTCGGCTGGATGTAATAGCCGCTGGACAGGTCGCCCGCCAGGTGTTCGGCGGCGCCACCGGCCAGCAGT
The DNA here is from genome assembly GCF_044510355.1 of Pseudomonas sp. DD1. NCBI lineage: Bacteria > Pseudomonadati > Pseudomonadota > Gammaproteobacteria > Pseudomonadales > Pseudomonadaceae > Pseudomonas > Pseudomonas sp. DD1. Next base: position 14,524 of record NZ_MSAJ01000010.1, on the reverse strand, counting down.
TCGGCGCCCTCTTCCTGGGCGATGGTCAGGTACGAGAGGATCTTGTCGTACTGCTGCTCGGACGCCTGGGCGCCGACCATGGTCTCGGTGTCCAGCGGGTTGCCGCGTTTGATTTTGACGATCTTCTTCATGACCTCGGCCATGAACGGCTCGTAGATCGACTCCTGCACCAGCGCCCGCGACGGGCAGGTGCACACTTCGCCCTGGTTGAAGAACGCCAGCACCAGGCCCTCGGCGGCTTTCTCGATGAAGGCCGGCTCCGCCTGCATGATGTCTTCAAAGAAGATATTCGGCGACTTGCCGCCCAGCTCGACGGTGGACGGAATAATGTTCTCGGCCGCCGCATGCATGATGTGCGCGCCCACCGGGGTGGAGCCGGTGAAAGCGATCTTGGCGATGCGCTTGCTGGTGGCCAGGGCCTCGCCGGCTTCGCGGCCAAAACCCTGGACGATGTTCAACACGCCGGCCGGCAACAGGTCGGCGATCAGTTCGGCAAACACCATGATCGACAGCGGCGTCTGCTCGGCCGGCTTGAGCACGATGCAGTTGCCGGCGGCCAGGGCCGGGGCGAGTTTCCAGGCGGCCATCAGCAACGGAAAGTTCCACGGGATGATCTGCCCGACCACGCCCAGGGGCTCATGGAAATGATAGGCCGCGGTCAGTTCGTTGATCTCGGCGGCGCCACCTTCCTGGGCGCGGATGCAGCCGGCGAAGTAACGGAAGTGGTCGGCGGCCAATGGCACGTCGGCATTCAGGGTCTCGCGCACGGCCTTGCCATTGTCCCAGGTCTCGGTCACGGCCAACACTTCCAGGTGCTGCTCGATGCGGTCGGCGATTTTCAGCAGCACCAGGGCGCGGTCCTGGGCCGAGGTCTTGCCCCAGGCGTCGGCGGCAGCATGCGCAGCGTCCAGGGCCTTGTCGATATCGGCGGCGCTGGAGCGCGGAAATTCGGCAATCACCTCGCCAGTCACTGGCGAGGTGTTGGTGAAGTATTCACCGTTGACCGGGGCCACAAACTCGCCACCGATAAAGTTACCGTAGCGCGGCTTGAAGGTGACGATGGCGCCGGGGGTGCCAGGTTGTGCGTAGATCATGATGAGGCCTCTTTCGGGGGATGTTGTTATTGATCTATCCGTTGCATCTGAGCGCGTTCATAGCGGGGATACAGGTGGCTGACACTGCGGATCAGTTCGTAGCGGCTCAGGCTGATGGCCGCAAAACGTTCGGGAATGGGGCTGCGGATCATCTCGCCCATGGCACTGCCGTTGGCAGCACCGGTGGCCATGAGCTGGTCGAGCCAGCCCAGGTAATCACGCATTTGTGCGAAGGGTTGGGCATCGCTGGCCACCGGGCCGTGGCCGGGCACGATCAGTTTCCAGGGCAGGCCTTGCAGGGTGGCGATATCCGCCAGCCATACCGCCAGGCCCGGGGTGTTGGGGGTGGTCAGGGCGCGCTGGTAAAACACCAGGTCGCCGGCAAACAGCACGCCGGTGGTTTCGTCGAAAATCGCCAGGTCGGCGCCGGTATGGCCGCTCAGGCTCAACAATCGCAAAGCGTGGCCGCCGACGGTCTGCACTCCGGGGCTCAACGTCTGGCTGGGCAGCAGCACTTCGGTGCCGCGCATCCAGTCGCCGACCATGCGGTACATGTTTTCCGCCATGCCATCGCCCTGTTCGCGCAGCAGCGTGGTGGTGCCTGCCAGCGCAGCGATCGGCACATCCTTGAACGCCTGGTTGCCCAGCACATGGTCGGGGTGATGATGGGTCAACAAGACCTGGATCACCGGCTTGTCGGTGACCGTGGCAATCGCCTGGCGCAATGCTTCGCCGTAACGCCGGGACGGCCCGGTGTCGATCACCACCACCCCGGCCTGGGTCACGATAAACCCGGTATTGACGATGTTGCCGCCGTTGGCCCTGGCGAAATTATCCGTGCTGCCTTCCAGCAGCCAGGTGTCGGCGGCGATCTGCCGGGGCTTGAGGGCGTAGTCGAGGTCGGCCAGCGCGGGCAGGCCCAGGCCGAGTAACAGCAGTAATAGCCACTTCATGGGATGGCCCCGGCGAATTCACTACCGCTGGTATCGCGCAACAGCAGGCGCACCGGCCCGGCGCCTTGCAGGTCAAACGCCAGGTCGGGGTTCTCGCTGACCGCCGCGAACAGCTCCAGGCGCGCCAACACCCGGTCCTGGGCGTCGCGCAGTTCGGCGTGGTTGATGTAGAACTCAGGGATGCCGCTGACCATGCCATTGTCCATCGGGTGTGCTACCTGCAGGCGCAGCCGGCTGAAATCCTCGCGGGGATAACGACCGCCCAACACTTCCCCCAGGTGTTCTTCCCAGCCCGGCTGGCTGCGCACCACGCTGGGCGCGGTACAGCCGCCGCCGGCGGCGTCGATCAGGGTCGACCCCACATGCCACAGGCCATCCTTGGTCAACACGGCGGCGCGCAACGGCGTGGCCTGCTCGATCCGGACGCGGATCGCCAGCCACGGCAACACGCCCTCGCCCGGCTGGAAGTCGACGATTTTCGGCAGTGGGTTGAGTTCGGCCCAGGCGATGATTTTCACCACCTGGCCCTTGAAGGCGCGAGCGTCGATTTCCAGGGGCACCTGCCGCGCATCTTCGGCAAATGGCGGCGCCAGCAGCTTGACCCGTTCATCAAAGACAAACGGCGCATTGCCGAGGAACTGCTGGTGGAAATAGCTCCACATCACCGATGGCACCGGGTCTTTGCCGGGGTCCATCCCGTAGGCGGCCACTGGCAACCAGCAAGCCAACAGCCAACGTGCGCGCCAGCCCATGGCTTACTCCTCGACGTGCACGCTATCAAGATAAGTGCGTACCGCCCACAAGGCTTCCTGGCTCAGGTAGTCGGCCATTTTCGGCATGTACACCCGACCATCGCGCACGGCGCCGTGGCGCACCCGTTCGACGAACCATTCGTCCCCGGCATCGCCCTCATCGAGCATGCGCAGGTCGGGGGCGATCCCGCCGGACTTGGCTTCCAGACCGTGGCACGCGGCGCAGTTCTGGTTATAGGCCGAGGCCCCCACTTCGACGGCCTTGGCGTGTTCCGGCGACTGGCGATACGGGTTCACCGCCGCCCAGCCATCGGCATCCAGCGGTACGCCGGCGTCCTTGATCGGGGTCAGGCCTTGGGTTTCCACGGCAGTTGGCGTCACGTTGCCGTGAGCCCAGACGGAGCCTGCACCGATCACCCCGGCCAACAGGCCGGCAACCAGCAAGGCGTTGCGTTTTGTTGTCATTATTGTCCCCTCAGGATTGCACGCAAAACCTCTCTACAGAGGCTATGGCAACCATCATAGGAACGCCTCGCCAGGGCCCGTATGCTGCTTTGGTGGCCGGGCTCTACTCCCTTCGTAGTAAGGCTTGCGGGCCCCTGCTAAATCAGATGCGGTTCGGGAAATTGTCCCGGCCACACCGGGATATTTTCCGTATCCGCGGGCACCGTCCAGCCAGCAACCTGTGCAGGCCAAAACCTCCACTGGGAACTGCAACCATGACAATAAGATCGCTACCCGCCCTCTCGCCGCTGAGCCTTGCCGTGCAGGCTTTCCTGCTGGTCGGCAGCCTGTCCTTGAGTGCGGCGAGCTTCGCCGCTGCCGAACCTGCAAAGCAGACGCGCAACGTCACCTGGGAAGACATTGCCAACGACCACCTGACCACCAAGGACGTGCTGCAATACGGCATGGGCACCAACGCCCAGCGCTGGAGCCCCCTGGCCCAGGTCAACGACAAGAACGTGTTCAAGCTCACCCCGGCCTGGTCGTACTCGTTCGGTGACGAGAAGCAGCGCGGCCAGGAGTCCCAGGCCATCGTCAACGACGGCGTGGTGTATGTCACCGGCTCCTACTCCCGGGTGTTCGCCCTCGACGCCAAGACCGGCAAGCGCCTGTGGACCTACAACCACCGCCTGCCCGACAACATCCGCCCGTGCTGTGACGTGGTCAACCGCGGGGCGGCGATTTTTGGCGACAAGATCTACTTCGGCACCCTCGATGCGCGCCTGATCGCCCTCGATAAAAACACCGGAAAAGTGGTGTGGAACAAGAAATTCGGCGACCACGCCGCCGGCTACACCATGACCGGCGCCCCGGTGCTGATCAAAGACAAGGTCACCGGCAAGGTCCTGCTGATCCACGGCAGCTCCGGCGATGAGTTCGGCGTGGTCGGCCAGCTGTTTGCCCGCGACCCGGACACCGGCGAAGAAGTGTGGATGCGCCCGTTCGTCGAAGGCCACATGGGCCGCCTGAATGGCAAGGACAGCACCACCACCGGCGATGTGAAAGCACCGTCCTGGCCGGATGATCCGACCACCGAAACCGGCAAGGTCGAAGCCTGGAGCCACGGCGGCGGTGCCCCTTGGCAGAGCGCCAGTTTCGATGCCGAGACCAACACCATCATCGTCGGCGCCGGCAACCCCGGCCCTTGGAACACCTGGGCGCGTACTTCCAAGGATGGCAACCCTCACGACTTCGACAGCCTCTATACCTCCGGCCAAGTGGGTGTTGACCCAAGCACCGGCGAAGTGAAGTGGTTCTACCAGCACACGCCAAACGATGCCTGGGACTTCTCCGGCAACAACGAACTGGTGCTGTTCGACTACAAGGACAAGGACGGCAAAGTGGTCAAGGCCACCGGCCACGCTGACCGCAACGGCTTCTTCTACGTGGTGGACCGTAACAACGGCAAGCTGCAGAACGCCTTCCCGTTCGTCGACAACATCACCTGGGCCAGTCATATCGACCTGAAGACCGGCCGCCCCGTGGAAAACGAAGGCCAGCGTCCGGCCAAGCCGCTGCCGGGTGAAACCAAGGGCAAGCCGGTGGAAGTCTCGCCGCCGTTCCTCGGTGGCAAGAACTGGAACCCCATGGCCTACAGCCAGGACACCGGCCTGTTCTACATCCCCGGCAACCAGTGGAAAGAGGAATACTGGACCGAAGAGGTCAACTACAAGAAGGGTTCGGCGTACCTGGGCATGGGCTTCCGTATCAAGCGCATGTATGACGACCACGTCGGCACCCTGCGCGCGATGAACCCGACCACCGGCAAGGTGGTGTGGGAGCACAAGGAGGCCCTGCCATTGTGGGCCGGCGTGCTGGCGACCAAGGGCAACCTGGTGTTCACCGGCACCGGCGACGGTTTCTTCAAAGCCTTCGACGCAAAAACCGGCAAGGAGCTGTGGAAGTTCCAGACCGGCAGCGGCATCGTCTCCCCACCGATCACCTGGGAACAGGATGGCGAGCAATACATCGGCGTGACCGTTGGCTACGGCGGCGCGGTGCCGTTGTGGGGCGGCGACATGGCCGAGCTGACCAAACCGGTGGCACAGGGCGGGTCGTTCTGGGTGTTCAAAATCCCGAGTTGGGATAACAAAACCGCGCAAAAATAACCCCCCGTTGATGATCGTTCCCACGCTCTGCGTGGGAATGCCTCCCAGGGCGCTCCGCGCCCCAACGGCCACCACGAGGTCCCTGCCATGAACTACCTGCCCCTGCTACTCCTGCTCTCCCTCCCCCTGGCCTACGCCGACGACGGCGACGACCAACCCCTGGTCATCAACGGCTGCACCCTCGCCCCCCACAGCCAATGCCCCGGCGCCAACCTCAAGGGCGCCAACCTGCGCAACCAGGACTTGAGCAAAATGAACCTGGCCGGGGCCGATCTGCGCGAGGCCGACCTGCGCCACGCGAACCTCGACCTGGCCAACCTGGAAAAAGCCCAACTGCAAGGCGCCAACCTGACCCGCGCCAGCCTGCAGCAAGCCAACCTGCGCCTGGCAGATTTCAGCAGGGCCACTTTGATGGCCGTACAAGGCTGGGGCATGTTTGCCCAAGGCGCGCAATTTGAAAACGCCAACCTCAGCGCGGCTTACCTGCAATTTGCGCGGTTGTCGGGGGCCAAGCTGCACAAGGCCAACCTGCGTGCAGCGGACCTGGAAATGACCTGGCTGAGCAAAGCTGACCTGCAAGGTGCGGACCTGAGCGACGCCAACCTGCAAGAGGCCAAGTTCGGTGAAAGCAACCTGGAGCAGGCCACCCTCACCGGCACCCGCCAGCACTATGCAAACTTCCAGGACGCGAATATGGAGGGCTGCAAGGACTGCCCCACCACCTGGGACCGTTAACTTTTGCATGCGCGGGCTTGCCGGCTCCTGCAGAGGAGCGACTTATCCCGCCGCCCGCACCACGCCCATATCAATCCCCACATGCACCAGCTCCGCATGGGAGCTGACCTGCAATTTGCTCTTGAGCAAGGTCAGGTGATTGGACACGGTCTTGCTGCTGATACTCAGTTGATCGGCAATGGCCCGGGTAGGTGTGCCCTTGGCCAGCATCAGGAAAATCTCCAGCTCACGGGCTGTCATGCCCTGCAGGCGATGATCGACCGGGTGGTAGGCCAGCTCGGTGGCCAGGGCCTGTTCGATATAGGTGTGGCCGTCGAGAATGCGCTGCACCGCTTCATTCATCACCGCAGGCGTCGCGCCCTTGGTGATATAGCCCGACGCACCGGCCTCCAGGGCCTGGCGTACCAGGGGCAGCTCCTGATGCTGGCTGAAAAACAGCACGCGCAATTGCGGCAGGCGCTGGCGCAGGCGGCGGGTGGTCTCCAGGCCGCTGATGCCCGGCAGGCCAAAACCGGTGATCACCAGGTTCGGCACCGCCTCCTGCACCCGCGCCAGCGCCTCCTCGCCAGTGCCCGCCTCGCGCACTTCCACGCCCGGTAGCAGCGCCCGCAACAGGCTGCTGTAACCCAGGCGCACCACGGCGTGCTTGTCTACCAACAGGATATTCATGAGGCATGCGCCGGCATCACCAGCAGCGGCGCCGGTCGCGGGCCGTGGAGCTTGTCCACGCCGATCAGGCTGACAATCAGCAAAAACGGCAAGAGCAGCGCCTTGAGAATTCGCATGATCGTACAACTCCTGAGGATGACCGGTACTTTCATGCTAGAGCCCTCAAGCGCCGGCTGATTTACTACTTTGGTACTGGTTTTGCTGTCTATCGTCGCATTCCCAAGGCAGCGCGACTGGCATGTAATAGGCGCATAACTATAAGGATCGTACCTGCCATGCTGCCCGCCCGACTGACTCTGGCTGCCGTGCTGTCGCTGACCCCGCTGCTGGCTGCTGCCCAGCCGCCAACCGCGCTGTTTTCCCGCGACGGCTACCGCATCAACCTCTATCGCAGCCCCACCCCCGAACACCTGCCGGGCGCGACCATCGTCGATACCCAGGCCCTGCAAACCCTGCTGGCGCAACAACCGCGCCCGGTGCTGATCGACGTTTACCGCCGGCAATGGCTGCACGGCCAGTTCATCGAAGACCAGCCCCACGCCAACCTGCCCGGCAGCCATTGGCTGGCCAATACCGGCGATGGCGAGCTGACGCCCGAGTGGCAGAGCTACTTTGCCCGCCACCTGTACACCTACACCGACGGTCACCTTGCCCACCCCTTGGTGTTCTACTGCCGCGCCGATTGCTGGTTGAGTTGGAACGCGGTAAAACGGGCCAAAGCCTTGGGCTATAACACTGTGTATTGGTATCGCGATGGCCTGGACGCGTGGGAGGCCGCCAAGCTGCCCGTCGCCGCGGCACACCCAGAGCCCTTTGAGCTTGCCCCCTGAAACATCACAATAAAAAGGTGAACGGCCATGTATAAAATTCTGATTGCCGACGATCACCCGCTGTTTCGCGAAGCGATCCATAACGTCATCAGCGACGGTTTTGCCGGCAGCGAAGTGATGGAAACTGCCGACCTGGACAGCGCCCTGGCCCTGACCCAGGAGCACGACGACCTCGACCTGATCCTGCTGGACCTGAACATGCCCGGCATGCACGGCCTCAACGGCCTGATCAACCTGCGCAACGAAGCGCCGACCATACCGGTGGTGATCGTCTCGGCCGAACAGGACAAGCAGATCGTGCTGCAAGCCATCACCTATGGCGCGGTGGGCTTTATCACAAAATCCTCGCCACGGGCGCAGATGACCGAAGCCATCCAGCAGATCCTCAATGGCAACGTATACCTGCCGCCCGACATCATCCGCACCCAGAAAAACCCCGGCCAGCGGCGCATGCACGACAACCCGGCCTTCGCCCCGGAACTGCTGCAGGCCCTTACACGCAAGCAGTTGCTGGTGTTGGAGCGGATGACCAAGGGCGAGTCGAACAAGCAGATTGCCTACACCCTGGAAATTGCCGAGACCACGGTGAAGGCCCATGTGTCGGCGATTCTGCGCAAATTGAACGTACATAACCGGGTGCAGGCGATCCTTAGCGCTGGAGATATCGACTTCGGCTCCTACCTGCGGCGCTGATTTTCCTTACAACTGAGCTCCCACAGGGGTACGCGTACGATTCGAAGATCAGGTCGGCTTTAAGGCCGCCTCGCTTTGCTTTTGATCTTGATCTTGATCTGAGGCGCCCCGTTAAACCACGCTGGCCGTCATCCGATATTGATTTGGGGGGTAACCCGGCAGGACGCCGGGTTAGCCGCGCTGGGCCATGGATGGCCCATCGCGGCGGCCCCCCAAATCAATGTCGGATGACGGGCACACCGAGCCTGGGCGAGGTGCCGAGTGGTGGGGCAAAAGCCCTTTGCTTACTTTGGGGCTTTTCCAAAGTGAGCCGCCGTAAGGGCGGAACCCTAAGTGGCCATGACCGCAGCAACGGATATGTACACACCCCCAGAAAAGACCTGTGTAGATACCTACGCCACGATAACGGTGTGTCATTCAGCATTTATTTGCCTGACCCACCGCTATCGCGGGCAAGCCCGCTCCCACATTTTGATCGAGGGTGTGTCAGGGACGGCCCAAGAGGTGGCTCATGGCAGTCTTGAGCTTCATCGGCCGCACCGGCTTGTGCATCAGGGTATGCCCCAGCTCGCGGATTTGCAGTTTCAGTTCGTTGCTGTAATTGGCGGTAATCATCATCGCCGGAATGGCACTGGCCCGCCGCGCATTGATCCTGGCCACCGCGTCCACGCCGTTCTGTTCGTCATCCAGGTGGTAATCAGCAATCAGCAAGTCCGCCTGGGCATGGTAGTTGTCCACCTGGCGTGCCAGGTCCTGTTCGGACAAGGCGGTAATCACCTGGCAGCCCCAGCCTTCAAGCAAGGTACGCATACCGGCACAGATCGCCGCGTCGTTATCCAGCACCCACACCCGGGCGCCCTGCAAACGCTCCAGCATCGGCTCGCTCATCACCGGCATAGGCAAGACCCTGGGTGCGGTGCTGCTCAACGGCACCTCCACACTGAACATCGAGCCCCGTCCAGGCCAGGAGCGCACGCTGATCCGGTGCCCGAGGATCCGCGCGATTTTTTCCACAATCGCCAACCCCAGGCCCAACCCACGATCCTGGTCCGGGCGTTGCACATCGCCGCGCTTGAACTCCTGGAAAATCTCCTCCAGGCGCTCCTCGGCGATGCCCATACCGGTGTCCCAGACCTGGATCGACAACCGCTGATGCTCACGCCGACAACCCAGCACCACGCGCCCGCCGTAGGTGTAGCGGATGGCATTGCTCAACAGGTTGCGCAAGATTCTGGCGAGCAGCTGGATATCGCTGCGCACCAGGGCCGAGCAGCCAATAAAGTGCAGCTGCAAGCCTTCGCTGCGCGCCACTTGGGTGTATTCGGCGGCGAGGTTGTCCAGCAGTTCGCTCAAGGCAAACGGTGCGATATCGGCCTTGATCACCCCGGCGTCGAGCTTGGAAATATCTACCAGGGTGCCCAGCAGGTTTTCCACGTCTTCCAGAGAATTGCTGACATTGCGCACCAGGGTCTCGTTGGCCACCGGATCACGCCGCTCCAGCAAGGCCCCGGTAAACAAGCGGGCGGCATTCAGCGGTTGCAGCAGGTCATGGCTGACCGCCGCCAGAAACTTGGTTTTCGACAGGTTGGCCTGCTCGGCTTCCAGCTTGGCTTCGCGCAGACGCGACTCCACGCGGCGGCGCTCGTCGATTTCCTGCAGCAGTTGGTCGTTGAGCGAAGTCAGTTCGGCGGTGCGCTCGCGCACTCGCAGTTCCAGGTTCTGATAAGCCTGGTGCAGGGCCTCGGCGGTGCGCCGGCGTTCGGTGATGTCGCGGATCAGCACAAAGATCCCCACCACCTCGCCACTGGCCAGGCGGTTGGGCACATAGGAGCGCAGCATGTAGCGCTCCTGATGGTTGATATTGGTTTCGGCGAACTCGAAGGTCACGCTCTCCCCCGCCAGCGCCTGCGCCACGTAGGCTTCCAGGCGCTGGTAATGCTGTTCGCTGTGGGCCTGGCGCAGGCTTTTACCGAGCATCGCGCCCTGCGCCCAGCAATACCATTGCTCGTAGACCTTGTTGGTGAACTCGTAGACCAGATCGGCATTGAGGTAGGCAATCAACGCCGGCACATGGTCGGTGATCAGGCGGATCCAGCGTTCGCTTTCCTGGGATTTCTGCGCAACGGCCTGTTCACGGCGCAGGGTTTCCGCCAGTTTGACGTCAGTGATGTCGGTAAACAGAATCACTCGCCCACCGTCCTGGGTCGGCCGCTCGCTGACTTGCAGCCAACGGCCGTTATCCAGACGGTAAAACAGGGTTTCATCAGCGTGCCCGTGGGCCTCTTCGGTGAACAGGCCGTTGACCGTCATCAGCCGTTTGACCTCACGCAGGCCCATGCCCGCGACAATCTGCACCGGGCTGTTGCTCCAGAACCCCTGGAAGCGGCTGTTGAACAACACAATGTGTTGGTGCTGGTCGAACAGCACAAAGGCATCGGAAATGCTCTCGATGGCATCAATCAAATGCTGGTGGGCGGTTTCCGCGCGCAGCCGTGCATCGCGCAGCAGATGGTTGCTGGCCTTGAGTTCGGCCATCGCCTGGTTGAGGGCGTCGGTACGTTCGCGCACCTGCTCGGCCAGCACCACCGAATGCTGGAACGCCGCATAAGGGTCGTTGCCACGGGTCGCGCCGGACTCGACGCGCTCGATCAGCGCGGCGTTGATCCGCGCCAGCTTGCGATTGTCCTGCTGCAGGGCGCGGATCTGCGCGTGCAGTTCAGCGCTGTCCAGAGCTTCGACCACGGGCAATGGCGACCCCGGTAAAGGTCTGGTTGATGTGCATGCCATTGAACTGTTCTCCGTAGGTGTTGAACCCCATCACCCGTTGCTCACGCAAAAAGGCGCCGATCGGCTCCAGGGTGCCGTGCTCTTCGAGCTCCAGGCGCCGCAGGAAACAGTCGCAGCCGATGGTCAGCAGCAGGTCGCCTAGACGCGCTTGCAGGCCGTCGAACAGGGTCTGCAGGTTGGGCAGGATCGGCCCCGGGGTCATGGCGGTGAGGACGATGCCGTTTTCCACTGCGCAGTAGAAACTCAGGCTCAAGTCATCGTGGACCTGCTGGATCGCCCGCACGTAGTACTGCTCGTTGATACGCACCGCCAACGGATGGGCGGCGAAGATCCGGTGATCCAACTGTGCAACGGCCACGCCGATATGCCGTGCGTACTCCTCGGCGGCAGGTTCGGCATTCAACTCAAAGACCCGCCGCGACGCGCTGTCCGCCCCTGTCACCACCAGTTTGTGTGCCAGGGGCAGGATGTGGTGGGTGGTGAACACCTCGAAGTCCAGCCAGGTATTGACCAGCACCACGACAGCCGCGCCGCTGTGGAAGGCGCCGTCGAAATACACGTGGGTGTGGGTCAGGTGGTTGTCATCGCCGGCCGAACCGCCGAAATGCGGGATATCGCCGAGCGCTGCGCTCAGGGCGGCGAGGACCATTTCTTCGCGGCTGGACAGGCCGTCGAGCAGGGTCAAGGCAAAGCTGTTGCCCTTGATCGGGGCCAGGGTGTTGCTGCGACAGCCACCCACCAGGCGTTCGACCATTTGTTGCGCGTCGATCAGGCTGAAGTGCTCGACCTGGTCGATCAGTTCGGTGGCAATGGAAAAGTGCGCATGGTCAAACCCCACCGCCGTCACGCAATTGCGCCCGTAACCCTGGGGCGTGATCTCGCCGGCGCTGGTGCAACCCACCACGCGGACACCACCGAAACTGTGTTGCAGGGCCTGGCCGAGGGCCTGCAGGTCATAGGTGGCAGAGCAGAAGAACAGCACGAACCCCAGGTACGGGTGCAACAACTGGCACGCCAGCTCATCGGCCACCTGCTGCGCATCGCTGGCCTGGGACATGGCTGTGACTACGCCTTCGCTGTGCACCTGTTGCATGGTCATCTCCCCGTTGAAGCTCAAGTGTACGAACGCGCGGGGTGGCGACCTATGCTACTTGGGTACTGGGTCGGGGCTTCGATGGGATGAGAGCCACCGGGCAACAGATGAATCTCTGTGGGAACTGGCTTTGTGTAGGAGCTGGCTTGCCTGCGATTGCATCACCGCGGTGTAACTGATCCACCGAGTCGCAAGCATCGCAGGCAAGCTGGCCCCCACACGTTTGACCGTGTTCCAGGTCATTACCAGGTCAGCACCGCACCTACGGCAAAGGTATCGGTGTCTTCATTCTGCGCACTGGTGTCGTGGCCGTTGATCTCGAACTGGTTGTACTCGGCCACCAGCTTCAGGTTGTCGTTGATGTCATGGAACAGGGCAATGCCCCGGGTTTCGTAGTCGGCGCCGCTGCCGACCACGCCGTTGCCGTCGTCCTTGGTCTTGCCGTAGGACAGCGCCAGGCGGTTCTTGCCCAATTTGTAGGAGCCCTGCAGCAGGTAGCCATTGCTGTCGACATTACGCAAGGTGGCCTCCCCGGCGTTGTTGGTGAAGAACGGGTTGATGCCCTTGGCCTGGAAGCCGGAGCCGGTGAGCGACAAGCCGCCCATCTTCGCCTGCACCCCATAGCCCAGGCCCTTGGAGGTCACCGATTCGACGCTGGAGTCGGTGTTGTCCGAGGTCTGGTAGCTGCCGTTGAGCCAGCTGTAGATCTTCGCCCCGCCCACGTCGAACTGGTAGGTGATCTCGCTCTCGGTACGTGGGTTTTTCTGGTAGGCCTTGCCCAGCGGGCTGCTGTCGTTGGTGTCGACCGGGTCCATGATGCCCACGGCCACCCGCAGGCCGTCCATTACCGGGGTGCGGTAGGTGATTTGCGAGGTGGGGAACGGGTATGGGTAGCCACTGCCGATATTGCCGAACGAGACCCCACCGCCGTCCACCAGGCCCAGGCTGTCGCTGACCTGGCCATAGCCGGCGAGCAGTTCGTCGAGCAGGATGTTGGAACGGGCGAACAGGCCGAAGTCCTTGCCGATCAGCACTTCGCCCCACTCGGGGTTGGCCACGGTGCCGTAGAACTGGCGCACGTCGATGGCGGTGTCGGTGCCGTTGGTTTCACTGTCGTTGATGGTCACCCAGAACGAGGCACGGGCGCCGAGCTTGAGGTCATCGACCTGCTTGCCCATGTTGAAGCCCAGGTAGTTGGGCAAAAAGCCCATTTTTACCCGCGACTGGCGCCGGTCGTATTGCTCGCCGGCACGGTCCACATCGCTGTTGACGTAGAAGGCGTTGACGTAGCCATCGGTGGAAAAGGTGGTTTGGTCCTTGTCGTACAGCACGATCTCGGCCTGGGCCACCGAGCTCAAACCGAGGCTGGCGATAAAGGCTGGCAACAAACGACGGGGGAAGTTCTTATTGTTATGCATGGCGCGCTCCGCGACGGGGGTCTGGGTGTCGGAGGCGATTATCGAAAGCCAGGCAGCGCGGTTAAACGCTGCCTTGGAGGGAAATGCGCGGTGCTTTGGAGGGCGCCGAGGGCCCGCCACTTAAGGCTTACACCGGTAGGCGCGGGGTTGGGGTCAAAGGGCGTTGAACAACATCCCGCCTGCCACCACGATACACAGGCTGGCAAAGCCGATTTGCAAGGCCCGCGCCGGAATCAGCGAGCCCAGGCGCCGGCCGATGAGCATGCCGACGATGCTGGCACCAATAAACACCCAGCCGAGGGTGTCGATCACCACCCCGGCATGGAACGCGCCGACCACACCAATCAGCGAAATCAGGCTGATCACCATCAGCGAGGTGGCGACAATCCCGCGCATCTGCACATCGGTCAGTTGCTTGAACGCCGGCACGATCAGAAAACCGCCGCCCACCCCCAGCAGGCCCGATACCGCACCGGTCACCGCACCGAGGGCGGCCAGGGTCGCGGTGCATTTGGCGGTCCAGGAAAAACGCCCGGTCTGCTGATCGAGCATGCAGTTCTTCTGCCCCCAGGACGCGGCGCCATGGTCGCTGGGGCCGGCCTCGAGCTTTTCGCGCCGCAACATGCGCCACGCCACCAGCACCATCAGCGCGCTGAACAGGCCCATCAGGATCTTGTCCGGCAACTGATGGGCGAAGAACACCCCCAGCGGCGAAAACAGGGCGCCAAGCAAGGCAATCAGCAACGCCGCGCGATACCGCACCAGGCCATGGCGCAAGCCATCAATCGCCCCCACCGCCGCCGCCGCCCCCACGGCGAACAATGACACCGGGGCCGCTTGGGTCATGGTCAAGCCCAGCCCCAGCACCAACGCCGGCACCCCCAGCTG
>NZ_MSAJ01000009.1:0-129601 GCF_044510355.1 Pseudomonas sp. DD1 | reverse complement strand
CTGTTCCGCATCGGCGACTGTGTGGCCCAGCGCAATACCCACGCTGCGATCTACGACGCCCTGCGCCTGTGCAAGGATTTCTGACCCAACACCGAACCAATGTGGACTCGGTCAAAAATGTGGGAGCGGGCTTGCTCGCGAAAGCGGTGTGTCAGTCGATACATCCGGTGGCTGATGCACCGCCTTCGCGAGCAAGCCCGCTCCCACATTAGACCTGTGTGGTCTGTGGGAGCTTCACCATGTTGAACACCTTGCTTCCTGTTCTTTTGTTCGCAGCGATGGGCCTCGCCGTCCTCGGCGCCCTGCGCCGGGTGAATATGTGGCGCCGTGGCCGTGCCGCCAAGGTCGACTTGCTGGGTGGCCTGCTGGCCATGCCCAAGCGCTATATGGTCGACCTGCACCACGTGGTCGCCCGCGACAAATATATCGCCAACACCCACGTCGCCACGGCCCTGGGCTTTGTGCTGTCGGCGTTGCTGGCGATCCTGGTGCACGGCTTCGGCCTGCATAACCGTATCCTCGGCTACGCCTTGCTGCTGGCATCGGTGCTGATGTTTGTCGGCGCCACCTTCGTCTATCTGCGCCGGCGCAACCCGCCGTCGCGGCTGTCCAAAGGCCCGTGGATGCGCCTGCCGAAAAGCCTGATTGCGTTCTCGGTGAGCTTCTTCCTGGTGACGTTGCCGGTGGCCGGGCTCCTGCCTGCCGACTTCGGTGGCTGGCTGTTGGCCGCGCTGCTCGGTGTGGGCGTGCTGTGGGGCGTGTCGGAAATGTTCTTCGGCATGACCTGGGGCGGGCCAATGAAACACGCCTTTGCCGGCGCCCTGCACCTGGCCTGGCACCGCCGCGCCGAACGCTTTGGCGGTGGCCGTTCCACCGGCTTGAAGCCGCTGGACCTGGCCGACAAGAACGCGCCCCTGGGCGTGGAAAAACCCAAGGATTTCACCTGGAACCAACTGCTCGGTTTTGACGCCTGTGTGCAGTGCGGCAAGTGCGAAGCCGCGTGCCCGGCCTTCGCCGCCGGCCAGCCGCTGAACCCGAAAAAGCTGATCCAGGACATGGTGGTCGGCCTGGCCGGCGGCACGGATGCCAAGTTCGCCGGCAGCCCGTATCCCGGCAAGCCCGTGGGCGAACACGGCGGCAATCCGCACCAACCGATCGTCAATGGCCTGGTGGACGCCGAGACATTGTGGTCGTGTACCACCTGCCGCGCCTGCGTCGAAGAGTGCCCGATGATGATCGAGCACGTAGACGCCATCGTTGATATGCGCCGCCACCTGACCCTGGAAAAAGGTGCCACGCCGAACAAGGGCGCCGAAGTCCTGGAGAACCTGATCGCCACCGACAACCCCGGCGGATTCGCCCCGGGTGGGCGGATGAACTGGGCGGCGGATTTGAACCTGCCATTGCTCGGCGACAAGCAAACCACCGACGTGCTGTTCTGGGTCGGCGACGGCGCCTTCGACATGCGCAACCAACGCACTTTGCGCGCCTTCGTCAAAGTGCTGAAAGCGGCCAAGGTCGACTTCGCCGTACTAGGCCTGGAGGAGCGCGACAGCGGCGACGTGGCCCGGCGTCTGGGCGATGAGGCGACGTTCCAATTGCTGGCCGCGCGCAATATCCAGACCCTGGCCAAGTACCGCTTCCAGCGCATCGTGACCTGCGATCCCCATAGCTTCCATGTGCTGAAGAACGAATACGGCGCCTTCGACGGCAACTACCAGGTGCAGCACCACAGCACCTACATGGCCGAGCTGATCGACGCAGGCCTGCTGAACCTGGGCCAGCACAAGGGCAACAGCGTGACCTACCACGACCCGTGCTACCTGGGGCGCTATAACGGTGAGTACGAGGCCCCGCGCCAAGTGCTGCGGGCGCTGGGGATCGAGGTCAAGGAGATGCAACGTTCGGGTTTCCGTTCCCGTTGCTGCGGTGGCGGTGGCGGCGCGCCGATCACTGATATTCCCGGCAAGCAGCGCATCCCCGACATGCGTATGGAAGACATCCGCGAGACCGGCGCCGAGCTGGTGGCCGTGGGTTGTCCACAGTGCACGGCGATGCTCGAAGGGGTGGTCGAGCCCCGCCCACTGATCAAGGACATTGCCGAGTTGGTGGCGGATGCCTTGCTCGAAGAGGCCGCACCGGCCAAGAACACACGTGTGCCAGCGGAGGTCCACTGATGAGCGACATTATCCGCCGCGACCCACGGGCCGAATGGATCGCCCGCAACCGCTTGCACCCGCTGCATGCGGCGATGCAACCGGAGCAGCACAGCTGGATGGGGCCTAACGGCATCATCCGTAAAAATGTGCATGGCATCGGTTTTATCGGCCCCAACGGCATCAAGCGGATCGACCGCAGCGGCGCCCAGCAGGGCGGTGCGACCAAACGTACGGCCGCGGCGCAAGTGCAGTTGCCGCTGCACCAGGTGCCAGCCCCGGCGTTTTACATCAACGTGGTGCCGGACATGGTCGGCGGCCGCCTGAGCAGCCACGACCGCGACTTGCTGGGCCTGGCGCGGCAACTGGCCGGCAGCGACGGTGCGGTGCTGGCAGTGGTGTTTGGCGAACATAAGGAAAGTGCCTTCGACACGGCCGGCGTGGATCGCCTGCTGGTGCTCGACGGCCACGAATTCGAGGGTTATTCACCGGAGCAGCGGGTCCATGGCCTGCGGGCTGTGGATAACCAGTTCCGCCCGCGTCATTGGCTGCTGCCCGACAGCCGCAGTGGCGGGGGTGAACTGGGGCGGCGCTTTGCCGCGAGCCTCAAGGAGCGCCCGGCCACCCGGGTGTGGCAGATCAAGGGTAATGAGTGCATCGGCCGTGCCGGCGCGGGCCAGGAAGACCTGGCGCGCACGCTGCCACGGCTGATCCTCGCTGCGGTGGAATGTGCCGATCCAGTCAGCGAAACGCGCCATGAAGTGTTGCCGGTGGAGTTATCCACAGCCCTGGCGCGCGGCTTGCCGCGTATTGAGGATCTGGGTGCGGTGGCAGTGGATCCCGGTGCGATTCCCATGGCCGAGGCCGAGTTTATTTTCTCCGGTGGCAATGGGGTCAAGGACTGGGACCTGTTCCATCAGACGGCCGCGGCCCTGGGCGCCACCGAAGGTGCGTCGCGGGTGGCGGTGGATGATGGCTTCATGGCTCGTGATCGCCAGGTGGGTGCCAGTGGTATCTGGGTCACCGCCCGGGTGTATGTGGCGGTCGGGATTTCCGGGGCGATCCAGCACCTGCAAGGCATCGGTGCCTGCGACAAGGTGGTGGCGATCAACCTCGATCCGGGTTGCGACATGATCAAGCGCGCCGACCTGTCGGTGATCGGCGACAGCGGCGACATTCTCCGGGCCTTGATTGCTGCGGTCCAGGCCCACCGTAACGGCGCCAAGCGCGATGCGGCTTAAACAAAGGATATGGCCATGACCACCCATGTAATCAGCCTGGTATCCATAGGCGCCCACCCGACCTCCGGCCGGCCGCGCCGCGCCGAACAGGATGCGCGTGCCGTCGAGCTGGGGTTGCAACTGGCTGGGGATAACCTGCAAGTGCTGCATGCCGGCGATATCGCCGAGCCGACCCTGCGTGCTTACCTGGGCATGGGGCTGGCGCAGTTACACGTGCTGGAACAACCGGCCGGCGCCGATGCCCTGCCAGTGCTCGGCGACTATCTGCGGGACACTGGTGCGCAGGTTGTGCTTACCGGCAGCCAGGCCGAAACGGGCGAGGGCTCGGGGATGTTGCCGTTCCTGCTGGCCGAGCAACTGGGCTGGCCGCTGATTGTCGGCCTGGCTCAGGTGGAGTCCATCGACAGCGGCGTAGCCCAGGTACTGCAAGCGCTGCCTCGTGGTCAGCGGCGACGCCTGAAAGTGCGCCTGCCGTTTCTGGCCACGGTGGATAACGCCGGGCCCAAGCCGCGGCAAAGCGCCTACGGCCCGGCCCAGCGTGGCGTGCTGCAGGAGCACGACGTGGCGGTGGTGGACGATGAGTTATTCACAGGCGCCGTGCTGCAACCGGCCAAGCCTCGGCCCAAGCGGCTCAAGGTGATCAAGGCCAAGAGCGGCGCCGACCGCATGAAGGCCGCCACGGCCAAGGCCAGCGGCGGAGGTGGGCAGGTGCTTAAGGGGGTAAGCCCTGAGGCGGGCGCTGAGGCAATTCTCAAGCTGCTGATTGAGGAGGGTGTGGTTCGCTAGGGCTGAAATAATCGCACATACATACCGCGATGCCAGCCTTTGCCAGTGCCTGGGTGTGAGCTTAAATAAATAAATTTTCAGCCAAAGGATCCAGCCCCATGCCCGTCAACTTCCGCGCGGCAGTGCCCGCCGATGCCCGCGATATAGCGCGTCTGTTCCTGATCTCTTCAGAAGGAGCCGCGGCTTACATCTGGAGCCAGCTCGCAGAGCCAGGCCAGGAACTCCTGGACGTTGGCGCCAGCCGTTATGCGCGCTCGGGTGTGGATTTCTCTTATGAAAATTGCCTGATCGCCGAATCAGAGGGCGTGGTGGTGGGCATGATGCACAGTTATGTCATGCGCCATGATCCGGATGCAGAGCCGGTTACCGATCCAGTCCTTGCTCCCTACGCGGACCTGGAGATCCCCGATACCCTTTATATTTCCAGCCTGGCGCTGCACGAAGGTTGGCGCGGCCAAGGCTTGGGCGTGCAATTTCTCGACCATGCCCGACAGCGGGCCGAGCACCTTGGGCTTATCGGCTTGAGCCTGATTGACTAAGCGGCCAATACCGGTGCCCTGAGGTTCTATGAGCGCCATGGCTTTCGGATTGTCGACAGTTGCCAGATAACCCCGCACCCGATGCTAGGTGTCACCGGCAAAGCTTATTTGATGCAGTACCCGTAGCCCTCGACTGGGGGTTACCCACAATCCCTGTTGGTTCACCTGTGGATAACCTGTTCGCGGTTGTCCACACCCCAGTGAAATCAAGCCCTGCAGCCCTCTGTACGAAAAACAACCAACCTAAGCGACGGTTTTTGCTCGGCTTTTTCTGTGGATAAGGAAATAGCCTGGCTCAGAGTTGCCCCCAAAGTCTGTTGGTGCTTCTGTGGATAAGATGTTCGCTATCCGCTGCAAGCCATAGAGATAAAGGCTTGTAGTGAGTTGGTTGAAAAATGATCAATATCGCTGTTTCAACCGATCTACGCGCGTAAAGCCTCGATTTTGCTCGGTTACAGGCGGTTTTCCACAGAAGGGGCAAAGTTGCCCCCAAAGTCTGTTGGCGCTTCTGTGGATAAGGTGTTTGCGTTCCTCTGCAGGCCATATGGAACGTGGCTTGTGAGCTTCTGGTTAAAAACTGATCAATGTTGGATAAAACTCGCTGCTTTGAATAAGTCACGGATTTTCTTGGTTTTATTTCAAGGGAACAGGGCAGTTGCCCACAATTGCTGTGGGTGGGTTTGTGGATAAGTTGTTGGGCGATGGCTGGAGGGCAGGGTAGTAGCGGGCTGGAGCAGTGATGGTCAATTTATGAACAGATGAGTATCCAAATGTGGGAGCAGACTTGCTCCCACATTTTTGATCTCTGGTACGTCAGTTACTCGTGTGCGGCGACACCTTTGAGGTACGGCGCCGGTGCCGCCCCCAGGTTGTTCAGCATGCGCTCGCTGTACCAGTCCACAAAGTTCACCACGCCAAACTCATAGGTCTTGGAGTACGGCCCCGGCTGGTAAGCGGTGGAGTTGATTCCGCGCTGGTTCTCTTCGGCCAGGCGTCGGTCCTGGTCGTTGGTCGCGTCCCACACTTGGCGCATGCGCTCGACGTCGTAGTCCACCCCTTCCACAGCGTCCTTGTGCACCAGCCACTTGGTGGTGACCATGGTTTCCTGGGCGCTGATCGGCCACACGGTAAAGACGATGATGTGATCGCCCATGCAGTGGTTCCACGAGTGCGGCAGGTGCAGGATGCGCATCGAGCCGAGGTCGGGGTTCTTGATGCGGCCCATCAGTTTCTTGCAGCCCTGCTTGCCATCCAGGGTCATCGACACGGTGCCCTTGAGCAGCGGCATGCGCACGATGCGGTTACGCAGGCCGAAGCTGGCGTGGGCGTAAGGGATCTTCTCGGCGTCCCAGGCGGCGGCTGAAGCGGCAACGTGGTCCTTGAAGGCCTGGTCGGCCCGTGGGTCGGTGACGTCGTCCCATTCCAGCAGGGTTTTCAGCAACTCGGGGTGGGAGGCGTTGCAGTGGTAGCACTCGCGGTTGTTTTCCAGCACCAGTTTCCAGTTGGCTTTTTCGAACAAGGTGGTCTGGATCGCCACCTTGGTGTTTTCCATGTCGTAGGGTTCCATGTAATGGTTCAGCGTCGACAAAAAGTCATCAATGGCCGGCGGGTTCTCGGCCAGGCTGATAAAGATGTAGCCGCCGGCGGTCTTCACGTTCACCGGTTTGAGGCCGTACTGCTTCATGTCGAAGTCGGCGCCCATCTCGGTACCGGCGAACAGCAGGCGCCCGTCCAGTTCGTAGGTCCACTGGTGGTAATGGCACACCAGTTTGGCGACCTTGCCCTTGTCGCTGGTGCACAGGCGCGAGCCGCGATGGCGGCAGACGTTGTGGAAGGCATGCACCACGCCTTCGGCGCCACGAATCACGATGATCGGGTTCTTGCCGATCTGCAGGGTCAGGTAGTTGCCCTTGGCCGGGATTTCGCAGGTCATGCCGGCGATCAACCATTCCTTCTGGAAGATCTCCTGCATGTCGATATCGAACAGCCGCTGGTCAGAGTAAAACGGCTGGGGCAGCGAAAAAGTGCGCTCGCGCTCTTGCAGCATTTGCGCGGTGGCCTTGCGTGCGGGTTCCAGCGGATCGCCCAAGCTCAAGGTTGCGGTGACGTCCATTATGTGTGTCCTCAAGGCCATTCTGTGTGGCCGCGATAAGTGGCTGATCAGGTTTGCAGCAAGGCGTAAAGAAAGCGTCGTTGTTGGCTGCGAGTGTGGGCCCGGTGCTGCCCGCAACCTTATCCATTAACGACATGGCCCACTCTGTTCCCGACGCGCAACCCCAGTGGTATGGGGGCTGGTCGCGATAAGTATGCGAATGTCGCAGATAGGTAAATGGCAGGTCGCGGCGTTACGCAGAATCGCCAGCATCAAGCCGAACTACGGCCGTGGAGAACAGCATGTCCAACAGCTTCCTGAATCCTGTCACCACCCAGACCTGGGCCAATGGTCGGCACATCGTCCGTTGCGTCAAAGTCATCCAGGAAACCTGGGATGTGCGCACCTTCTGCTTTATGGCCGACCAGCCGATCCTGTTCTTTTTCAAGCCGGGGCAGTTCGTCACCCTGGAGCTGGAGATCGACGGCCAGCCGATCATGCGCTCGTACACCATTTCCAGCTCGCCATCGGTGCCCTACAGCTTCTCGGTGACGATCAAGCGCGTGCCGGGTGGCAAGGTCTCCAACTGGTTGCACGACACCCTGCACGAAGGCCAGGAGCTGGCGGTACACGGGCCGGTCGGGCTGTTCAATGCCATCGACTTCAGCAACCCCAAGGTGCTGTACCTCAGCGGCGGCGTGGGGATCACCCCGGTGATGTCCATGGCGCGCTGGTATTACGACACCAACGCCAATGTCGACATGGTGTTTGTGCACAGTGCCCGCTCGCCGAAAGACATCATCTACCACCGCGAGCTGGAGCATATGGCGTCGCGCATCGACAACTTCAGCCTGCACCTGATCTGTGAGAAACACGGCCTGGGCGAGCCGTGGGCCGGTTATCGGGGTTACCTCAACCAGAAAATGCTCGAACTGATGGTGCCGGACTTCCTTGAGCGCGAAGTGTTCTGCTGCGGCCCTACGCCCTATATGAACGCGGTCAAGCGCCTGCTGGAAGCCAATGGCTTCGACATGAGCCGTTACCACGAGGAATCCTTCGGCGCCACGCCACCGGAGGCGCGGGCTGATGCTGTGGAACAAGCCGAACAGGCCGCCGATGCGCCGGAAATCGACCTGGCGGATCTGCACCAGGTGGAATTTATCTCGTCAGGCAAAAGCATTCGTGTGGCACCCGGGGAAACCGTGCATGCGGCAGCTGCCAAGCTGGGCCTGCTGATTCCCAAGGCCTGCGGCATGGGCATATGCGGCACATGCAAGGTGATGAAGCTGGGTGGGGAAGTGGAGATGGAGCACAACGGCGGGATTACCGAGGAAGACGAAGCCGAAGGCTACATCCTGTCGTGCTGCAGCGTGCCGAAGGGCGATGTGCGGATCGAGTTCTAATACCCCCCCCTGATCGTTCCCACGCTCCGCGTGGGAACGATCAGGAAGTTAGCGGGCGTAGATATGAATCGCGAATTGCTCGCCTGAAGCTGTCGGTTCGAAGACTTTTTCGGTGATTCTCAAGGTCTGGCCAGGTTCCTGGATGATGTCACCGACCTTCGCCAGTTTGCGGAATTCATCCCAGCCGACGAGGGTGGTCGAGAGTTGGGTATCGCTTTGCAGGATGTTGCCGAAGGTTTGATTTTCCATGGTGCAGTCCTCTGCTGGATTTCCGTTTCCGGCCGATAGTTCGGCAGGCAGTGTGGCCCGCAAGGTGGCCTGTGCAGTGGCCTTTCCTTGCGGGTTCCAAGAGGCTAGCCCATGAAGAGCAGGCTGGGTGCTGTCAGAAATATCAAAAAATAGTCTCGGCATTCCGCCAGTATCAGGCCCACACCGGCAAGCCGGATGAGATCAGGCGCCCATCACCTCACGAATATCCGCTGCCAGTTCACGCACCCGTTCTTCCTCGGTATCCCACGCACACATGAAGCGCGCACCGCCCTTGCCGATGAAGGTGTAGAAGCGCCAGCCCTTGGCCGTCAGCGCCGCGATGGCCGGTTCCGAGAGTTGCAGGAACACGCCGTTGGCCTGCACCGGGAACATCAATTCCACGCCGGGAATATCCGCTACCAGGCTGCTGAGCAACTGGGCGCAGTGGTTGGCGTGGCGTGCATGTTTGAGCCAGGCGTCGTTTTCCAGCAGGCCGACCCAAGGGGCGGAAAGGAAGCGCATTTTCGACGCCAGTTGGCCGGCCTGTTTGCAGCGGTAATCGAAGTCTTCCGCCAGCTTGTGGTTGAAGAACAGGATCGCTTCACCCACCGCCATGCCGTTTTTGGTGCCGCCAAAACACAGCACATCCACACCGGCTTTCCAGGTCAGGTCGGCAGGCGAGCAGCCGAGGAAGGCGCAGGCGTTGGAGAAGCGTGCGCCGTCCATGTGCAGGTTCAGCCCCAGTTCCTTGCAGGTGGCGCTGATGGCGCGGATTTCATCCGGGGTGTACACGCTGCCCACTTCGGTGGCCTGGGTCAGGGTCACGACGCGGGGCTTGGGGTAGTGGATGTCCTGGCGCTTGAGGGCGATCTCGCGGATGGATTCGGGGGTCAGCTTGCCGTTTTCGGTGCGCGCGGTGAGCAGCTTGGAGCCGTTGGAGAAAAACTCCGGCGCGCCGCATTCGTCGGTCTCGACGTGGGCGGTTTCCGAGCAAATCACGCTATGGTAGCTCTGGCACAAGGAAGACAGGGCCAGGGAGTTGGCCGCTGTTCCGTTGAAGGCGAAGAACACTTCACAGTCGGTTTCGAACAGTTTGCGGAAACCGTCGGCGGCGCGGTGGGTCCATTCATCATCGCCATAGGCGCGTTGATGGCCCTGGTTGGCGAGCTCCATGGCGGCCCAGGCTTCCGGGCAGATACCGGAATAGTTGTCACTGGCAAATTGTTGGCTCTTGTCGGTCATGGCCCGTTCCTGTGGTCGATGTTGGTGCGCACTTTAACCAAGAATATCCGGCGCGCGCACGCACTGTTAATGCAAAGTCTCTGGGGAATTATGCACGGTACTGAAACGATTCCTTTACAGCGCGAGCGCGATGGCGCGCTGGACCTGCTCAAATGGCTGGCGCTATTGAGCATGGTGCTGGACCACTTGCGCTATGTCGGTTTAAGCCTCGATGGCCTGTACGTGCCGGGGCGCCTGGCGTTCCCGTGGTTTTGCCTGGCGATTGCGGCCAATTTGCAGCGGGTCCGTGATGCACCCGTCACCGGGCAATGGCGTTACCTGGGGTGGCTGCTGCTGTTCAGCGTGATCAGCGAGGTGCCGTATCGGCTGTTTATCGACAATGCCGATACATTGAATGTGCTGCCGACCCTGGCGCTGGGTTTGCTGGTTGCCCGAGGATGGCAGCAAAAGACGCTTTTTGACCGCGGATTGGCGCTGATTGCCCTGCTGGCCGGCGCTGTGTTCTCGGCGCAACTGATGTTCGGCTTTTTTGGTGTATTGCTGCCGCTGGCGATGTTGTTGGTGTTTAGTCGCCCCTGGTATTTCAGCGTGTTGCCGGGATTGGTGTGTGTAGCTGCCAATCAATGGCAGGTCTTACTCAATAGCGGCAATCTCGTCGCGATGCTCGGGTTGGCCACCTGCCTGATTGCGCCATTGGCCGGATTGGTCTTGTTGCGACATGCCCAAGGCGCCTCGCCCCCGGCCATGCGGCGCTGGGCGTATGCACTTTATCCCGCGCATTTCTTACTGCTGCTACTCCTTCGAAAGGTCATCACATAGCCCCTGTGGGAGCGGGCTTGCTCGCGAATGCGGTGGCCCAGCCAATGCATGTGCTGCCTGACACACCGCATTCGCGAGCAAGCCCGCTCCCACATTTGTTCGGTGTTGTTCTGGCCATGTCGTAAACGCACCTTTGCGTGGCGTGCGTAGGCATCTGACCTGCCTGCGCCAGCCCTACCATCGCATCAAAGGGCCCTGCACGGGCCTCAACAATACGAAAGGCTGGGAGAGACGCGATGTTCAGCAAACAAGACCAGATCCAGGGATATGACGACGCACTGCTGGCGGCCATGAATGCCGAGGAGCAGCGCCAGGAAGATCATATCGAGCTGATCGCGTCGGAGAACTACACCAGCAAGCGTGTGATGCAGGCCCAGGGCAGCGGCCTGACCAACAAATACGCCGAAGGCTACCCTGGCAAGCGCTACTACGGCGGCTGCGAGCATGTGGATAAAGTCGAGGCCCTGGCCATCGAGCGCGCCAAGCAACTGTTCGGCGCCGATTATGCCAACGTGCAGCCGCACTCCGGTTCGTCCGCCAACAGTGCGGTGTACCTGGCGCTGATCAATGCCGGTGACACCATCCTCGGCATGAGCCTGGCCCACGGCGGTCACCTGACCCACGGCGCCAAGGTGTCGTCGTCGGGCAAGCTGTACAACGCGGTGCAGTACGGCATCAACACCGACACCGGGCTGATCGACTACGACGAAGTCGAGCGCCTGGCCGTGGAACACAAGCCGAAGATGATCGTTGCCGGCTTCTCCGCCTATTCCAAGACCCTGGACTTCCCGCGTTTTCGCGCCATCGCCGACAAGGTCGGTGCGCTGCTGTTCGTTGACATGGCTCACGTCGCCGGCCTGGTGGCTGCGGGTCTGTACCCGAACCCGCTGCCTTACGCCGATGTGGTCACCACCACCACCCACAAAACCTTGCGCGGTCCACGTGGCGGCTTGATCCTGGCCAAGTCCAACGAAGAGATTGAGAAAAAACTCAACTCCGCTGTATTCCCCGGCGCCCAGGGCGGCCCATTGATGCATGTGATCGCGGGCAAGGCGGTGTGCTTCAAGGAGGCAATGGAGCCAGGCTTCAAAGCGTATCAACAGCAGGTGATCGACAACGCCCAGGCCATGGCCAGCGTGTTTATCAAACGCGGCTACGATGTAGTGTCCGGCGGCACCGATAACCACCTGTTCCTGGTCAGCCTGATCCGCCAGGGCCTGACCGGCAAGGACGCAGACGCCGCCCTCGGTCGCGCCCACATCACCGTCAACAAGAACGCCGTGCCCAATGACCCGCAGTCGCCGTTCGTGACTTCGGGCCTGCGTATCGGCACCCCGGCGGTGACCACCCGTGGTTTCAAGGTGACGCAATGCGTGGAGCTGGCGGGCTGGATCTGCGACATCCTCGACAACCTCGGTGACGCCGATGTCGAGGCCAATGTGGCCAAGCACGTGTCTGCGCTGTGCGCTGATTTCCCGGTTTATCGCTGAGCGCGGTTTTGGAGTAATGCCTATGCAACGCTACTCAGGCTTCGGCCTCTTCAAGCACTCCCTCAGCCATCACGAAAACTGGCAGAAGATGTGGCGCACGCCGACCCCGAAAAAGGTCTACGACGTGGTCATCGTCGGCGGCGGCGGGCATGGTCTGGCCACCGCTTACTACCTGGCCAAGGAGCACGGCATCACCAATGTGGCCGTGGTCGAGAAAGGCTGGCTGGGCGGCGGTAACACCGCACGCAACACCACCATTGTGCGTTCCAACTACCTGTGGGACGAGTCGGCGCATCTCTATGAGCATGCGATGAAGCTCTGGGAAGGTTTGTCCCAGGACCTGAACTACAACGTGATGTTCTCCCAGCGTGGCGTCTACAACCTGTGCCACACCCTGCAGGACATCCGTGATTCCGAGCGTCGCGTGAGCGCCAACCGCCTCAACGGCGTGGACGGTGAGCTGCTGAATGCCAAGCAGGTCGCGGACGAGATTCCGTACCTCGATTGCTCGAAAAACACCCGCTACCCGGTACTGGGTGCCACCGTGCAACGGCGCGGCGGCGTGGCCCGTCACGATGCTGTGGCGTGGGGCTTTGCCCGTGCTGCCGATGCCTTGGGCGTGGACCTGATCCAGCAGACCGAAGTCATCGGTTTCCGCAAGGAAAACGGCGTGTGCATCGGCGTGGAAACCAACAAGGGCTTTATCGGCGCCAAGCGCGTCGGGGTGGTCACAGCCGGTAACTCCGGGCACATGGCCTCGCTGGCCGGGTTCCGCCTGCCGATTGAATCCCACCCGCTGCAAGCGTTGGTGTCGGAGCCGATCAAGCCGATTATCGACAGCGTGATCATGTCCAACGCCGTGCACGGGTACATCAGCCAGTCCGACAAGGGCGACCTGGTGATCGGCGCCGGTATCGACGGCTACAACGGCTACGGCCAGCGCGGCTCGTACCCGGTGATCGAGCACACCATCCAGGCCATCGTCGAGATGTTCCCGGTGCTGTCGCGGGTGCGCATGAACCGTCAGTGGGGCGGCATCGTCGACACCACGCCGGACGCCTGCCCGATCATCTCCAAGACCCCGGTACCGAACATGTTTTTCAACTGCGGCTGGGGCACCGGTGGCTTCAAGGCCACCCCCGGTTCAGGCAACGTGTTTGCCGCGAGCCTGGCCAAGGGTGAGATGCACCCGCTGGCGGCACCTTTCTCCATCGACCGTTTCCACAACGGTGCGCTGATCGACGAACACGGCGCTGCGGCCGTCGCCCACTAACAGGAGAAATTCCCTATGTTGCATATCTTCTGTCCTCACTGTGGCGAACTGCGCTCCGAAGAGGAATTCCACGCCTCCGGCCAAGCGCATATCCCGCGCCCGCTGGACCCGAATGCCTGCACCGATGAAGAGTGGGGCGACTACATGTTCTTCCGCGATAACCCCCGTGGCCTGCACCACGAACTGTGGATCCATGCCGCCGGTTGCCGCCAGTACTTCAACGCGACCCGCGACACCCTGACCTACGAAATTCTTGAAACCTACAAGATCGGTACCCAGCCGCAATTCACCGCCAAGGCTTCTGGAGAGAAGGTATGAGCCAGATCAATCGCCTGTCCAACGGTGGCCGCATCGACCGTAATAAAGTCCTGACGTTTACCTTCAACGGCCAGAGCTACAAAGGCTTTGAAGGCGACACCCTGGCTGCCGCCTTGCTGGCCAATGGTGTGGATATCATCGGCCGCAGCTTCAAGTACTCGCGCCCGCGCGGCATCTTCGCCGCCGGCGCCGAAGAGCCGAACGCGGTGCTGCAGATCGGTGCCACCGAAGCCACGCAGATCCCTAACGTGCGCGCCACGCAACAGGCGCTGTACCAGGGCCTGGTCGCCACCAGCACCAACGGCTGGCCGAGCGTGAACAACGACATGATGGGCATACTCGGCAAGGTCGGCGGCAAGCTGATGCCGCCGGGTTTCTACTACAAAACCTTCATGTACCCGCAATCGTTCTGGATGACCTACGAGAAGTACATCCGCAAGGCCGCCGGGCTTGGTCGCTCGCCGACCGAGAACGATCCGGACACCTACGACTACATGAACCGCCATTGCGACGTGCTGATCGTCGGCGCCGGCCCTGCCGGCCTGGCAGCGGCCCTGGCCGCTGCGCGCAGTGGCGCGCGGGTGATCATCGCTGATGAGCAGGAAGAGTTCGGCGGGTCGTTGCTCGATTCGCGCGAAAACCTCGACGGCAAGCCGGCGACCGAATGGGTCGCCAGTGTGATCGCCGAGCTCAAGGCCCTGCCAGACGTGGTGCTGCTGCCTCGCGCTACCGTCAATGGTTATCACGACCATAACTTCCTGACCATCCATGAGCGCCTCACCGATCACCTCGGTGACCGTGCGCCGATTGGCGTGGTGCGCCAGCGTATTCACCGTGTGCGTGCCAAGCGTGTGGTGCTGGCGACCGGCGCGTGTGAGCGTCCACTGGTGTACGGCAACAACGATGTGCCGGGCAATATGCTCGCCGGTGCAGTTTCGACCTACGTGCGCCGTTACGGCGTGGCGCCGGGTAAAAAACTGCTGCTGTCGACCAACAACGATCACGCTTACCGTGTGGCGCTGGATTGGTTCGACGCTGGCCTCACCGTGGTCGCGGTGGCCGATGCACGCCACAACCCACGCGGCGCGCTGGTGGAAGAAGCGCGCGCCAAAGGCATTCGCATCCTCACCGGCAGCGCCGTGATCGAAGCCCGTGGCAGTAAGCATGTGACCGGCGCCCGTGTGGCCGCCATCGACGTCAAAGCACACAAGGTCACCAGCCCCGGCGAGTGGCTGGACTGCGACCTGGTGGCCAACTCCGGCGGCTATAGCCCGGTGGTGCACTTGGCTTCGCACCTGGGCGGCAAGCCGACCTGGCGTGAAGATATCCTCGGTTTTGTACCGGGCGAAGCGCCGCAGAAACGTGTGTGCGTGGGGGGGATCAACGGTGTCTACGGCTTGGATGATTCCCTGGCCGATGGCTTTGAAGGCGGCGTGCGCGCGGCCAGCGAGGCCGGGTTTGCTCCGGTGGAAGGTACGCTGCCCAAGGCCCTGACGCGCCTGGAAGAGCCGACCCTGGCCCTGTTCCAGGTGCCTCACGAAAAAGCCACTGCACGGGCGCCCAAGCAATTTGTCGACCTGCAGAACGACGTCACCGCCGCCGCCATCGAACTGGCGACCCGCGAAGGGTTCGAGTCGGTGGAGCACGTCAAGCGCTACACCGCGCTGGGCTTCGGCACCGACCAGGGCAAGCTGGGCAACGTCAACGGCCTGGCCATCGCGGCCCGCTCGCTGAACGTGACCATCCCGCAGATGGGCACCACCATGTTCCGCCCCAACTACACGCCGGTAACCTTCGGCGCGGTAGCGGGCCGGCACTGTGGGCACATCTTCGAGCCGGTGCGCTACACCGCGCTACAAGCCTGGCACGTGAAAAACGGCGCCGAGTTTGAAGATGTCGGCCAGTGGAAACGCCCGTGGTACTTCCCGCGCAACGGTGAAGACCTGCATGCGGCAGTCAAGCGCGAATGCCTGGCCGTGCGCGACAGCGTCGGCCTGCTGGACGCTTCGACTCTGGGCAAAATCGACATTCAAGGCCCGGATGCCCGCGAGTTCCTCAACCGCATCTACAGCAACGCCTGGACCAAGCTCGACGTGGGCAAGGCGCGCTACGGCCTGATGTGCAAGGAAGACGGCATGGTCTTCGACGACGGCGTGACCGCCTGCCTTGCCGACAACCACTTCCTGATGACCACCACCACTGGCGGCGCCGCCCGCGTGCTGCAGTGGCTGGAAATCTACCAGCAGACCGAATGGCCGGACCTCAAGGTGTACTTCACCTCGGTCACCGACCACTGGGCGACCATGACCTTGTCCGGGCCCAACAGCCGCAAGCTGTTGAGCGAAGTCACCGATATCGACCTGGACAAGGACGGCTTCCCGTTCATGACCTGGAAAGAAGGCTTGGTGGGCGGCGTGCCGGCGCGGGTGTTCCGCATCTCGTTTACCGGTGAGCTGTCCTATGAAGTCAACGTGCAGGCCGACTACGCCATGGGCGTGCTGGAACAGATTGTCGAGGCTGGCAAACAGTACAACCTGACCCCGTATGGCACCGAGACCATGCACGTACTGCGGGCCGAGAAGGGCTTCATTATCGTCGGCCAGGACACCGACGGCTCGATGACCCCGGACGACCTCAACATGGGCTGGTGTGTGGGCCGCACCAAACCGTTCTCGTGGATCGGCTGGCGCGGGATGAACCGCGAAGACTGCGTGCGTGAAGAGCGCAAGCAACTGGTGGGCCTGAAGCCGATTGACCCGAAAGTGTGGCTGCCTGAGGGCGCGCAGCTGGTGTTCGATCCGAAGCAGAGCATCCCGATGAAGATGGTCGGCCACGTGACCTCCAGCTATGCGCACAACTCCCTCGGCTATTCGTTTGCGATGGCGGTGGTCAAGGGCGGCTTGAAGCGTATGGGCGAGCGGGTGTTCTCACCGCAGGCGGATGGCAGTGTGATCGAAGCGGAGATTGTGTCTTCGGTGTTCTTTGACCCGAAAGGCGAGCGCCAGAACATCTGATAGACCGAGGTGCGGCCTTCGCGAGCAAGCCCGCTCCCACTGGGGAAATGCATTCCGAAATGTGGGAGCGAGCTTGCTCGCGATGGCGGCAGAAGCCGCACAACAGAATTCAAGAAAGGTGCTTTATGACCGCAGCCAATGTGTACCAACAACGCCCCACCACCGGCGCCAAGGCCGAGTCGTCGCTGCACCATGCCGACCTCGCCAGCCTGGTCGGCAAGGGGCGCAAGAACGCCGGCGTGATCGTGCGTGAAAAGAAACTCCTCGGCCACCTGACCCTGCGCGGCGATGGCCACGATGCCGCGTTCGCCGCTGGCGTGCACAAGGCCCTGGGCATCGAACTGCCGGGTGCCCTGAGCGTGATCGTCAAAGGTGAAACCAGCCTGCAATGGCTCGGCCCGGATGAATGGTTGCTGATCGTGCCGAGCGGTGAGGAATTTGCCGCCGAGCAAAACCTGCGCGCGGCCCTGGGGGATTTGCATATCCAGATCGTCAACGTCAGCGGCGGCCAGCAGATCCTCGAACTGAGCGGCCCGAACGTACGCGATGTGCTGATGAAATCCACCAGTTACGACGTGCACCCCGACAACTTCCCGGTGGGCAAGGCCGTGGGCACGGTGTTCGCCAAGTCGCAACTGGTGATCCGCCATACCGCTGAAGACACCTGGGAACTGCTGATTCGTCGCAGCTTCTCGGACTATTGGTGGTTGTGGCTGCAGGATGCCTCGGCCGAATACGGCCTGAGTGTCCAAGCCTGAGCAGATGGGCTGTTGTGGCGAGGGGGCTTGTCCCCGTTGGAGCGCGCAGCGGTCCCGGTAAGGTCACTGCAGTTTTTCTGAAAGAACCGAGTGGCTGATTTTAGGGCTGCTTCGCAGCCCAACGGGGGCAAGCCCCCTCGCCACAAAGGCCTGAGGATTCAAGTATGAGCCGCGCACCCGATACATGGATTTTGACCGCCGACTGCCCCAGCGTGCTCGGCACGGTGGACGCGGTCACCCGCTATCTGTTCGAGCAGGGCTGCTACGTCACCGAGCACCATTCGTTCGATGACCGCCTCTCCGGGCGTTTTTTTATCCGCGTGGAATTCCGCCAGCCCGACGACTTTGACGAGCAAGGTTTCCGCGATGGCCTGGCCACCCGCGGCGAAGCCTTTGGCATGATCTTCGAGCTGACGGCGCCGAACTACCGGCCAAAAGTGGTGATCATGGTGTCCAAGGCCGATCACTGCCTCAACGATCTTTTGTACCGCCAACGCATCGGCCAATTGTCGATGGACGTGGTCGCAGTGGTGTCCAACCACCCCGATCTCAAGCCATTGGCCGACTGGCACCAGATTCCTTACTACCATTTCCCCCTCGACCCCAATGACAAACCGTCCCAAGAGCGCCAGGTGTGGCAAGTGATTGAAGAGACGGGGGCCGAACTGGTGATCCTTGCGCGCTACATGCAAGTGCTGTCGCCGGAGCTGTGCCGCAAGTTGGATGGCAAGGCGATCAATATCCATCACTCGTTGCTGCCGGGGTTCAAGGGCGCCAAGCCGTATCACCAGGCATACAACAAAGGGGTGAAGTTGGTTGGCGCCACTGCGCATTACATCAATAACGACCTGGACGAAGGCCCGATCATCGCCCAGGGCGTGGAAGTGGTGGATCACAGCCACTATCCCGAGGACCTGATTGCCAAGGGGCGGGATATCGAGGGACTGACATTGGCGCGGGCGGTGGGGTACCACATTGAGCGACGGGTGTTCTTGAACGCCAATAGAACGGTGGTGCTCTGACTGACGCCATCGCAGGCAAGCCAGCTCCCACCGGGTGATATGTGAACCCTGTGGGAGCGGGCTTGCCCGCGATGAGGCCCTCACAAACAACGCAAAAACAGCATCTGTAACCCGAGCACTCAAACGCGCTGCCCATCCAAAGGGGCAACGCAGTTCCATAAAAACAACAGCGAGGTGAAAGCATGTCTGGTAATCGTGGTGTCGTGTATCTCGGCAACGGTCAGGTCGAAGTACAGAAAATCGACTATCCCAAAATGCAGGACCCCCGTGGCAGGAAGATTGAACACGGCGTTATCCTGCGCGTGGTCTCCACCAATATCTGCGGCTCCGACCAACACATGGTGCGCGGCCGTACCACCGCCCAGACCGGCCTGGTGCTCGGTCACGAAATCACCGGCGAGGTGATCGAGAAGGGCAGCGACGTCGAGAACCTGAAACTCGGCGACCTGGTGTCTGTGCCGTTCAACGTTGCTTGCGGCCGCTGCCGCTCCTGCAAGGAACAACACACCGGCGTATGCCTGACCGTCAACCCGGCCCGTGCCGGTGGTGCCTACGGCTACGTGGACATGGGCGACTGGACCGGCGGCCAGGCCGAGTACGTGCTGGTGCCCTACGCCGACTTCAACCTGCTGAAACTGCCGGATCGCGACAAGGCCATGGAGAAAATCCGTGACCTGACCTGCCTCTCCGACATCCTGCCCACCGGCTACCACGGCGCGGTCACTGCGGGCGTTGGCCCTGGCAGCACCGTGTACATCGCCGGCGCCGGTCCCGTAGGCCTGGCCGCTGCCGCTTCCGCACGCTTGCTGGGGGCGGCGGTGGTGATCATCGGTGACGTCAACCCGATCCGCCTGGCCCACGCCAAGGCCCAGGGTTTTGAAATCGCCGACCTGTCCACCGACACCCCGCTACACGAGCAAATCGCCGCGCTGCTTGGCGAGCCGGAAGTGGACAGCGCCGTTGACTGCGTGGGCTTTGAAGCCCGCGGCCATGGCCATGACGGCGTCAAGGCCGAAGCCCCGGCCACGGTGCTCAACTCACTGATGGGCGTGGTGCGTGTGGCGGGCAAGATCGGTATTCCCGGCCTGTACGTCACTGAAGATCCAGGGGCGGTGGATGCCGCCGCAAAAATGGGCAGCCTGAGCATTCGTTTCGGTCTGGGCTGGGCCAAGTCCCACAGCTTCCACACCGGCCAGACCCCGGTGATGAAGTACAACCGCCAGTTGATGCAGGCGATCATGTGGGACCGCATTAACATCGCGGAGATCGTGGGTGTGCAGGTGATCAGCCTGGACGACGCGCCGCGTGGTTATGGCGAGTTCGATGCAGGTGTGCCGAAGAAGTTTGTGATTGATCCGCACAAGCTGTTCAGCGCGGCTTAACAGCAACAACCACTCGCCAATGTGGGGGCTGTGGGAGCTGGGCCCCCACATTGGCGATTGGGTGTCTGGGGATCAGCGGATCGCCAGCGCACCCTGGTACACCATCGGGCCGGTAGGCTGCTTGCTCACCGAGCCACCCTTGGTTTCCGAACTGACCATCAATTCCACCGGCTGGCTGATAGTTTCCTGCTGACGTGGGTTGAGGCCGATGATGCCTTTGCCATCCTCCGGCAACAGGCCCAAAGACACCGGCGTGCCGCCTGCAGGCAGGGCCCACAGTTCGAGGCTGCGGTCCGGTTCCGGCGCAGTG
The DNA here is from genome assembly GCF_044510355.1 of Pseudomonas sp. DD1. Lineage (NCBI taxonomy): Bacteria > Pseudomonadati > Pseudomonadota > Gammaproteobacteria > Pseudomonadales > Pseudomonadaceae > Pseudomonas > Pseudomonas sp. DD1. The sequence goes on along the minus strand of NZ_MSAJ01000009.1, from coordinate 109,507 downwards.
GCCGCAATCGGCTGGACTTCCAGGTAATCCTTGTGCGCCATGATTTGCGCCGCCGGCTGTTGGGTGCTGCTGACCAGGGTCGCTGCAGACTTGACGCTGTCCTGGGTATAGAGCGCGCCGCCGATACCGGCAACCACCACCACGCAGACGCCGATGAACAGGCGCGGGCGGGTCCAGAATGAGGGCTTGTGCTCGATCACTGGGGGTTGGGACGCAGTCATAAGGCTCTTCCTGACAAGTTTTGTAGTGTGTTGATTGACCCTGTGGCTGGCGATGGGTTCCTAGTGGCAGTTTGATGGTGTCGGTTTTTGGGGCTTTTCTGAACAAATCTGTGAGCTGGAACAACCGGTGGGATGCTGGGTCAAACGGCTGCTTTAGCTCCTACATTTACGAGGTTGTCTCGATGAAGATTTCACGCGGTTTTGCCCTGTCCTGCCTCCTGACCGTGGCGGCCAGCCCGGTATTTGCAGCAGGCTTCAGCCTGGGTGATGTGGCCAACGCCGTCGCTGGCGCCCAGGGCACCAACAAGGCCGCCGCCGCTGCGCCGAGCGCACAAACCGCAGGTTTGCTGGGAGCGTTGACCAAACAGTTGAATGTCACCCCGGAGCAGGCCGTCGGTGGCACCGGTGCGATGTTGGGCCTGGCCAAGAACCAACTCAGCAGCACTGATTATTCGCAGTTGGGCAAAAGCGTGCCGGGCCTGGATAAGCTGTCGGGTGGCAACGCTTTGGGCAGCCTTGGCGCCTTGAGCGGCATGCTCGGCCAAACCGGTGGCAGCAAGACCAGCGGCCTCGATGGCCTGTTGGGGAACGTCAAGGACACCAACGATCTGAACACTGCGTTCAGCGCCTTGGGCATGGACAGCGGCATGATCGGCCAGTTTGCCCCGGTGATCCTGCAGTACCTGGGTGGCCAGGGTGCCGACAGTTCAGTACTGGGCAAGCTAGCCGGCATCTGGGGGGCGGGGAGCTGAAAAACACCTCGGTGTGAAGTCGTCCTGGGAACTGAGCGGTCGGCTCTAACCACTGATCTACACCCGGCTGGAACTCGGCCTTCTCCTCCCCCAGCGAGGGGGCTCCAGACCGGGTGTCGTTCCCTTTAAGGAGATCTTCCAATGAGCGAATCAACAATATCGCGCAATTCATTCCCGGGATTTGGCAAACCCCCGGTCGACTACAGCAAGATGACCAGGGAGGAGTTTGAGAAGGCTGCAGGCATGAAGTTCATGTCTTACGATGAAATGATCAACGGCAATAAGCCTGATTCGGAGTCGGGTAATGCCTCGGGTAAGAAGCCCGATTCGGGATCGGGTAAGACCTCTGGTCTGAAGTTCATGTCTTACGATGAAATGATCAACGGCAATAAGCCTGACTCGGAAACGGGTCGTGTCTCCGGCGGCGCGGACGCCTCCGGGAGCGTTGCCGGTGTGGGTTTTAGTGCCGGTGCCGGTGCTTCGATCAAGTTTTAAATGAACCAGCCTGCCAGGTGGCCGTCACGGGTTGCGGCGAGTCACCTGATAAGCTCATTAAGGCGCGCATCCTTCTCCAGCCAGAGCTGGTTGACCCAGTTCTGGACGCTCTGGCGAAACGCCGGATCATTCTCGTAATCCCCCTGCCACAACGCCGGATCCAGCTCGCGGGTGCGGATATCAACAATCACCCGGGGCACCGCGCCGCTGATCAAATCCCAGAACCCTGGAATCCTGTCCTGTGGGTAGACCACGGTTACGTCGAGGATCGCATCCAACTGCTCGCCCATGGCCGCCAGTACAAATGCCACGCCACCGGCCTTGGGCTTGAGCAGGCGAGTGAACGGCGAGTTCTGCTGGGCCCGCTTGGCCTCGGTAAAGCGCGTGCCTTCCAGGTAGTTGACCACCGTCACCGGCTGGCGCTTGAACAGCTCGCAGGCCTGTTTGGTGATCTTCAGGTCCTGGCCCGCCAGTTCCGGATGCTTGGCCAGGAACGCCTTGGTGTAGCGCTTCATGAACGGGTAATCCAGGGCCCACCAGGCCAGGCCCAGGAACGGCACCCAGATCAGCTCCTTTTTCAGGAAGAATTTGAAAAATGGCGTGCGCCGGTTGAGGGTCTGGATCAGCGCCGGGATATCCACCCAGGATTGATGGTTGCTGATCACCAGGTACGAGGTATCGACCCTCAGCCCGGTATCGCCGCGAATATCCCATTGGGTGGGGATACACAGGGCAAAGATCAGCTTGTCGATCTCGGCCCAGGTCTCGGCAATCCACATCACGGCCCGGGAGGCATAGTCCCGTGACCGCCCGGGCGCCACCAGCTTGAGCAGGGCGAAGACCATCAGCGGGCCGATCAGGATCAGCGTGTTGAGTAACAGCAGCAGTGTGACGAAACAGCCGGTGAGCAGGCGGCGCATAAGGAACTCTTGCAAACGGTTGGACGGGCCATCATAAGCAGCTTGAGTCTAGAGGCCAAATCGCAATTGACCTGACGAATGTTTCACTTTGTGTTGCGTATGCTGGGTAACGATCCAACTTCGGGCTGTGTTTGCAGTCTAGTATTGGCCTACTTACCTTCAAGGAAACCTCCTACGTGAAATCCCTCCTTGCCCTGTTAGCCGTGGTTGCCCTGCCCGTGATGGCCGCCGAGCCGACCCTGTACGGGCGCTACGAATATATCCAGTTGCCGGAAATCGGCGAGACCTTCAAGGCCAAGATGGACACCGGCGCGCTGACCGCCTCGCTGTCGGCCCGCGACATCCAGACCTTCACCCGCGATGGCGAGGACTGGGTGCGGTTCCGTCTCAGTGGCAAGGATGTGAGCAACAAGGTCTATGAACACAAAGTGGCGCGCATCAGCAAGATCAAGAACCGCGCCGACGAAGATGAAGACAAGGAAGACACCAGCGTGGCCAAGCGCCCGGTGGTGGAGCTGGAAATGTGCCTGGGCAACGTCAAGCGTACGGTGGAGGTCAACCTCACCGACCGCAGCAGCTTCAACTACCCGCTGCTGATCGGCGCCAAGGCTCTGCGCGAGTTCGGCGCTGCGGTGAACCCGGCCCGGCGCTACACCGCCGACAAACCTGACTGCTGATTGACGCCGCACAAGGCATGGGGCACCGTTCACCTTTAGCTCCCAGTGCTCGGACGCCATGCCCCATATCCTGATTGTCGAAGACGAAGCGGCGATAGCCGATACGCTGATTTTTGCCCTGCAGGGCGAAGGCTTCACCACCACCTGGCTGACCCTCGGCCAGGCCGCGCTGGAGCATCAGCGGCAGACCCCGGCCGATATGCTGATCCTCGACATCGGCCTGCCGGACATCAGCGGCTTTGAAACCTGCAAGCAACTGCGCCGCTTCAGCGAAGTGCCGGTGATGTTCCTCAGTGCCCGCGACGGCGAGATCGACCGCGTGGTGGGCCTGGAAATCGGCGCCGACGACTATGTGGTCAAACCCTTCAGCCCACGGGAAGTGGCGGCGCGGGTCAAGGCGATCCTCAAGCGCGTGGCGCCAGTGGCAGTGCCGGCCAGCGGCGGGCTGTTCCAGGTAGACCACGAGCGGGTGCAGATCCAGTATCGCGGCCAGTTGCTGGGCCTGACTCGCCATGAATTCCGCCTGCTCAATTGCCTGCTGGAACAGCCCGAACGGGTGTTCAGTCGCGAGCAGTTGCTGGATGCGGTCGGCGTGGCCGCCGATGCCGGCTACGAGCGCAATATCGACAGCCATATCAAAAGCCTGCGCAGCAAGCTGCGTGGCGTGGTTGCCGAGGCCGAGCCGATCCAGACCCATCGCGGCCTGGGCTACAGCTACAGCCCGAGCCACGCCTGATGCGCCTGGGGCTGCGGATTTTCCTGGTGTATGCGCTGTTTATCGGCCTGACCGGCTACTTTGTGCTCAACACCGTCATGAAGGAAATCCGCCCCGGCGTGCGTCAGTCCACTGAAGAAACCCTGGTGGACACCGCCAACCTGCTGGCGGAAATCCTGCGTGATGATGTGAAGAACGGCACCCTTGGCCAAAGCCACTGGCCCACCGTGCTCAAGGCCTACGGCGAGCGCCAGCCGGGGGCAACCATCTGGGGCCTGGCGAAAAACCAGGTCAACCACCGCATCTATGTGACGGACGCCAAGGGTGTCGTGTTGCTGGATTCCAGCGGTACGGCGGTGGGCCAGGACTACTCGAAATGGAACGATGTGTACCTGACCCTGCGCGGTGAGTACGGCGCCCGCTCGACCCGCAGCGATGCCGATGACCCGGCGTCCTCGGTGATGCACGTGGGCGCGCCGATCCGCGATAACGGGCAGATCATTGGCGTGGTCACGGTGGCCAAGCCCAACAGCTCGCTGCAGCCCTACGTCGACCGTACCGAACGCCGCCTGCTGTGGTACGGCGCCGGTCTGGTGGCGCTGGGCTTGCTGTTGGGGGCCCTGTTGTCCTGGTGGTTGAGCGCGGCGCTACGGCGCCTGACCACCTATGCCCAGGCGGTCAGCGAAGGGCGCCGCGCCGAGTTGCCGCATTATCGTGGCGGCGAGTTGGCGCAGTTATCCACCGCTGTGGAGCACATGCGCACGCAACTGGAAGGCAAGGCCTATGTCGAGCGTTATGTGCACACCCTGACCCACGAACTGAAAAGCCCATTGGCGGCGATTCGCGGCGCGGCGGAACTGTTGCAGGGGGAAATGACAGTCGCCCAGCAGCAGCGGTTCGTCGGCAATATCGCCAGTGAAAGTGCGCGCTTGCAGCAGTTGATCGAACGCCTGCTGAACCTGGCCCAGGTCGAGCAGCGCCAGGGCTTGGAGCAGCAGATTTCGGTACCGTTGGCCGCCTTGGTCGATGAGGTCCTCAAGGCACAATGCGCGCGGATCGAGCAGGCCGGGTTGCAGGTCGAACGTCTGATCGAAGCCGACGTAAAGCTGTTTGGCGAGCCGTTTCTGCTGCGCCAGGCCCTGGGCAATCTGCTGGAAAATGCCCTGGACTTCACCCCGCCCGGCGGCACGCTGCGTTTCAGCGCCCAGGTGCGGCATCATGCTGTGGATGTGCGCCTGTTCAACCAGGCCGAACCGATCCCCGAATACGCCCTGCCACGCCTGAGCGAGCGTTTCTATTCCCTGCCGCGCCCGGTCAGTGGCCGCAAAAGCACCGGCCTGGGCCTGAACTTTGTCGAAGAAGTGATGAAGCTGCACGGCGGCTCATTGCTGATTGGCAACGTGCCGGGTGGCGTGGAAGTGGTGCTGCATCTCCACACAGTCTCCACATTGCCCTCATAAATCCCCCACAGGCTGCCGCCAGACTCTCCCCATCAAAACAGGGAGAGACCCATGAACCGCAGTCTGCTATTCAAACTGGGCGCCATCGCGCTGCTGATCCTGCTATTGATGATTCCGTTGCTGATGATCAACGGCATCATCAACGAGCGCCAGGAACTGCGCGACGGCGTCGTGATGGACATTGCCCGCAGCTCCAGCTACAGCCAGCAGGTCAGCGGGCCATTGATGGTGGTGCCGTTTCGCAAGACCGTGCGTGAGTGGAAGCTCAACGAAAAACTCAACAAACGCTATGAAGTGCTCAGCGAAGAACAGGGCCGCCTGTACTTCCTGCCGGAGCAGTTCGAGCTCGATGGGCAGGTACAAACCGAACTGCGGGCGCGAGGAATCTACCAGGCGCGGCTGTTCCATGCCGACAACCGCATCAGCGGCCGCTTTGTGCTGCCGGCGCAAATGGGCATCAAGGAGGACTTTGCCGATTACAAGTTTGGCCAGGCATTTTTGGCGGTCGGTATCAGCGATATCCGCGGCATTGAAAACGCCCTGAAACTGGAGCTGGGCAGCCAACGCCTGGAGTTTGCCCCGGGCACCCAAGTGAGCTTTCTCGGCGCTGGCGTACACGTGATGTTGCCGACCCAGGACATTAAGAACCCCGCGCCGCTGGATTTTGCCTTCGACCTGCGCCTGCAGGGCACCGAACAACTGCAGATACTGCCGGTGGGCAAGACCAGCAAGGTCAAGCTGGCCTCCAACTGGCCCCATCCGAGCTTTGTCGGCAACTTCCTGCCGGCGCAGCGTGAGATCAACGACCAAGGCTTCAGCGCCAACTGGCAGACCTCGTTCTTCTCCACCAACCTTGAGGAATCGTTGTACGGCTGTGTGGTTGGCAGTCGCTGCGAGGACTTCAACGAACGCAGCTTTGGCGTGAACTTTATCGACCCGGTGGACCAGTACCTCAAGAGCGACCGCGCGATCAAATATGCGCTGCTGTTCATCGCTCTGACGTTCGCCGGTTTCTTCCTGTTTGAAGTGCTCAAAAGCCTGGCGGTGCACCCGATCCAGTATGCGTTGGTGGGGGTGGCCCTGGCGTTTTTCTACTTGCTGTTGCTGTCGTTGTCCGAGCATATCGGCTTTGCCTTGGCGTACCTGATCTCGGCCAGTGCCTGTGTGTTGTTGATCGGTTTTTACGTGTGCCATGTGCTGCGCAGCGTGGCCCATGGGCTGGGGTTTTCGACGGGGTTGGCGGCCCTGTATGGCTTGCTGTACGGGTTGTTGAGTGCCGAGGACTACGCGCTGTTGATGGGCTCGCTGTTGCTGTTCGGGCTGCTGGGTACGGTGATGGTGCTGACACGCAAACTGGACTGGTATGGGGTGGGCAAGCGTAAGGCGGCCGAGTTGGAGGAGATGCAATGATCGGGCTACGGGAGGATCAGCGGGAGAAGGCACAACTGGTGGGAAAAATTAACGCGCTGTTTCCGGAGTGGCGCGACACCTTTGTGGCTAATGGCCTTGTTGTGGCGAGGAGGCTTGCCCCCTCGCCACAACAAGCCTTGCTTGCCACCCATAACGGGTTGCTACAGGAATCAGGTCGGCGGCTGGGTCGCCAACATTGACGGCCGCTGACTGACCTCGGCGTACCAGGCGGCCAGTTTGGGATTGCTTGAACGCCACTGCAGGTCGGGGTGGCGGAAGTCCACATACGCCAGGGCGCAGGCGACGCTGATCGCGGCGATGTCGAAATGGCTGGCCAGTTCAGCGATAGCGTCCTGTTCCAATTCGGCCAGGGCGCGGCGGATTTTGTTGCGCTGCTCCTGCAGCCAGCTATCCCAGTGTTTGTCTGCCGGGCGCATGGCGGTTTCATAGCGTACCAGTACGGCCGCGTCCATGATCCCGTCGGCCATCGAGGCCAGGGTAAGGCGACGCCAGCGGGCCGAGCCGTCCCGGGGGATCAGCGGGTTGCCGACATGCTGGTGGTCGAAGTAGTCGAGGATCACCCGGCTGTCGTGCAACACATTGCCATCGGCCAGGCGCAGGGCCGGGATCTTGCCCAGCGGGTTGCCCTCGTTCAACGCGGTGATCGGGTTGACCGGCGTGACCAGCACAGTCTCCAGGACAACGCGGTCTTGCTGGCCGGTTTCGTGGAGCAGCACCAGGACTTTGCGGACAAACGGCGAGGCAGGGTTGTGGAACAAGGTCATGCTGGGCGCGAACATGGGCAATCCTCGGAAAGGGTCGGCCATAGACTAGACAGTTGCGAGGTGACTGGCGAGGGGGATCTTGGTTGTTTTTGCGGGCCTCATCGCAGGCAAGCCAGCTCCCACATTTTGATGTGTGAACACTGCCAACTGTGGCAGCTGGCTTGCCTGCGATGGCGTCCTCACGGTCGCCGCAGCAACCCCCAGACCAACCCACACACATTTTGATGTGTGAACACCGTCAACTGTGGGAGCTGGCTTGCCTGCGATAGCGCCCTCACGGCCGCCGCAGCAACCCCCAGACACCGATTGCCGCCGGGATCCCCAGCCCAACCCAGCTCAGGGAATCCCAACCCCCATCCCCCAGCAACGCCGCAAACAGTCCGGCAGCACTGAGCAGCCCGATCCCCAGCGGCACCCCGAACACCTTCCAGAAATTCGATTGCCTTGGCCTCATGACTTGGCCGCCTTGCGCCGCACCAGCCACAGGTATACGCCGCTGCCCAGCACGATGATGGTCAGCACATCCAGCACCGCCCAGAGGATTTTCATCGGCATGCCGCCATAGTCGCCAAAGTGCAGGGGCTGGGACATGCCCATGGCGTCCATGTACCACGGCCGCCCGGCCACGGCGGTGACGCTCAGGTCGCTGGCGTCGATCAGCACCGGGGTCAGCAGGTGCGAGGTCAGGTGCGTGCTGCCTTTCATAAACACTGCGTAATGGTGCTCGCTGGAAAAGCGCGTACCGGGGAACGCAATAAAGTCTGGGGTCATGCCCGGCGCGGCCTGCTCAGCAATCTTCAGCAGGTCGGTGGCCGGCGCCCGCGAGGTCAGCGGTGGCGCGTTCTTATAGGGTTCGATCATCGCGGTGAGGCTGTCACTGCGCCATGCGGCGATGATCAAGTCGGCACTGGCGCTGATCACCCCGGTGACGCCCACCACCAGGGCCCAGGTCAGGGTGACGACGCCGATCAGGTTATGCAGGTCCAGCCAGCGCAGGCGCGTGGACTTGTCCTGGCGCACCGTGGCGAACTTCAAGCGCCGCATAAAGGGCAGGTACAACACCGTGCCGGAAACAATCGCCAGCACAAACAGCACGCCCATAAAGGCCAGCAGCAACTTGCCCGGCAGGCCGGCGAACATATCCACATGCAGGCGCAGCAGGAACATCGTCAAGCCGCCATTGGCCGACGGCATCTCCACGCTTTCCCCGGTGCGCGCATCGAGCATAAAGGTGTGGGACGAATTGGGCTCGGTGCCGGCGGTGGCCGCCATGATCGCAACCACCCCGTTCTTGTCGTCCTCATCCCAGGCCAGGTACTGCATGGCTTCGCCCGGGCGATGGGCCTGGGCCTTGGCCACCAGTTGCTCAAGGTTGAGCTGCGGAGTATCGGCCGGCATCTGCTTGAGCTCGGGTTCGTTGCCCAGCAGGTGATCGATCTCGTGGTGAAAGATCAACGGCAAGCCGGTCAGCGCCAGCATCAGCAGGAACACAGTGCAGATCAGGCTGGTCCAGGTGTGGATGAAGGACCAGCGGCGGATGGTTGTGCTTTTCATTTTCTAGCCTTCAGACACACCAAAGCCGCCCACGGGGCGGCCTGGTTGTTAACTCAGCCGATTACCACTGGTAAGTGGCACTGGCGACGACGCTGCGCTGATCACCGTAGTAGCAGTAGGAGGCATCACAGGTGGAGATGTACTGCTTGTCGAACAGGTTGGTGGCGTTCAGTTTTACCGAGGCACCTTTGAGGCTGTTGTCCAGGCGGCCGAGGTCGTAATGCACCGCACCGTCGAATACGGTGTAGGCATCAGCCTTGCCTAGCCAGGTATTGCCTTGGTCGCCGTAGGTGTTGCCGGTGTAGCGGGCCCCAAAGCCGATACCGAAACCGTCGAGCACACCGTCGTGCCAGGTGTAGTCGGTCCACAGGGAGGCTTGCTGGTTGGGTATCAGTTGCAGGCGGTTGCCTTTGTAGATGCCTGTTTGCACCTCGGATTTGGCCAGGGTGTAGGCGGCGATGACCTTGAGGTTCTCGGTCACGTCAGACACCGCTTCCAGTTCCAGGCCCTTGACCTTGACTTCGCCGGCCTGGTCGGTGATCGACTCGCCAGCCGAGCCGAATCGAGTGACCAGCACGTTTTTCTGGGTCAGGTCATAGACCGCCGCGCTAAGCAGGGTATTGGAGCCAGGTGGCTGATACTTGACCCCCAGTTCCCACTGCTTGCCTTCGGTAGGTTTGTACGACTTGACCGGGTCGACGCTGGCGTTGCTCGCTGGCTGGAATGATTCGGCGTAGGACAGGTACGGTACAAAACCTGAGTCGAACACATAACTCAGTGCCGCGTTGCCACTGAAGTTCTTGCTGCGGTCGGTGTTGGTCGCGTCGCTCTTGTTGAGGTACGTGGTGCCTTGATGCACCCAGTCTTCACGGCCGCCCAGGGTCAGGCGCCATTTGTCCAGGGCCATCTGGTCTTGCACGTAGAGGCCGGTCTGGACGGTTTTTTGGTCGTAGTCGTAGTACGCATCTTTGCGCGCCGGGCGCTCAATTGGCTGCCCATAAACTGGTTTGTAGATGTTAACGGTCCCGGCGCCGCCGAAAATGGACAGATAGGAGGAATTAGTGCGCTGATGATCCAGGCCTATCAGCACAGTGTGGTTGATATTGCCGGTAGCGAAGTCGGCCTGGAAATTGTTGTCCACTGCAAACTGATCGATGTCCTCGTCCACATTGGTCGAGGAACGGCTGATGTTGCCCTCAGCATCTACCTGGGACCAGCCGTGGGCACCGACAGTCAGCTGCTGAAACGACAACTCCGACTTGGTGTAACGCAGGTTTTGCTTGAACTGCCAGGTATCGTTGAAACGATGTTCAAAGGCATAGCCCAATGCGTAATAGGTACGGTCGTAGAACTCGTAGTCCGGGTCACCCAGGTTCTTATGGTGCGAGACCTCACCCAGCGGTGATTTGATCTTGGTGCCCACGATCGGCAGGAACTGGCTGGTGGCGCCGGTATCGTCGCGAGTGAACTGCGAGAGCACGGTCAGCTTGGTATCGGGATCAATGTTCCAGGTCAGGCTGGGCGCAATGTTGTAGCGCTTGTTGTCGATGTGATCGACCTGGGTGCCGGCATCGCGCACCACGCCGCTGAGGCCATAAAGAAACTGACCTTCATCGTCAATCTTGCCGGTGCTGGCGAAGTTGATCTGGCGATAGTTGTCGCTGCCGTATTGCACCTGGATGGCATTGCTCGATTCCGCGCTGGGGCGCCGGCTGACCATATCCAGCAGACCGCCTGGCGGGGTCTGGCCGTAGACCGACGAGGCCGGGCCGCGCAGTAGGGCGAGACGATCAAGGTTCCAGGTTTCCGCTTTCGGGTTGGCGTACACACCGCGAGGCAATGGCAGGCCATCGAGGAAATGGGTGGGTTCGAAGCCACGCACACGCATCCAGTCGTATCGGGTATCACTGCCGTAGCTGGCGGACACGATTCCCGGCATGTATTTGACCGCGTCATCCAGGTTCTGAACGTTGCGGTCCAGCATTTGCTGGCGGGTGGCCACGGAAATCGAGCGGGGTGCTTCTACCAGGGCCGTATCAGTCTTGCTCCCCGCCGCCGTCCGCGTAGCAACATAACCCTCCACCGGCCCCCACGCGCTCTCGTAATTCCCCTGCCCGGTGATATTGGTCTCCGGCAGCGACACCACACCCTCTGGAATCGCCACCAGGGTGTAGGTGCCTGCGCTGCTCTGCTCCAACTGCAACCCCGTCCCACGCAGGGCCTCGCGCAGTGCGCCCGGTGCATCGAACTGGCCCTTGACCGGGGCCGAGGTCTTGCCGGCGGCCAGTGCCGGGCTGAGGGTCAGGGGGAGGCCGGCCTGGCTGGCGATCTGGTTCAGGGTGCTGGCCAATGGCGCAGCCGGCAGGTTGTAGGCGCGCACACTGGATGCCTGTTCGGCGGCGAACAGCGAGGTGCTGGTCAGCGGGGCGCTGAGGGCGATGGCCACGGCTAGCAGGCTGGGGCGCAACAAGGTGTCTAATGTGCGGGACATAGGGCGGCTCCGGAATGGAAATATTTCTCAATTGCCTAGGTGCCGGACGAGAATCAAAAAGTGATAGGGCCAAGTGAAAATAAATCTGTGAATGCTTACGCGCTCTTCGTAGCTTTTGCAGTCGGCGAAGCGATTGAGGTTGAGTGCACCGGCCACCCCGCAGCGCAGTCGGCATTCAGCGACCAGCGCCTCGGTAGCGGGGGCGCAGAGGGCTTTGTTTTCGACATTGCCTTTATTCAATTATTGCTAACGGAACCGTCTGGCACGGGCCTGGCGGCCACGTTAATCCACCACGGCGTATGTTGCTCGATCTGCACCGGCAGGGTCGGCAGCAGCGCGTTAAGCGCCAGCGTGGTGTCGTGCAGCGGGAAGCTGCCGGTGATGCGCAGGTCGGCGACGTTTTTATCCACACCCAGGTAGCCGGTGCGGTAGCGCGCCAGTTCCTCGACCACATCCCCCAGCCGCGCGTTGTCCACCACCAGCATGCCGCGGGTCCAGGCGTCGGTGCCGGGGGTTACGGCCAGCGACGGGCCGAGGCTGTTACGGCGCATCAGCACTTGCTGACCTTCCTTGAACACCTGCTCCTGGTGCAACGCCTCGGGCTGCGCCGCAACCGCCGACTGCAACACGCTGAGCCGCGTGCCGTCGTCCTCGCGCTTGACGATAAACCGCGTACCCAGGGCGCGCAGGCTGCCGTCGCGGGTCTCGACAACAAAGGGGCGCCCATCGTTGTGCCCGGTTTCGACGAAGATCTCACCTTCCTGCAGCACGATTACTCGGCGCTTTTCGTCAAAACGCACGTCAATGGCGCTGTGGGTGTTGAGGTTGATCAGGGTGCCATCTGCCAGTTTCAGCGTGCGCTGTTCACCGGTGGCGGTGCGTTGGTCGGCCAGCCAGTAGTTGATCGGCACGTAGCGCTGGCCGGCGAACACCGCCAGGCCGCAGACCAGCACCACACTGGCCAGGCCGCTGCCGAACTTGCGCACCCGTTGCCGAATGCCTTCGCGCGATTGCAGCAGCGCCGCCCGTGCCGGGCCGCTGGCCACGCTGAAGCGCTGGTCGAGCATGCCCAGTTGGCGCCAGGCGCGGGCGTGTTCTTCGCTGCTGGCCAGCCATTTGTTGAATGCTTCATGCTCCACGGCGCTGCTGTCCCCGGAGTCCAGGGACAGTTGCCAGGCAATCGCCGCATCCAGCACCCGTGCGCTGACCGGTCTGGAACTGACCTGGCTCACAACGGCTGGCCATACAGGGCGATGTAGCACTGGCGGATCCCCTGGGCCAGATATTGCCGTACCCGGGGCACCGACACGCCGAGGCGCTGGGCGATTTCGGCGTGGCCCAGGCCGTCCAGGCGGTTATAGAGGAACGCGGCGCGGGCCTTGCTGGACAGCTTGCCGAGCAGGTGGTCGATGGCTTTGAGGTCTTCGAGGATCAGGTGCTGTTCTTCCGGGGAAGGCTGTTCGCTTTCCGGGATCAGCATCAGTTCAGTGAGGTAGGCCTGCTCCAGCGCGGCGCGACGAAAGTAGTCGAACAACAGGCCCTTGGCGACAGCCACCAGAAACGCCCGGGGTTCGCGGGGTTCACGCAGTTCTTCACGGCCCAGCAGGCGCATGAAGGTGTCCTGGCTCAGGTCCTCGGCACGACTGGGGCAGGCCACGTTGCGCCGCAGCCACGCCAGCAGCCAGCCGCGATGGTCACGGTACAACGTGCCAACAAGCTCACTGTGGGGACTTTGGGCTGACGACAAGGCATCACCAATCGAGATGTTTAAACTAACGAGAATTATTCGCGATTGTGGCAGAGGTGGCGGATGGGTGCAATTGGCGTTGGTCGGGCGGGACGGATGCTGCTGAGGGGGCTTGCTCCCGTTTCAGGGCCGCTTCGCGCCCCAACGGGAGCAAGCTCCCTCGCCACAGGTTACCGATTGCCTCTATTAACTGAACGGCAGCCGTTAGAAGGAAGGGGCTTGTTTGCGACGTTTCCACTGGCTCAGGCGTTGTTGCAACGCGGCAGGGCTGTCCAGCCCTTGCTGGCGGGCACGGCTGAATAGAATCAACATCAATTCTGCGGTGGCCAGGGCATCGGCGCTGGCGTGATGGCGTTCGCCCACTTGCAGGTTGAAATGGGTAATCCAGTCATCCAGGCCGGCTTCGCGGATATGCGCCTGGGGGCACAGCATGGGCGCCAGGTCTGCCACGTCGAGGAACGGATGGGTCAGGCGATAACCCAGGCTGTCCTTGAGCGCTCGGCCAAGCATGTGCTGGTCGAATGGTGCGTGGAACGCCAGCAGCGGGCTGTCGCCGACAAAGTCCATGAAGTCCAGTAACGCTTCGGCTGGATCGCAACCGGCGGCGATCGCACTGGGGCCCAGGCCATGGATCAGCACGCTGGGGCTGAGTTTGTTGTCGGCCCGTTGCAGGGTACGTTCGAACTGCTGGGAAAAGTCGACGGCGCCGTCTTCGATCACCACCGCGCCAATCGACAGCACCTGGTCGCGATTGAGGTTCAGGCCGCTGGTTTCCAGGTCCAGTACCACCCAGCGCTGCTCGCGCAGACTGTGTTCGCCGAGTGCCTTGGGGGCAGCCAGTTGTTGCAGGCGCGCCTGTTGCTGGGCATTCAGGCCTGGCCGGGCAGGGCGCAGCCAACTGAACAGGCTCACAGCTGATACCTCAGGGCCAGGCTGCTTTGCAGGCGTTGGGCCTGGCGCAGGGACTCACGCAGGATGCGCCGGTCCAGGTGGTTGAGGCTGTCGGGGTCGACCCGGTTGGAGTAGGGCTGGTTCTCGCGGGTTTGCAACTGGTGCTGCTGCATGCGGGTTTGCTGGATAAAGTGGTAGGCCTCTTCATAGGCCGCGCCGTCCAGGCGTTCGATCACCTCTTTATCCACCAGCTGACGCAAGCGCTCCAGGGTGTTGTTGGTGGCGATGCCATTGGCCAGGGCCAGCAGGCGGGCACCGTCGACGAAGGGCGTGAGGCCCTGCACCTTGAGGTCGAGGGTGGCCTTGTCCGAGCCTTTACGCGTCAGCACGAAGTCACGGAAGCGCCCCACCGGCGGACGCTGGCGCAAGGCGTTCTCGGCCATCATCCGTTGGAACAGGCGATTGTCCGCCACTTGCTCAAGCATGCCCTGGCGCAGTTGCTCGCAGCCTTGCTCATCGCCCCACACCACCCGCAGGTCGAAATAGATGCTGGACTTGAGCAGGTTCTCTGGCGTCGCTTCGCGGATAAATGCGGCAAAGCGCCGGGCCCATTCGGCACGGGACAGGCACAGCTCGGGGTTGCCGGCCATGATATTGCCCTTGCACAGGGTGAAACCGCACAGCGCCAGGCTTTGATTGATCTGCTGCGCCAGGGGCAACAGCAGGCCACGAATCTCGGCGGCGTGGGCGGCATCGCGGGCATCGAACAGGATGCCGTTGTCCTGGTCGGTGTGCAGCGTCTGCTCACGGCGGCCTTCGCTGCCAAAACACAGCCAACTGAATGGCACGCCGGGGTCGCCCTTGTCTGCGATGCTCAGCTCGATGACCCGGCATACCGTGTGATCGTTGAGCAGGGTGATGATATGGGTGATCTGGGTCGAGGACGCGCCGTGGGCCAGCATGCGCTCCACCAATTGGCTGATCTCGCCACGGATCGCCACCAGGTTTTCCACCCGTGGTGCATTGCGGATGGTGCGTGCCAGGTGGACCAGGTCAACCCGTTGCAGGGAAAACAGATCGCGCTCGGACACCACTCCACACAGGCGCCGATCCTTGACCAGGCACACATGGGCGATATGCCGCTCGGTCATGGCAATCGCTGCGTCGAAGGCGCTGTGATCCGGGCTGAGGAAGAAGGGCGCCTGGGTCATATGCTGTTCGATGGCCTGGGTGAAATCGCTGGTGCCTTCGGCCACGACATGGCGCAGGTCACGCAGGGTGAAAATCCCCAGGGGCGCCTTGTGTTCATCGACCACCACAATGCTGCCGACCTGCTGCTCATGCATCAGCGTGACCGCCTCACGCAGCGGCGTCCGCGGGCTGCAGGTCACCGGGTGGCGCATGGCCAACTCGCCCAGGCGGGTGTTCAACGAATACTGGGTGCCGAGGGTTTCCACGGCCTTTTGCTGGACTTGCTGGTTGACCTGGTCCAACAGGCTGCTGACCCCACGCAAGGCAAAGTCGCGAAACGGCCCGGACAGGGCAAACAACTTGATAAACGCCGGCTTGTTCAATTGCAGGCAGAACGTGTCTTCGGCGGCCTTGTGCTCAGTTCGCGTCGCCCGTTCCCCCAGTAGCGCGGCCAGGGGGAAGCATTCGCCGGTGGTGATTTCGAAGGTGGTTTGCGCCGAATCCGGCCGCTCGCCGATCACCCGCCCCTGTTTGACGATGTAGAAGTGCTCCACAGGGCCTGCCGACGGTTTGAGAATGCTCTCGCCGGGGCCGTAGAAGCGCAACTGGCACTGCTCTACCAGAAACGCCAGGTGGGCGTTTTCCATCTGATTGAACGGAGGGAAGCGTTGCAGGAATTGCAGGGTGCCGTGAATGTTCTGCAATACCGCAGTTTTCCCTGCCTGGGTGAAAGCATCAGCTTTACTCATAACCATGACCGCAGTTTTTTTGTCGTTATCGTCCCTCATGGTCGACCCCCACGCGGCGGGTGCCCATTGGACGTAAGTCTAGGTAGCTATCCGGCCTTCAATGACTAGGGAAAAACCTTACATGAATATCGTCCAGACCCCGTAGAACGCCCACTAGGAAAACTATCCGACGAAGTGCACATTGTTCGCCCTTCCGGTGATGTCTGACTTCTGTGCTGGGAGATTGAGTGCAACTGCTGAGAAATATATGCCCGACCAAGATATTTTGAGCGATGCCGAGCGCGAGGCGCTAAGCGCCGTGATGCTGGAGCCTGATCTACCGCCGCAGCGGGTACTGATCGTTGATGACGATAAAGATGCCCGTGAACTGTTGGCGGAGATTCTTGGGCTGGATGGCATTCGCTGCATGACGGCAGACAGCGGCGAGGCGGCCTGGGAACTCTTGAATGCCAGCACATCCATTGGTTTGTTGATCACCGATTTGCGCATGGCGCCCAGCAACGGCCTGGAACTGATCCGCAAAGTACGCGAGTCCACCCGGGCTGCGTTGCCGATCATCATCATGTCGGGGGATGCCGAGGCACCGGACGTGATCGACGCGATGCACCTGAGCGTGGTGGACTTTTTGCTCAAGCCGATTGATAGCGTGAAGTTGGCGAAGATGGTCAAACGCGAGCTGGGGATGGCGCAGTAGGGGGGGGGTACCGTTGGTCAGTACTGTCAGATTTCACAGTATCGGCGGTTTGAGTGGCGCTTGTTTAATCGTTGGGAGGGAGCTGGTTTGGGATCAGCGCCTCTAAATGACGCGAACAGGAGTTCATTATGAGTACTGAAAAAAACAACCCGCAACACAGCGCTAATATTCACGCCTCTATCAATGGTCAGCAGGAGGTTTTTTCTCCGAATCAGTTTTTTGGTATCCCTTCCCAGGTCAGAATGGACACAGATATTACTACCCACCTGACAATTAATTACGGGCAGGACCTGAAGAACGGGACTCATACCCTGACGCATACTCAGTTTGGAATTGAATATTTAGATGCAACCGGAAGCACATTCACTCATCCAGTTGCAGGCACCATCGTTGTGAAAGTCGTCGGTAATAACCATACCGGTCAGTTGATCGGCTTGAAGGTTGACGGAACGGGCTCAGGGCAAGGCAGTAAGTTGGAGCTGTCGGGTAGTTACCTGATTGTAGTTTCAGGTTAAGCATGCAACATAAAAAAGCCCCGGTCATAGGACCGGGGCTTTTTCATTTCAATGACCAGTTACAAACCATTCTTGGCCTTGAACTCCCTACGCCGACGATGCAGCACCGGCTCGGTATAACCATTGGGCTGCTTGGTCCCTTCAATCACCAACTCCACCGCGGCCTGGAACGCGATATTGCTGTCGAAATCCGGTGCCAGCGGGCGGTACAGCGCATCACCGGCATTCTGCCGATCCACCACCGGCGCCATGCGCTTGAGGCTTTCCATGACCTGGGCTTCGCTGACCACGCCATGGCGCAGCCAGTTGGCAATGTGCTGGCTGGAAATACGCAGGGTGGCGCGGTCTTCCATCAGGCCCACATCGTTGATGTCTGGTACTTTCGAGCAACCCACACCCTGGTCGATCCAGCGCACCACATAGCCGAGGATGCCCTGGGCGTTGTTGTCCAGTTCGTTGCGGATTTCTTCCTCGGACCAGTCGGTATTCTGCGCCAGGGGGATGGTCAGGATGTCGTCCACCGACGCGCGTTCGCGCTTGGCCAGTTCGGCCTGGCGGGCGAATACATCGACCTTGTGGTAATGCAGCGCGTGCAATGCCGCGGCGGTCGGCGACGGCACCCAAGCGGTGTTGGCACCGGCCAGCGGGTGCGCGATTTTCTGCTCGAGCATGGCCGCCATCAGGTCGGGCATGGCCCACATGCCTTTACCGATCTGCGCACGGCCTTGCAGGCCGGTGCTCAGGCCGATATCGACGTTCCAGTTCTCGTAGGCGCCGATCCATTTTTCGGCCTTCATGGCAGCTTTGCGCACCATCGCGCCCGCTTCCATGGAGGTGTGGATTTCGTCGCCGGTACGGTCGAGGAAGCCGGTGTTGATAAACACCACGCGCTCGCTGGCCGCCTTGATGCAGGCCTTGAGGTTGACCGTGGTACGGCGCTCCTCGTCCATTATCCCGACCTTGAGGGTGTTGCGCGGCAGGTTCAGTACGTCTTCGATGCGGCCGAACAGCTCGTTGGTGAACGCCGCTTCTTCCGGGCCGTGCATCTTCGGTTTAACGATGTACACCGAGCCGGTGCGGCTGTTCTTGCGGCTGTTGTTGCCATTGAGGCTGTGGATCGCCGCCAGGCTGGTGATCAAGCCATCGAGGATGCCTTCGGGCACTTCATTGCCCTGGGCGTCGAGGATCGCGTCGATGGTCATCAGGTGGCCAACGTTGCGCACGAACAACAGCGAACGACCATGCAAGGTCACGGCATTACCATCGACACCGGTGTAGGTGCGGTCGGCGTTCATGGTGCGGGTGAAGGTCTTGCCGCCCTTGGCCACTTCTTCGGCCAGGTCGCCCTTCATCAGGCCGAGCCAGTTGCGGTAGATCACCACTTTGTCATCGGCATCGACGGCGGCAACGGAATCTTCGCAGTCCATGATGGTGGTCAGCGCGGCTTCCATCAGGATGTCTTTGACGCCGGCGGCGTCGGTCTGGCCGACCGGGGTGCTGGGGTCAACCTGGATTTCGAAATGCAGGCCGTTGTGCTTCAACAAGAGTGCGATGGGCTGGGCGGCGTCGCCCTGGTAGCCGATCAACTGGGCGTCGCTGCGCAGGCCGCTGTTGCTGCCGCCCTTGAGGCTGACCACCAGCTTGCCGTCGACGATCTTGTAACCGGTGGAGTCAACGTGGCTGCCGGCGGTCAGCGGTGCGGCTTCGTCGAGGAAGGCACGGGCGAAGGCGATGACTTTGTCGCCACGCACCTTGTTGTAGCCCTGGCCTTTCTCGGCGCCGTTGGCTTCGCTGATGGCGTCGGTGCCATACAGTGCGTCGTACAGCGAGCCCCAGCGCGCGTTGGAGGCGTTGAGGGCGAACCGCGCATTCATCACCGGCACCACCAGCTGCGGGCCGGCCATGCGGGCGATTTCGTCATCGACGTTTTGGGTGGTCGCCTGGAAATCCGCCGCTTCTGGCAGCAGGTAGCCGATATCTTGCAGGAAGGCTTTGTAGGCCACCGCGTCGTGGGCCTGGCCGGCATGGGTCTGGTGCCAGGTATCGATTCGCGCTTGGAAATCGTCGCGTTTGGCGAGTAGGGCTTTGTTCTTCGGTGCCAGGTCGTGGATGACCTTGTCGGCACCGGCCCAGAACTGGTCGGCGGTCAGGCCGGTACCGGGAATGGCTTCGTTGTTCACGAAGTCGAACAGGACTTTGGCGACCTGCAGGCCACCGACTTGAACGTGTTCAGTCATTGCTTGCCTCACTCTGCGGAGCTAATTCGCTTTTCAGCTTTTCAATTTACCAATGAAGCCTCTGGCCATTTAAACCACAAACCCGGCACCAGTACATGCCATCACGGCGGCTGGGTGGTTCCAATCAACGGCGCAAGGCTTGCTGACGGGGTGTTCGGGGTTACGACGGCGCCTGGGCAGACATCGACCTAACGTTATGTAGTGCGCGCCGAGGCATACTACATGATGAGTTGCGGTTGTGAAAATTAGACTAAATACGTCGTTTAGCGACCCACTTTGGTTGTACGGTCACAGCGGGGTATGGGATGTTCTCAAAAAACCAATGGATTGTTCCAGATAAATATAAAAATGGTACACGATTTGTTTTTCCTCACCGCCATGCGATCAATGTAGGAGCTGGCTTGCCTGCGATGGCCTCTACACCGCAGCACCCGCATCGCCGGCAAGCCAACTGCCACATGAGCCAACCGATACCCGTATCTGCCTATACTGGCTAATCCACAACAAGAGGGCTGTTGCCATGGACCATCTCGTACTTACCGTGATCGCCGCCGACAAACCCGGCGTGGTCGAACGTGTTGCCCACTGCATTGCCGAGCGCGGCGGCAACTGGCTGGAAAGTCGCATGGCCCATATGGCCGGGCAATTCGCCGGGATCCTGCGGGTCAGTGTGCCGATGGAAAACCGCAGTGAGCTGGTCAGCGCCCTGGAGGACCTGTCCACCCATGGCATCCGCGTGCTGGTGGGCGAGAGCAGCGGCGCGCAAGCCTCGGCGAGCAAACCGATCCTGATGACCCTGGTGGGCAATGACCGGCCGGGGATCGTGCGCGAGATCACCGCGCTGTTGAGCAAGCAAGGGGTCAACCTGGAACGCCTGAGCACCGACGTGCGTCCGGCGCCCATGAGCAGTGACCCGTTGTTTCACGCCGAGGCCGCGTTGGCGGTGCCGTCCAGCCTGGCACTGGACACGCTGCAAGCCGCCCTGGAAACCCTGGCCGATGATTTGATGGTGGAACTGCAACTGCGCAGCGAGGAATAACCGTCCACAGGGTTGTTCATCTAAATCTTGCATGGGCCTGTGGATAAGCTGTAGAGACCCGGCGCCAGGCCACGCCGGCCGTGGCGTGTAGTGTATTGAGCAAAAAACGAGCAATTTCAACGGCTTGTGCACAAACGCCGGGGATCAGGTTGTGGATAACCTTGGGGTGAAACCCTGTAAGCCACGCCGGCCGTGGTCTACAGGGTTTTGTACGTTATTTGATCAGCGTTTGCGCAGGCTCAGCCATGCATCAACGCTATACACCGCCAGCCCGGCCCAGATAAACACGAACGCCACCAGGCTGGCGGGGCTCATGTGTTCGTCGAACAACAGCACCGCTTGCAGCAGCACCAGGGTCGGCGCCAGGTACTGCAAAAAGCCCAGGGTGGTGTAGGGCAGATGCCGTGCCGCAGCGTTGAAGCAGACCAGGGGAATCAATGTCACCGGGCCTGCGGCCACCAGCCACCAGGCCTCGGAAGTACTCCAGAATGCCAGGTTGGCGCTATGGGCTGTGGGGTTGAGCAGCAGCCACGCCAGGGCAATCGGCACCAGCATCCAGGTTTCCACCACCAACCCGGGTAGCGCCTTGACTGGCGCCTGCTTGCGGATCAAGCCATAGAAACCAAAGGTCAGCGCCAGCACCAGCGACACCCACGGCAAGCTGCCGACCTGCCACACCTGTTGCGCAACGCCCACGGCGGCCAGCCCGACGGCCACCCACTGCAAGCGCCGCAGGCGTTCGCCGAGGAGCAGCATGCCCAGTAGTACGTTGACCAGCGGGTTGATGTAGTAACCCAGGCTGGCCTCCAGCATGCGCCCGCTGTTGACTGACCACACATAGCTCAGCCAGTTGCCCGCGATCAATGAGCCGCTCAACGCCAGGATCGCCAGGCGCTTGGGGTTGTCCCGCAGTTCGCGCCACCAGCCGGGGTGTTTCCACACCAGCAACAGCAAACCGCCGAACAGCGCCGACCACAGCACGCGGTGGACGATGATTTCGGCCGCCGGGACGCTGGCGATGGCTTTGAAGTAGAGCGGGAACAGGCCCCAGATGACGTAGGCACTCAGGCCCAGAATGTACCCGCGACGCGGGTTGGCGGCTTGCATGCAGAATCCTTGCTTAGGCAGCTAACAATGCCGCAATTGTAAGGATGTTTGTCAGGAAATGCGTGCTGACTTTTTGTGGCGAGGGCACAAGCCCCTCGCCACAGCGAGGCCAGTGTCAGAACAGTTTCAGGGGCTCTTCGTTGAGCGCCGACAATTGCTCGCGCAGCGCCAGCACCTGGTCCCCCCAATACCGCTCGCTGCCAAACCACGGGAAGCTGTGCGGAAATGCCGGGTCATCCCAGCGCCGTGCCAGCCACGCGCTGTAGTGCATCAGGCGCAGGGCACGTAGCGGCTCGATCAGCGCCAGTTCGCGGGGATCGAAGTCGTGGAATTCCTGGTAGCCATCCATCAGTTCCGACAGTTGCCCCAGGCATTCCTGACGATCACCAGCAAGCATCATCCACAAATCCTGCACCGCCGGGCCCATGCGACAGTCGTCGAGGTCGACGATATGGAACATCTCGTCGCGGCACATCATGTTGCCGGGGTGGCAGTCGCCATGCATGCGGATGTTCTTGTGCGGCGTGGCGTTGTACACATCTTCCACACGCTTGAGCAGGTCACGGGCCACGGATTCGTAGGCAGGCAACAGGCTCTTGGGGATGAAATTGCCTTCAAGCAGGGTGTTCAGGGAGTCGTGACCGAAGTTCTTCACGCCCAGGGCTTCGCGGTGCTCGAAAGGGCGGGTGGCGCCGACCGCATGCAAGCGCCCGAGCAACTGCCCGAGGCGGTACAGCTGATCGAGATTGCCCGGCTCCGGCGCCCGGCCACCACGACGGGGGAACAGGGTGAAACGAAAGCCCGCGTGTTCGAACAGGCTTTCACCGTTATGGATCATCGGGGCGACGACCGGGACTTCGCACTCGGCCAGTTCGAAAGTAAAGCGGTGTTCTTCGAGGATCGCCTCGTTGGTCCAGCGCTGGGGGCGATAGAACTTGGCGATCAATGGCTCGGAGTCTTCGATGCCGACCTGATAGACGCGATTTTCGTAGCTGTTGAGCGCCAATACGCGAGCATCGCTGAGGAAACCGATGCTTTCGACAGCATCGAGAACCAGGTCGGGGGTCAATGTTTCAAACGGGTGGGCCATGCGAACTCCTGCGCGCAGCAGGTCGCCGCGTCCGGCCGGGTATGGTATCGCACCGGGCCTAGGATAGGTGGCGCGTGTGCCATTGCTATCGCGGGCAAGCCCACACAATGTTTCTGTGTACACCGCTCAAATGTGGGAGCGGGCTTGCCCGCGATGAGGCCCTAAGCCGGCGTACCCAACAGCACATTGCTCGGCGCAAACTGCACCTGAACCTGCGTGCCTTCACCCGCCCCCAGCGCCTTGAGCTGCTCGGGCGCCGCCAGCGCACACAGCACCAGGCCATTGGGCAAGGCAATGCGCACCTCACTGGGGCCATCCTCTGCATCAAGAACCGCCTCGACCTGGCCGCCAAAGCAGTTAAACCCAGGCACCGGCGCCTGGTCGGCAGCGATCAGCTCCAGCCAGCCGGCCTTGATCAACGCCACCACTTCAGTGCCGATTTCCAGCTCCAGGCGCAGCGTGCTGTCGTGGGTGATCTGCGCATCGAGGGTCAAGCCGCCGGCCAGTTCCAGGCGCACCCGGTCATTGCGACCATGGCTATCCATGGCGATCACCTGGCCATGCAATTGGTTACGCGCACTGGTGCGCAGCATCAGGCGGCCCAGCAGGTTGAAGTCGCTGGCGTCTTCGGCGGCCTCCAGCACTTGGGCTTGCAGGGTTTGCAGGCGCTGATACAGGCGCAACACCCGCTCGCCCTCTGCCGAGAGTCGCGCACCGCCGCCGCCCTTGCCGCCGACGCTACGTTCGACCAGCGGTTTTTGCGCCAGGTTGTTCAGTTCATCAATGGCATCCCACGCGGCCTTGTAACTCAAACCCGCGCTTTTCGCCGCCCGGGTGATGGAGCCCTGTTCGGCGATGTGTTGCAGCAAGGCGATGCGTTGCGGGCGACGGACAATATGTTGGCTCAACAGTGATGGTAAAGGCATGGAGAACGGCTGCACACTGATTTGGAATGCACCGGACGTTGCGGGCAGGCGGCGCCAGAGTCAAGTCATGTGCCGGGCTTGGGCGTGCGCGCCAGGCAGTACACGTCGACCTGGCGCGCGCCGGCGTGTAGCAGCAGGCGGGCCAGGCTGTGGGCGGTGGCGCCGGTGGTCAGCACATCGTCCACCAGCGCCAGGTGCTGGCCGCGCACCTGTGCGTCGGGGGCCAGGGCAAACGCCTTGAGCAAGTTGCGCTGGCGTTGTTTGGCAGCCAATTGTTGCTGGGCGATGGTGTCTTGAGGGCGCAACAGCACGTGTTCATCCAAGGCCAGGTCGAGGTCTTGGCTTAGCCAGCGGGCGAGCATGGCGGCTTGGTTATAGCCGCGCTGGCGCAGGCGTTTGGCGGCCATCGGTACGGGAAGCAGGCGGTCGGGGCGGGTCAGTTCGGCGTTGTCGAAGCCGTCTTGCAGACATTGCCCCAATAGATTGGCCAACAGATGGCCCAGAGGCCATTTGCCCTGATGCTTGAAGCGGCTGATCAGGCTGTCCACCGGGAAGCCGTAGGTCCAAGGTGCGGTCACCTGATGGAACGCCGGCGGTGAGCGCTGGCATTCGCCGCAGATCAGCCCGCTCATCGGCAGCGGCAGGGCGCACACGCGGCAGCCGTCCGTCAGCCACGGCAGATCGAGTTCGCAGGCGTTGCACACCGTTGAAGGCGAGTCGGTGGCTTCATCACAGATCAAGCAGGTTTGGTTGCTTTTTGACCAGATGTAAACTTCGTGTTTGTGCCTGGGTTGACAGTGCATGAATCTTCCTTAAATATGCCGAGCATCCGTGTCGTGCCTGTGGGTATTGCCCTGCCCACAGCGCTTGCCCAAGCATAAACAAGGAATCGCCCATGAGCGCCAGCCTCACTGCCACTCTGCGTCACGACTGGTCTTTGGCCGAAGTCAAAGCCCTGTTCGTCCAGCCGTTCAATGATTTGTTGTTCCAGGCGCAGACCGTGCACCGCGCGCATTTCGATGCCAATCGGGTGCAGGTGTCGACGTTGCTGTCGATCAAAACCGGTGCCTGCCCGGAAGATTGCAAATATTGTCCGCAGTCGGGCCACTACAACACCGGCCTGGAAAAAGAAAAACTGATGGAAGTGCAGAAAGTCCTCGAAGAGGCTGCACGCGCCAAGGCCATCGGTTCGACCCGTTTCTGCATGGGTGCGGCCTGGAAGCACCCGTCGGCCAAAGACATGCCTTATGTGTTGCAGATGGTCAAAGGCGTGAAGGCCATGGGCCTGGAAACCTGCATGACCCTCGGCCGTCTCGACCAGGACCAGACCGAGGCCCTGGCCCAGGCCGGCCTCGACTACTACAACCACAACCTGGACACCTCGCCGGAGTTCTACGGCTCGATCATCACCACCCGCACCTACAGCGAGCGCCTGCAAACCCTGGCGTATGTGCGTGATTCGGGGATGAAGATCTGCTCGGGCGGCATCCTCGGCATGGGCGAATCCCTGGATGATCGCGCCAACCTGCTGATCCAACTGGCCAACCTGCCGGAGCATCCGGAGTCGGTGCCGATCAACATGCTGGTCAAGGTGGCCGGTACGCCCCTGGAAAATGCCGAGGATATCGACCCGTTCGACTTTATCCGCATGCTCGCCGTGGCGCGCATCCTGATGCCGAAATCCCACGTGCGCCTGTCCGCCGGCCGCGAGGCAATGAATGAGCAGATGCAGGCCCTGGCGTTCTTTGCCGGTGCCAACTCGATTTTCTACGGTGACAAATTGCTGACCACCGCCAACCCGCAGGCGGACAAGGACATGCAACTGTTCTCGCGCCTGGGCATCCTGCCGGAAGCCCGCGAAGAGCATGCCGATGAAGTGCACCAGGCGGCGATTGAGCAGGCGTTGGTCGAGCAGAAAAGCAGCGAGCAGTTCTACAACGCCGCCGTCTGACCCCCATCTCCCTGTTGGAGTGCAATCCAAATGTGGGCGCTGGCAAGCCAGCTCCTACAGTGGGGCGAGTTCAACCTGATCTACCGAGGCCAGCATGTCTTTCGATCTCGCCGCGCGCCTCGCTGCCCGCCGTACAGACCATCTCTATCGCCAGCGCCCACTGCTGCAAAGCCCCCAGGGGCCGCAGGTGGTGGTAGACGGCAAGCCGCTATTGGCCTTTTGCAATAACGACTACCTGGGCCTGGCCAATCATCCGCAAGTTATCGAAGCCTGGCAGGCCGGGGCTTCCCGCTGGGGCGTCGGCGGGGGGGCTTCGCACCTGGTGGTCGGCCATAGCACCCCGCATCATGAGTTGGAGGAGGCCCTGGCCGAGTTCACCGGGCGCCCGCGTGCCTTGCTGTTCACCACCGGGTATATGGCCAACCTCGGCACCGTCACCGCATTGGTGGGGCAGGGCGATACGGTGCTCGAAGACCGCCTCAACCACGCGTCCCTGCTGGATGCGGGTTTGCTCTCCGGCGCGCGATTCAATCGCTATCTGCACAACGATGCGCCCAGCCTGGCCAAGCGCCTGGAAAAAGCCAGCGGCAATACTCTGGTGGTCACCGACGGTGTGTTCAGCATGGACGGCGACCTGGCGGACCTGCCGGCGCTGGCCCGCGAAACCCGGGCCAAGGGCGCCTGGCTGATGGTGGATGACGCCCATGGCTTCGGCCCGTTGGGCGCCACGGGGGGCGGGATTGTCGAGCATTTCGGCCTGAGCCAGGAGGATGTGCCGGTGTTGGTCGGCACCCTGGGCAAGGCCTTCGGCACCGCCGGGGCGTTTGTGGCTGGCAGTGAGGAACTGATTGAAAGCCTGATCCAGTTCGCCCGCCCATACATCTACACCACCAGCCAACCGCCGGCGCTGGCCTGTGCGACCCTGAAAAGTCTGGAGCTGCTGCGCAGCGAGCACTGGCGACGCGAGCATCTGTGCACGCTGATCCGTCAGTTCCGCCAGGGCGCCGAGCAGATCGGCCTGGAGCTGATGGACAGCTTCACGCCGATCCAGCCAATCATGATTGGCGACAGTGCCCGGGCGATGCGCCTGTCTCAGATGCTGCGCGAACGCGGGATCATGGTCACGGCCATCCGCCCGCCCACGGTGCCGGCCGGCAGCGCGCGCTTGCGCGTGACCTTGACCGCCGCCCACAGCGAGGCGCAGGTACGACTATTGTTAGACGCATTGGACACGTGTTTCCGTTTGTCAGGCCGGGAGTCCGACCATGCGTGATCGACTGATATTGCTCCCCGGCTGGGGCCTGGGTGTCTCGCCGCTGGAGCCTTTGGCCGCCGCCTTGCGCGGTTTGGACGAGCACCTGCGGGTAGATATCGAACCGTTGCCGGCGCTGGCGGGCAGCGACCTTGACGAATGGCTCGACGAACTCGACGCCACCTTGCCCGATAACGCCTGGCTGGGCGGCTGGTCGTTGGGCGGGATGCTCGCCTCTGAGTTGGCGGCACGGCGTGGCGAGCGCTGCTGTGGCCTGCTGACCTTGGCCAGCAATCCATGTTTTGTGGCGCATGAGGGCTGGCCCAGCGCGATGCCGGCGCAGACTTTCGATGCATTCCTGGCCGGTTGCCATGCCGACTCGCAAGTCACCCTCAAACGTTTCGGCCTGCTGTGCGCCAAGGGCACGCAAGACCCACGGGGCATTGCGCGCTTGCTGGTCAGCAGCGCGCCGGCTACCCCCTCCAGTGTGCTGATGACCGGCCTTGAACTGCTCGCGCAACTGGATACTCGCGAGGCCTTGCAGGCCTTTCGTGGCCCGCAGTTGCATCTGTTTGCCGGCCTGGATGAGTTGGTGCCCTGTGAGGCGGCTATTGAGTTGTTGAAGTTGCTGCCAGATGTCGAAGTCGGTCTGATTGAACAGGCTGGCCACGCTTTCCTACTGGACAACCCCCACGGAGTGGCGGGGGCGATCCAGGCCTTTTTGCATGAGTGCGGTGATGACTGATTTGTCCCATCCTCCACTGCCGGGCGCCTTGCCCGACAAGCGCCAGGTCGCGGCGTCGTTTTCCAGGGCGGCGGCCAGTTATGACAGCGTGGCCGCGTTGCAGCGTGATGTGGGCGGCGAACTGCTGTCCCGTCTGCCGTCAGCCTTGCTTCCGCAGCGCTGGCTGGACCTGGGGTGCGGCACCGGGTATTTCAGCCGCGCATTAGACAGTGTGTTCCCCGAGGGCCAGGGCCTGGCGCTGGATATCGCCGAAGGCATGCTTAATCACGCCCGGCCATTGGGCGGTGCTGAGTATTTTATTGCCGGGGATGCCGAGCGCTTGCCGTTACAGGATGCAAGCTGCGAGTTGATCTTCTCCAGCCTGGCAGTGCAGTGGTGTGCCGATTTTGCCGCGGTGCTCAGTGAAGCCCGGCGCGTGCTGCAGCCTGGCGGTGTGCTGGCGTTTGCCAGCCTGTGCGTCGGCACCCTGGACGAACTGCGCGAAAGCTGGCGGGCGGCGGATGGGATGGTGCACGTCAATCGCTTCCGCCCGTTCAGTACTTATCAACAGCTGTGTGCGGACAGTGGCTTGCGTGTGGTCAGCCTGGAGCAACGTGCCCATGTGTTGCATTACCCGGATGTGCGCAGCCTGACCCACGAATTGAAAGCATTGGGCGCGCACAATCTGAACCCGGGGCGCCCCGGTGGCTTGACGGGCCGGGCACGGGTTGTTGCACTGGTGCAGGCCTACGAGCAGTTTCGCCAGACCCAGGGGCTGCCGGCAACCTATCAAGTCGTGTACGCCGTATTGGAGAAACCATTATGAGCGCCGCCTATTTCATCACCGGCACGGACACCGATGTCGGCAAGACCACCGTCGCCGCAGGCCTGCTGCATGCCGCACGGCAAGCGGGCAAGAGCACGGCTGCCGGCAAGCCGGTGGCCTCGGGCTGCGAAGTGACCTCCCGTGGCTTGCGCAACGCCGATGCCCTGGCCTTGCTGGCCGAGTGCTCGTTGCCGCTGGCTTATGCCGAGGTCAATCCACTGGCCTTCGAGCCCGCCATCGCGCCGCACCTGGCGGCCCGTGAAGCTGGTGTGGCGTTGACCGTGCAAGCGCTGCTCAAACCAATGCGGCACATCCTCGATAAACACGCGGACTTCACCTTGATCGAAGGCGCAGGCGGCTGGCGCGTGCCGCTGGCCGATCAGCATAACCTGTCCGACCTGGCCAAGGCCTTGGGGCTGCCGGTGATCCTGGTGGTGGGCGTGCGTCTGGGCTGCATCAATCATGCATTGTTGAGCGCCGAAGCCATCGCCCGGGACGGTTTACCGCTGGCGGGGTGGGTGGCCAATATCATCGACCCGAAGACCTCCCGTCTGGAAGAAAACCTCGCCACCTTGGCCGAACGCCTGCCGGCGCCCTGCCTGGGCCGAGTGCCAAGGCTCAAGCAGCCCACGGCCGAAGCAGTGGCCGGTTACCTGCAACTGGACTTGCTTGATTAGTTTTTCCTAGCGATAAGGCATTATGCCATTAGTGTTATTGACGGGCCTTTTGCCAGATTGTCTGCTTCAATAAGGGTTCACGATTTATTGCAAGGCAGGTTCGCCATGGAAATCTCTGGAAGCAGTGCGTTTTATTCAGGCCTGAGCACTATTCAGGCCGGGCAGAACCGCGTCGACCAGGCCGCCGGCAAAATCGCCAGTGCCGCCACCGGCCAGCCTTCGGATGCCCAGAATGATCGCTTGCAGGCGGTCAATCGCGGCCAGCCGACCGACTCGGCGAGCAATATGGTGGAACTGGCCGAAGGCAAGTTTCAGGTGGAGCTGGGTGCAAAAGTCGCCAAAGCTTCCGACGAAATGCTCGGCACGTTGATCGACACCTACGCTTGATCCCCCTCGCCATATGGCGGGTGCTTTTCCTGTGGCGAGCGGGCTTGCCCGCGTCGGGCTGCGCAGCAGCCCCACACCAGCAATGCAATTCATCTGATACACCGCCAGTGCCTTTCTGGGGCGCTGCGCAACCCGACGCGGGCAAGCCCGTTCGCCACAAACGCCTGATTCTCCCATCTTCCCATCGTTGAAACGCTGTGCGGCATCACGCTGCAGGCCTCGTCGCGCCTAGCGTTGACCTGCGTCATGACAAACGGCATCCGCTGGGCGCTTGACAAGGATTGGGCGTAAACGTATGTTTCAAACAACTGTTTGACCGCTACAACAAATCCACGCGGTTGTTCATTCCAGGATTCATCAGCAGAGGTTTATCGCTATGCCTGACTACAAGGCCCCCTTGCGTGATATTCGCTTCGTTCGTGACGAACTGCTCGGCTACGAAGCGCACTATCAGAGTCTGCCGGCTTGCCAGGACGCTACCCCAGACATGGTTGACGCCATTCTCGAAGAAGGCGCCAAGTTTTGTGAGCAAGTGCTGGCCCCGTTGAACCGCGTCGGTGACATCGAAGGGTGCACCTGGAGCGAGTCAGGCGTTAAAACCCCTACTGGTTTCAAAGAAGCCTACAAGCAATTCGTCGAAGGCGGCTGGCCGAGCCTGGCCCACGACGTCGCGCACGGCGGCCAAGGCCTGCCGGAATCCCTGGGCCTGGCCGTTAGCGAGATGGTCGGTGAAGCCAACTGGTCGTGGGGCATGTACCCAGGCCTGTCCCATGGCGCGATGAACACCATTTCCGAGCACGGTACCCCCGAGCAGCAGGATGCCTACCTGACCAAACTGGTCTCGGGCGAGTGGACCGGCACCATGTGCCTGACCGAACCGCACTGCGGCACCGACCTGGGCATGCTGCGCACCAAGGCCGAGCCTCAGGCCGACGGTTCCTACAAAGTCTCCGGGACCAAGATCTTCATCTCGGCCGGTGAACACGACATGGCCGATAACATCGTCCACATCGTACTGGCCCGCCTGCCGGATGCTCCGGCTGGCACCAAAGGCATTTCGCTGTTTATCGTGCCTAAGTTCCTGCCCAACGCCGATGGTTCGGTGGGTGAGCGCAACGCGGTGTCCTGTGGTTCCCTGGAACACAAGATGGGCATCCACGGCAACGCCACCTGCGTAATGAACTTCGACGCGGCCACCGGCTACCTGATTGGCCCGGCGAACAAAGGCCTGAACTGCATGTTCACCTTTATGAACACCGCTCGTCTGGGTACCGCACTGCAAGGCCTGGCCCACGCCGAGATCGGTTTCCAGGGTGGCCTGAAATATGCGCGTGACCGTCTGCAGATGCGCTCCCTGACTGGCCCGAAAGCGCCGGACAAGGCCGCTGACCCGATCATCGTGCACCCTGATGTGCGCCGCATGCTGCTGACCATGAAAGCCTTCGCCGAAGGCAACCGTGCGATGGTGTACTTCACCGCCAAGCAAGTGGATATCGTCAAATACGGCACCGACGACGAAGCCAAGAAACAGGCAGATGGCCTGCTGGCGTTCATGACCCCGATCGCCAAGGCGTTCATGACCGAAGTCGGTTTTGAGTCCGCCAACCACGGCGTACAGATCTACGGCGGCCACGGTTTCATCGCCGAGTGGGGCATGGAGCAGAACGTTCGCGACAGCCGCATTTCGATGCTGTACGAAGGCACCACGGGCATCCAGGCCCTGGACCTGCTCGGCCGTAAAGTGCTGATGACTCAGGGCGAAGCGCTCAAGGGCTTCACCAAGATCGTGCACAAGTTCTGCCAGGCCAACGAAGGCAACGCAGCGGTCAGCGAGTTTGTCGCACCGTTGGCTGCCCTGAACAAGGAATGGGGCGAGTTGACCATGAAGGTCGGCATGGCTGCCATGAAGGACCGTGAAGAAGTCGGTGCCGCGTCCGTGGACTACCTGATGTACTCCGGTTATGCCTGCCTGGCGTACTTCTGGGCCGAGATGGCGCGCCTGGCTGCTGAAAAACTGGCTGCCGGCACCAGCGAAGAAGGCTTCTACACCGCCAAGCTGCAGACTGCGCGCTTCTACTTCCAGCGCATCCTGCCGCGTACCCGCACCCACGTAGCCACCATGCTGTCGGGCGCCAACAACCTGATGGACATGAAAGAAGAGAACTTCGACCTGGGCTACTAAGCCCCGGCGGGTTCCCTGCCAAGCCGCCGCTCTTTCGGGAGCGGCGGCTTTTTTGTGGGCGCATGAAAAAACCTGAGTAGCGCGCTCAGGGATTGCGCCTGGCTGCCGTTACAGTGGTGGCAATGTGATACGGGTCACATTGAGTGTGCTTAACTGTGTTCAGTGAAGGCACTGTGCCATCTTTTTTATGGGTCGGAGCTTTACCCTTGTCGCGCGCGTCTGCTGTACGTTTCAGTCATTTCCTACCGTCGTTGCTGTTATTGCTGGCGGGGTTGTCGGCTGCTTACGTCAAGGACCTCAACGTCTTCTTCACCTCCTTGTTCAATGTCCTGCCGACCTTGGTGCTGTTGCTCGGGGGGGCCTATTGCACGGTGTACCGTCGCCAGCGTGAGCTGTTCTTGATGGTGACGGTGTATGTCGCCTACTTCCTGCTGGACACCCAGACCGATTTCTACCGCGACCATGGCCGTGTGCGCGAAGACGCCGCGGTGGTGTTCCATCTGGTGTGCCTGCTGTTGCCGATGCTCTTCAGCATTTATGCCCTGTGGCAGGAGAAAACCCACCTGTTCCGCGACTTTGTCGCACGCTGCGCGGTGCTGCTCGCCGTAGGCAGCGTGGCCCTGGGCCTGGAGCAGAGTTACCCGGGGCCGTTGCTCAACTGGCTGGCGGAAATTCGCTGGCCGGCATTGCATGGCGCGTGGATGAGCTTGATCCAACTGTCGTACCCGATGTTCCTGCTGGGCTTTGTCGCACTGGCGGCCCAGTACTGGCGCGAACCGCGGCCGTTGCATGCGGCACAGCTGGTGGGGTTGCTGGGGATGTTCTGGATGTTGCCGCAGACCTTTATCCTGCCGTTCACCCTGAACATCATGTGCAGCCAGGTGATGTTGATGATTGCTGCAGGTGTGTCCCACGAGGCCTATCAGATGGCCTTTCGCGATGAACTCACCGGCCTGCCCGGACGCCGCGCCCTCAACGAGCGTATGCAGCGCCTGGGGCGCAACTATGTGCTGGCGATGAGCGACGTCGACCACTTCAAGCGATTCAACGACACCCATGGCCACGACGTCGGTGACCAGGTGCTGCGGCTGGTCGCCAGCAAACTGTCGAAAGTCAGCGGCGGCGGCCGGGCCTATCGGTATGGCGGCGAAGAGTTTGCTGTGGTGTTTGCCGGCAAGACCCTGGATGAATGCCTGCCGCACCTGGAAGAAATCCGCGAGATCATTGCCAACTACCACATCAAGTTGCGTAACCCCGACAGCCGCCCCCAGGACGATCACCAGGGGCGCCAGCGCCGTTCGGGCACGGGGGCGAATAGTGTGTCGGTGACCGTGAGCATCGGCGTCGCCGAGCGCCAGGCCGAGCAGCGCACCCCCGAAGAAGTGCTCAAGTCCGCCGACCAGGCGCTGTACAACGCCAAGGGCGCCGGGCGCAACTGTGTGGTGGCGGCCGGCCAGAACCGCCGTGGCGCGGTGCGCATGCAGGGCGCTGCCGGTTGAGTGATGGTGGTGTATTCAGCGTCTGTACAGTGATTGTCCGGGGCTCCTGGCGGCAGTAGGTTTGAGTCATCTGCCGCCGGAGACATCACCATGCCTGCCTATAAAGCTCCCCTGCGCGACATGCGCTTTCTGATTGATCACGTGTTTGATTTCCCCGCTCACTACGCTGCCCTGGGCGCCACCGAGGCCAGCCCGGACATGGTCAGCGCGATCCTCGAAGAAGGCGCGAGGTTCTGCGAGAACGTGCTGGCGCCGTTGAACCGTCCGGGGGACGAAGAGGGCTGCCATTTCGACAATGGCGTGGTGACCACACCCAAAGGTTTCAAGGAAGCGTTCGCGCAATACGTCGAAGGCGGCTGGCACGGCCTGGCGGCGGATCCGGCCTACGGCGGGCAGGGCTTGCCGTCCTCCCTGGGCTTGGTGCTAAGCGAGATGATCGGCTCCAGCAACACCTCCTGGGGCATGTACCCCGGCTTGACCCACGGCGCCATGTCGGCGATCCACGCCCATGGCACTCAAGAGCAGAAAGACACCTACCTGACCAAGCTCACCGCCGGCCAGTGGACGGGCACCATGTGCCTGACCGAAGCCCACTGCGGCACTGACCTTGGCATCATCAAGACCCGCGCCGTGCCCCAGGCCAATGGCAGCTACGCGGTGACCGGCAGCAAGATCTTCATCTCGGCCGGCGAGCACGACATGAGTGAAAACATCATCCACCTGGTGTTGGCCAAGTTGCCGGATGCGCCTGCTGGCACCAAGGGTATTTCGCTGTTTATCGTGCCCAAGTTCCTCGCCGATAGCGGGGCGCGCAATGGCGTCAGTTGCGGCTCCATCGAGCACAAGATGGGGATCAAGGCTTCGGCCACCTGCGTGCTGAATTTCGATGGTGCCGAGGGCTATCTGATCGGCGAGGCCAATAAAGGCCTCAATTGCATGTTCACCATGATGAACCACGCGCGCCTGGGCACCGGCATGCAGGGGCTGTGCCTGGGTGAAGCGAGCTTCCAGGGCGCGATCAAGTACGCCAACGACCGCCTGCAGATGCGCGCCCTGACCGGCGCCAAGGCCCCGGACAAACCGGCGGACCCGATCATCGTGCATCCCGATGTGCGGCGCATGTTGCTGACCATGAAAGCCTTCAACGAAGGCAACCGCGCCCTGACGTACTTCACCGCGCAACTGCTGGACACCGCACACCTGAGCGACGACCCGCAGCAACGCCAGGAAGCCGAGGATTTGCTGGCGTTCCTCACCCCGATCTGCAAAGCCTTTATGACCGAGACCGGCCTGGAAGTGACCAACCACGGCATGCAGGTGTTCGGCGGCCACGGTTTTATCCGCGAGTGGGGCATGGAACAGTTGGTGCGCGATTGTCGCATCGCGCCGATCTATGAAGGCACCAACGGCATCCAGGCCCTGGATTTGCTGGGGCGTAAGGTGCTGGGCAGCCAGGGCAAGTTGCTGCGCGGCTTTACCAAAATTGTGCATAAGTTCTGTGCGGCACATGCCGAGCACCCGCAACTCAAGGCCCAGGTTGCACAGCTCAACGAGCTGAACCAGCAATGGGGCGAGTTGACCACCAAGGTCGGCATGGCCGCGATGAAAAACCCTGATGAAGTCGGCGCCGCCGCCCTGGATTATTTGATGTACAGCGGTTACATCATCCATGCCTACCTGTGGTTGCGCATGGCCCTGGTGGCCCAGGCGCAATTGGACGCGGGCAGTGGCGATGGGGATTACGCCCGGGGCAAGCTGGTGACCTGTGAGTTTTATTTCAAGCGCCTGTTGCCGCGCACCAGTGCCCATCGTGCGGCGGTGGAGGCGGGCAGTGATTGCCTGATGAGTTTGCCGGCCGAATTGTTCGCCTTATAACTGTTGGCGTGACTGTAAAATACCAATTGGTCACAAGCAGACCCTATGTGTCACAAAAGTTGTTCGGTTACACTCTGGGTCTGTGAAACCGATCCTACCGAATCACTTTTAACGTTCTCACGAGGTTTGCCATGGCTGACTACAAAGCGCCGCTGCGCGATATGCGCTTCGTCCTCAACGAAGTATTCGAGGTTGCCAAGCTGTGGGCGCAATTGCCGGCCCTGGCCGAGACCGTGGATGCTGAAACCGTCGAGGCGATCCTTGAGGAGGCCGGTAAAGTCACCGCCAAGACCATCGCCCCGTTGAGCCGGAATGGCGACGAGGAAGGTTGCCGTTGGGACAACGGCGTGGTCACCACCCCGGCCGGGTTCCCCGAGGCCTACAAGACCTACGCCGAAGGCGGCTGGGTGGGCGTTGGTGGCGATCCTGCCTACGGCGGCATGGGCATGCCCAAGGCGGTCTCGGCCCAGGTCGAAGAGATGATCAACTCCTCGGGCCTGGCGTTTGGCCTGTACCCGATGCTGACGTCCGGCGCCTGCGTGTCGATCAACACCCACGCCAGTGACGAACTGAAAGCCACTTATCTGCCGAATATGTACTCGGGTGTGTGGGCCGGTTCCATGTGCCTGACCGAGCCCCATGCCGGTACCGACCTGGGGATTATTCGTACCAAGGCCGAGCCGCAGGCGGACGGTTCCTACAAGGTCAGCGGCACCAAGATCTTTATCACCGGTGGCGAACACGACCTCACCGAAAACATCATCCACCTGGTGCTGGCCAAGCTGCCGGACGCCCCGGCCGGACCGAAGGGCATCTCGTTGTTCCTGGTGCCCAAGTTCATGGTAAATGCCGATGGCAGCCTGGGCGCGCGCAACCCGGTGACCTGTGGCTCGATCGAGCACAAGATGGGGATCCAGGCCTCTGCGACCTGCGTAATGAACTTCGACGAAGCCGTTGGCTACCTGGTTGGCGAGCCGAACCGTGGCCTGGCGGCGATGTTCACCATGATGAACTATGAGCGCCTGGGGGTCGGTATCCAGGGCCTGGCGACCGGTGAGCGCTCTTACCAGAACGCGGTCGAATATGCGCGTGACCGCCTGCAAAGCCGCTCGCCGACCGGCCCCAAGGCCAAGGACAAGATCGCCGACCCGATCATCAACCACCCTGACGTGCGTCGCATGTTGCTGACCATGAAGGCCGCGAACGAAGGCGGCCGGGCGTTCTCCACTTACGTGGCGATGCAACTGGACACCGCCAAGTTCAGCGAAGACGCCGCGACCCGCAAGCGCGCAGATGACCTGGTGGCGCTGCTGACCCCGGTTTCCAAGGCGTTCCTCACCGACCTGGGCCTGGAAACCACCGTGCACGGCCAGCAGATTTTCGGCGGTCATGGCTATATTCGCGAGTGGGGTCAGGAGCAGTTGGTGCGGGATGTGCGCATCACTCAGATCTACGAAGGCACTAACGGCATCCAGGCGCTGGACTTGATGGGGCGCAAGATCGTTGGCAGCGGCGGGGCGTTCTACACCCTGTTCGCCGATGAGATCCGCCATTTCATCGCCACTGCCAACAGTGACCTGGCCGAGTTCATTCAGCCGCTGAGTGCTGCGGTGGACGAACTCGACACCTTGACTGCCTGGGTCTTGGACCGCGCCAAGAGCAACCCGAATGAAATCGGTGCGGCCTCGGTGGAGTATCTGCACGCCTTTGGCTACATGGCCTACGCCTACATGTGGGCGCTGATGGCCAAGGCCGCCTTGGGCAAAGAGGCCGAGGAGGACTTCTACGCCAGCAAACTGGGGACGGCGCGCTTCTACTTTGCCCGCCTGCTGCCGCGTATCCACTCTTTGAGTGCTTCGGTGAAGGCCGGCAGTGAATCGCTGTTCCTGCTGGACGAAGCGCAGTTCTAAGCCGAAGAGGGCGTGTAAGCATTCTCTTACATGACGTGCTGCTAATCGTCCTCTATCGCCAGATTGGATCCACAGCTAATCTACTTCACATGGACGTCGCGCAGGAAGCGCAAAGCAACAACAGGGACACGTAGGATTCTGCCAGGATGGCGGAGTGAAATGGATGTCAGGGAAACAGTCTGCAAAGCCCCGCTTCGGCGGGGTTTTCTTATTGCCCGCGAAAAAGTTCAGGCCAGCCCGTCTACCGTGGCCGTCGGCCCATGTGGACCATTCATCACGTCTTCGAGCAAGGTGCGCAGCAATGCCAACGTTGCCTGCTGACGTTGTACATCCCGGCACACCAACCCCACCTTCAGCGGCACCCGTGGCTCACTCAAGGGCTTCCATAGCAGCGCCTGGCTGCTGTGTTCGTCCTGTGATCGGCCGGGCAGTACCGTCGCCAGTTTGGTATGGGGCAGGCTGTCGAGAATCCCCACCATAGTGTTCAGCTCGGCTTGCACCTGGGGCCGACGTCCCAGGTTCGCCAGTTGCGCTTGCCAGATCTGCCTGACCTGGAACTCTTCGCCCAACAACAGCATGGGCAACTCCGCCGCCTGCTTGAGGGAGACCTTCTTGAATTCACGCAAGGGATGGTCGGCCGGGATGACCACTTTCAGTTCATCTTCATACAGCAGCACACCGTGCAAACCGGGCTGGCGTGCCGGCAGGTAGCTGATGCCAATGTCCAGCGAGCCATTGAGCAGGCGGCGTTCGATCTCAAGGCCCGTCAGCTCGTAGATCTGCACCACCAGGTGCGGCTGGGCCTTGCGTACCCGCTCCAGCATCTGCGGCACCAGGCTGGTATGCACGGTTTGCAGCACGCCGATGGCCAGGGTGCGCAGCGCCTGGCCCTTGAAATGCCGCAGGGCCTCGACGGCTTGCTGCATACCATCGAGCAGCGGCAGGGCGTGGTTGTACAAGGTGTGGGCGGCCAGGGTTGGCAACAGGCGTTTGCTGCTGCGTTCGAACAGGCTCACATCCAGGTGCTGCTCCAACTGGCGGATCTGCTGCGACAGCGCCGGCTGGGAGATCGACAGGCGCTCGGCAGCCCGGCCTACATGGCCCTCTTCGTACACCGCGACGAAATAACGCAGTTGCTTGAAATCCATAAGTAACGCTTATCGAAAAAGCTGGAAAATCGAAATGGCTGTACGCCCCCAAGGCGCCTAGTCTAGCGCCTATTCACAAGGCTTACAGGGCCAGAAAGCGCGATGAATACCGTTTACAGCGATGGTGTTTACATAGGCAAGGCAAAAAACGACTTGCCGGGCTTCCGTCAATCGAGGGTTGCCAACAGCCTGCGGGGTGTGCAGGCATGAATCTGTTCAACCTGCGCCGCCCGGCACCGAGTCTGGATGACCTGTTACTGGACGCGAAAAAACCGATGCTGCGCGATGAGCTTTCCAGCCAATCCCTGATGCCCACCGTGGCCCGTCCGCCACAGGTTTTCGTACGCGGCCAGGGCTCCTGGCTGTGGGACAGTGAAGACCGTGCCTACCTGGACTTTACCCAGGGCGGCGCAGCCAACAGTCTCGGCCATAGCCCCTCGGTACTGGTGCGTGCGCTGGCTGACCAGGCGCAAGCGCTGCTCAACCCTGGCATCGGGCTGCACAACCGCAGCCAACTGAACCTGGTGGACCGCCTGTGCCACAGCACCGGTAGCGACCAGGCCTACCTGCTCAACAGCGGTGCAGAAGCCTGCGAAGCGGCCATCAAGTTGGCGCGCAAGTGGGGCCAACTGCATCGTGGCGGCGCCTACCGCATCATCACCGCCAGCAACGCTTGTCACGGCCGCAGCCTGGCGACACTGGCGGCCTCGGCAGGTGCTGGCGACAATCGTTTCGAGCCGCAACTGCCGGGCTTCTGCCACGTACCGTTCAACGATCTGCCGGCCTTGCATGCCGCCGTTGATGCGCAAACCGTGGCGATCATGCTGGAGCCGATCCAGAGCGACGCCGGCGTCGTTCCGGCCACCGAGCATTACCTCAAGGGGGTGGATCGGCTGTGCCGGGAGCTGGGGATCCTGCTGATCCTCGACGAAGTGCAGACAGGGATTGGGCGTTGCGGCACCTTGCTGGCGGAACAGCGCTACGGTGTGCGCGCCGATATCGTCGCCCTGGGTAAAGGCCTTGGGGGCGGAGTGCCATTGGCGGCGTTGCTGGCCCGTGGCAAAGCCTGTTGTTTTGAACTGGGTGAGCTCGAAGGCACCCATCATGGCAATGCGCTGATGGCTGCGGCCGGCGTCGCCGTGCTCGATAGCGTGTTGGGGCACGGCTTCCTCGAACACGTACGTGATACCGCGCAGTACCTGGGCGAAGGCCTGGCCCGTGTTGCTCACCGCTATGGACAGGGCGAACTGCGAGGCCAGGGCCTGTTGTGGGGCCTGACCTTATCGGATGATTCGGCAGATGCCGTGGTAAAGGCGGCACTGTATGAAGGCTTGATCCTCAATGCCCCACAACCCGACTGCCTGCGCTTTACCCCGGCGCTGACGCTAAGCAAGAGCAATATTGACGAAATGCTACTGCGTCTGACCCGTGCGTTTTCACGCGTGCACACCGCCCAACTGCAATGCCGCAAGGGCATCGCTGTTTAACCCTTATTCCTGAACCGTCTCGCGTTATACGCGGCGCCTCCAGCCTGATTTTTTTGGCTGGGGGCGTTTTTTTGTGTGTCATTTTTGGATTGAAAAGGAGGCTTGAGATCCGTCGAAAAAAATGGCTTTTTTGCGGGCGCCGGCAGGGAGTGCCGGTAGGGGGCTGAGATTTTTGTGCGTGCCCTATTTTTAATGTCTACCACTGGGTGGTATGTTTGTGGGGAAGGGATGCCTATAAAGCTCAGACTGTTCAAAAGCCGGCATTTTGCTGATGCCGCCAGCAAAGCCTGGACCTGCGATTCGGAATTGGGGGAGGCATTTGGCGAAATGCTCAGGGGCCAGGCGGATAACTTGGGCGGTGGAGTCTGGAAGAAACTCCTCAATCACAACCGGCATCGTTCCATCGTTTTGGCAAAGGGCAGGCATTACTGGGTTTATCAGTTTCTGTTCGCCAAGCAAGATCAAAGCAATATCAGCCACAAGGAATTGGCTGGGTTTAGGGCATTGGCAAAGGCCTAAAGGCTTAAACGAAATACAGATCCAGCAATTACTGGATCTCAGGGAGTTTGTGGAGATAGATCATGCGCAAAAAATATGAAACTGAAGCGCTGGAGTCCATTCACCAATCGGCCAGCGCGCTGCATTCGATTGGCGCCATCAGCAAGACCACCCTTCGGCAGTTCGATGAGCTATGCATTGCACCTGTGCCGGCGCAGATACCTGCCGCCCAGATCAAGCAGCTGCGCGAACGTAGCCATGTCAGCCAGCCGGTGTTCGCCCGCTACCTGAACACCAGCGCCTCGACAGTCAAGCAATGGGAATCCGGCGAGAAGCAACCCAGTGGTATGGCGCTCAAGCTATTGAGTATTGTGCAAAAGCACGGGTTGGACATCCTCGCCTGAGGAGGATGGCCCGGTGCCAGATTCCACTGAACCCTCACGCGCGGCCAGGGTCGATTAGCTGTACGGCTCACACGAGCCGATTTTTTGGAGCTGACCCATGGACTTCATTCGTATCATCATCGCCATTCTGTTGCCGCCCTTGGGTGTGTTCCTGCAAGTGGGCTTCGCCGGCGCATTCTGGCTGAATCTCCTGTTGACCCTGTGCGGCTACATCCCAGGTATCGTGCATGCGGTGTACATCATCGCCAAGCGCTGAGCCGTCAGCCTTTGGCGATCAGCCGTGAGTTTCGCTCATTGCGAAAAGCCAATTGCTCGATGGTCTGCGTGGCGTGCTCGGCTTCGAGGCGGGCATTAAGGATGATGCCGTGATCGGCAGACTTGCTGCACACCGGGTCGGCGTTGCTGGCGTCACCGGTCAGCATGAACGCCTGGCAGCGGCAGCCGCCGAAGTCCTTTTCTTTCTCGTCGCACGAGCGGCACGGCTCGGGCATCCAGTCGTAGCCGCGAAAACGGTTGAAGCCAAACGAGTCGTACCAGATGTGCTGCATGCTGTGGTCGCGCACATTGGGAAACTGTACCGGCATCTGTCGGGCGCCATGACAAGGTAGGGCGGTGCCGTCTGGCGTTACTGTCAGAAAGATACTGCCCCAGCCATTCATGCAGGCCTTCGGGCGTTCTTCGTAGTAGTCCGGTGTGACAAAGATCAGCTTGCACGGATGATCTTGCGCTTCCAGCTTGGCGCGGTATTCGTTGGTGATGCGCTCGGCGCGGGTCAGTTGTTCCTGGGTAGGTAGCAGGCCGACGCGGTTGAGCTGGGCCCAGCCATAGAACTGGCAGGTGGCAAGCTCGACAAAATCCGCCTCAAGGGCGATACACAGCTCGATGATGCGGTCGATCTTGTCGATATTGTGTCGATGAGTGACGAAGTTCAGCACCATCGGATAACCATGGGCTTTCACTGCCCGGGCCATTTCCAGCTTCTGCGCGAAGGCCTTTTTGGAGCCAGCCAGCAGGTTGTTCACCTGTTCGTCGCTGGCCTGGAAGCTGATCTGGATATGGTCCAGGCCGGCCTTTTTGAAGTCGCTGATCTTCTGCTCGGTCAGGCCGATGCCGGAGGTGATCAGGTTGGTATAGAACCCCAGCTTGCGGGCTTCACTGATCAGCTCGGCGAGGTCCTG
Organism: Pseudomonas sp. DD1; assembly: GCF_044510355.1. NCBI lineage: Bacteria > Pseudomonadati > Pseudomonadota > Gammaproteobacteria > Pseudomonadales > Pseudomonadaceae > Pseudomonas > Pseudomonas sp. DD1. Next base: position 67,843 of record NZ_MSAJ01000009.1, on the reverse strand, counting down.
GCGCACCAGCGGCTCACCTCCGGAAAACCCCAATTGCGCCGCGCCCATTTCCCGGGCCTCGCGAAACACCTTGATCCATTGTTCGGTGCTCAACTCCTTGCCCTGCTCGGCGAAGTCCAGCGGGTTGGAGCAATACGGGCATTGCAGCGGGCAGCGATAGGTCAGCTCGGCGAGCAACCAGAGCGGCAGGCCAATCTCGGGCTTGTCAGGCAAGTTCGATCCAGTGTTCTGCACGTGCGACCTCCATGAATTGCTCGATGTCTTCACCGAGTTCGGGCACGCCGGGGAATTGCTGCTCCAGCTCGCCAATGATGGCCGCCACACTGCGCTCACCGTCGATCAAGCCACCAATCAACGCGGCACTGTCGTTGAGTTTGATCATGCCTTCGGGGTACAGCAACACATGGCCCTTTTGCGCCGGCTCGTACTGGTAGCGATAGCCCTGGCGCCACGTCGGTTTTTTGCTGCGGTCGAAACTCATAGGGTGATCCCTTTATGCCAGACCCGCTGCGCGGTCACGCTGTGATAGGGCGGGCGGTTCAGTTCGTAGGCCATGCTCATGGCATCGAGCATGCTCCAAAGGATGTCCAGTTTGAACTGGAGAATCTCCAGCATCCGCTCCTGGCCGGCGCGGGTGGTGTAGTGCGTAAGCGTGATCGCCAGCCCGTGTTCAACATCGCGCCGGGCCTGGCCCAGGCGGGTGCGGAAGTATTCGTAGCCGGCAGGGTCGATCCACGGGTAATGCTGGGGCCAGCTATCGAGGCGCGATTGGTGGATCTGCGGGGCGAACAGCTCGGTCAGCGAGCTGCTGGCGGCTTCCTGCCAACTGGCCCGGCGGGCGAAATTGACGTAGGCATCCACGGCAAAGCGCACGCCGGGCAGCACCAGTTCCTGGGAGCGCAGTTGATCCGGGTCCAGGCCCACTGCCTGGCCCAGGCGCAGCCAGGCTTCGATGCCGCCGTCTTCGCCGGGGGCGCCGTCATGGTCGAGCAAACGCTGGATCCACTCGCGGCGGATTTCCCGGTCCGGGCAGTTGGCCAGGATCGCGGCGTCCTTCAGTGGGATATTCACCTGGTAGTAGAAGCGGTTGGCGACCCAGCCCTGGATCTGCTCGCGGGTGGCCCGGCCTTCATACATCGCCACGTGGTAGGGATGGTGGATATGGTAGAAGGCACCCTTGGCCCGCAAGGCCTGTTCAAACTCGGCGGGGTTCAGCGGTGTATCGGTCATTGGGGCTCTCCTACAGTTCAATGCTCATGCCGTCGTAGGCTACTTCTACATTGCGCCGGGCCAACTCGGCGCGCTCGGGCGAGTCTTCGTCGAGGATCGGGTTGGTGTTGTTGATGTGGATAAGCACCTTGCGCTGCTGGGGCAGTTGCTCCAGGACCTCTAGCATGCCGCCGGGGCCGTTCTGTGCCAGGTGGCCCATTTCGCGGCCGGTGCGGGTGCCGACGCCACGGCGCTGCATTTCATCGTCATCCCACATCGTGCCGTCCACCAGCAGGCAGTCGCTGCCGGCCATGATTTCCAGTAGCGGCGCGTCCACTTTGCCCAGGCCCGGGGCATAGAACAGTTTGCCGCCGGTACGCAGGTCTTCGACGATCAGGCCGATATTGTCACCGGGGTGCGGGTCGAACCGATGGGGCGAGTAGGGCGGTGCGGCACTGCGCAGGGGCAGCGGGGTGAAGCGCAGGTTGGGGCAGGCGGGAATGATGAAGCTGGCATCCAACTCGATGCGTTGCCAATCCAGGCCGCCATTCCAATGGGTCAGCATGGTGAACAGCGGGAAACCGGTGCTCAGGTCTTCATGGACCATGTCGGTACACCACACCTGGTGCGGGCAGCCTTCGCGCAAGCTGAGCAGGCCGGTGGTGTGGTCGATCTGGCTGTCCATCAAGATGATTGCGCTGATCCCGGTATCACGCAGTGCGCGGCCGGGTTGCATCGGTGCAAAGCCCTGCAATTGGGCGCGGATATCCGGCGAAGCGTTGCACAGCACCCAGTTCACGCCGTCATCGGAGAGGGCGATGGACGATTGGGTGCGCGCCTGGGCCCGCAGGCTGCCGTCGCGAAAGCCGGCGCAGTTCACACAGTTACAGTTCCACTGCGGGAAGCCACCACCGGCGGCTGAACCTAGAATCTGGACAAACATCGCCGCTCCTTCACACAAGACTCAAAATAAAAACGCCCCGGCGAGCCGAGGCGTTGCATTGCAATACAAAAGCAATCAGCGGCTGGCGAAGTACATGGTGACTTCAAAACCGATACGCAGATCAGTGTAAGCAGGTTTGGACCAAGTCATATTCATACTCCTACGAAGGGATGGGACGTTTACTACCAAGTAATACATATAGTCCACCTCCTGACGGAGATGTTCAGATGTGTGTGGGAATATTACCCATTTCTCGCCGAGCTAGCGCTGTCTTGGCAGAAAAAGCCTGTTGCAGCATCGGCAACGATTAGCTTCATTGCTGCCAGTAATCGCCCACCGCCGCACCATTGGCCAGGCACTGCCAGCCGCCGGCGGCTTGCTTGAGTTGCTGCGCCGCATCGACGAGGTTCTGACGGTTGCGGGCCTGGATCAACTGTTGCAGTTGCTCAAGATAGTCTGCGCCATGCCCCGCCAAATGCGCCTGCCAGAGCAACTCGGCGGCTTGGGCGTTGGGCAGTGTCTGTGGCGAGAACTGCTGGGCCAGGGTGGTGTTGCCCAAGTCGTCGTTCCCCTTGATCAAGGCTGGCAGTTGCGTGAGGAAGGCCTGGATGTGTTCGAGCAGGCCCGCAAGCGCGACATTGGGCGACTGCACGCCAAACAGCAGGCCGGTTTGCCCATTGAACTGTCGGATGCCACTGAATACTGCGTAGCCCACTTGCAACTCGACACGTAGGCGTTGGTAAAACGGGACCTGCGCCAGGTGAGCGAGCAACCGCCAGTCGGCTTCGTCTGCGAGGGATTGGCTGGGGGCCGGGCAAAACAGCAGCAAGGCGGCTTCGACGCCATCGGTTGTGACGGTTTGCCAGCGATGTTGGCCGTTGATGGGCAGGGCTTTGTGTTCACTGTCGGTGCAGTGTCCGGGTAGGCGTGCCGCCGCATTTTTGATCGCCATTTCGCACGCAGCCGGTAGGCCAATGCCCAAGCCTTGCCAGCGAGCGGTGGCCCACCGGTCAGGTAGCGCGTTGCCGTTAGCGGTGTCGGCAAAACAGGTCGGTAGTACCTTGAGCAGTTCGCGAATGGCCATCTGCGGCGCCGGGCAGGCGAGTGCGTTGTGCCAAAGGTTGGCAGCGGGCTGGGTCAGGTCCCGTGCCAGTTGCTCGACGATGGCCGGCATCGGTTCATGCAGCCCGCTCATTTTCAGCAGCCAGTCATTGCCTACGGCTTCGAAGGATAATTCCACTCCGGCCTGACGGGCGTTGGTCCGAAGTGTTTGCAGGCTGTTGTCCAGGCAATGCATGGGCGAATCCAACTGCCAGCGCAGGTAAAGGGCGCCTTCGTCGCTATCGGCAGGCAATGCTTGGCTGAACGACAGGCCTGGCAGTTCGCGCCGGCCACGGGAGCGGTCTTGGGCAAAGGTACGCAAGCCGCGATGGGCGCTGGTCTGGCCACGAATCAGTCCGGGACGTTGTTCCTGGGGGGCCCGTTGCAGGAATGGATTGCTCGGCGGCAGTTGCCAGGCCTGTTGCGCGGGCGTCGGTTGCAGCGTATTCAGCATGGCCTTGAGGGCCTGGCAGTGGGGCTCTGAAAGTTGCGCCTCGAAGTGTTCACTGTCCTGGCGCGCCAGAGCCAGGGCACCACGGACTTGTCGCTGGTGGTCGACCAGCAGGGCGTACTCTTCACGCAGCGCCGTCCAGTCGCTGTGAGCGAAAAAGCCCAGCCAGTCGTTTAACAGTGCTTCGATGGCCGGGGCCTGTTGTGAACCCTTTGGCCCCAGGTTGAATTCGATATCCAGCAGCGCCTGCCCGGCGAATTGGTACAGCACCTTGGCATGTAGCGCGCTTGCCCATTCCCGGCTTTTTAGCTCGGCGAGCAAACCGCCGGCCGCTTCGGCATTCAGCCAGGTGCAGAGGAACTCCAGGGCTTCACGGGGTGCATTACAGGCGATGAGGTGGTGCAGATGCTGTTTGTCGAGGTGTTGATAGCGATGTTGATCGCCGTCCATCAATGCCGGTGGCGCCTGCTGCGGGCGTAGGTGGCCTGAGGGCAGGCTGTCGGCAAAGCACTGGGCCAGGGCTTGCAGCTCCTCGAGCGACTGTGGGCCGGCAAGGCTCAAGGTCATTTGCCCGGCTTGATAGAAGTCTTGATAAAACCCGCGCAACCCTTGTTGGAAATCCTCCTGTGGCACCGGCAGGCTGTCGCGATTACCCGCATGAAACCCCCGCAGCGGATGCCCGCTAGCCAGGCCTTCAACTATCGCGACTTGATGCTGTGCCTCGGCATCCTGGGACCAGGCGACAAACTCCGCCTGTAACACCTCACGCTCGCGCAGTTGTTCGTCCATGGCCAGGCGTGGGTGGGCGAGCATATCGCCCAGGCGCTGCAGCGCGTCGCCAAACACCGGGGTGGGCACTTCAAAGAAGAAGTCGGTGGTGCGCTCGCGAGTACTGGCGTTGACCTGCCCGCCGTGGCGCTGCACGTAAGCCATCAAACCGTCGGGTGCAGGAAAAGCCTCGGTGCCGAGAAACAACAGGTGCTCGAGAAAATGTGCCAGCCCTGGCCAGGCCAACGGCGCGTCATGGCTGCCAGCCGCTACCCGCAAGGCTGCTGCACAGCGCTTGAGGCGTGGGGCATGACGCAGGGAAACCCGCAGGCCATTGGCCAGGGTCAGTTGTAAATAATGAGGGTGGGCCGGCACAGGCATGAGCACTTCCAGAACGTAGGAAGTGCCTATGCTAGCGCAAAGCGCGGTGGTCAGTGCTTGTGCAGCGCTGCGTATAGCTCGGGGCGCCGGTCTGCCAGGTAGTGATTGGCCGCTTGCGCGTCGCGCATCGCCTGGCGGTCGAGGGTGGCGACGATCAGCGCTTCATCCAGGCCGGCCTGGGCGACACGTTGGCCATTCGGCGCCGCGATGCTGCTTTGCCCGCAATACTGGATCTGGTCCTCATGCCCGCAATAGTTGGCGTAGGCCACATAGCACTGGTTTTCAAAGGCCCGTGCCCGCACGGTGACATCGGCGACGAAGTCGAAGGGCACCATGTTGGCCGTCGGTACCAGGATCAACTCGGCGCCGGCCAGGGCCAGGCGCCGGGTGTTTTCCGGGAACTCCAGGTCGTAGCAGATGAGGAATCCCAGCTTCCAGCCGTTCAACTCGACGATAGGGAATTCGTCGCCGCCGGCGCTGAACATCGAGTGATCGAGATCACCGAACAAGTGCGTCTTGCGGTAGTTGCACAGGCGCTGGCCATTGGCGTCGATCAGTTGCACGGCATTGTAGATCTGCCCATCTTCGGCCCGCTCCGGGTAGCCGTACAGAATTGCCAGGCCCGCGTTCTGCGCCAGTTCGGCAATGGTTTGTGCCGATGGCCCATCTTGGGCTTCGGCCAGCGCGCCGACTGCTTCAACACCGATGTTGTAGCCGGTGAGGAACATCTCCGGCAGCACCAGCACATCTGCATCGGACGCCTCGTGGGCGACGCTATGCAGGCGCTTGAGATTGCCGGCCACATCCAGCGGCAATGGCGGGCATTGGTACAGGGCGACACGCATGGCTTGACTCCTTATTCGGCCAGGGCGATAGGGCCGATCTCGTCGAATACATCCCCAGGCCCTGGGTTTTGCGGGTGGGTACTGCCACCGAAGTGGGTCATGATGCCCCAAACCGCGTTCAGCGAGGTCTGCACTGCGCCTTCGACCCAGGCTGGGGTCCAGGATACGTCGTCGCCGGCAATGAAAATCCCGCGCTGCTCGGCCGGCATATCCTTTTGCATGAAGTGCGCGTACATGCGCTGGTTATAGCGGTAGTGGCCCGGCAGCGCGCCCTTGAACGCGCCGAGGAAGTGCGGGTCGGCCTCCCAGGAGACGGTGATCGGGTCGCCGATGATCCGCGCCTTGAGGTCGACTTTCGGGTAGATCTTTTTCAACGCATCGAGGGCCAGCTTCACCCGTTTATCAATGGGCTGCGGCAGCATTTTCAGGGCGTCGCTCATCCACGAGTAGGACAGGCAAATAACCCCCGGCTTGTCGTCGCCGTTGTCGAACAGATAGGTGCCACGGGTCAGGCGGTCGGTGAGGGTCATGCTCATCAGGTCGCGGCCGGTTTCCGGGTCTTTGTCCTTCCAGAAAGGCCGATCGACCATGACAAAGGTTTTCGACGACTGCATATAGCGCGTGCGATCCAGAGCCATCCACATTTTTTGCGAGAACAGGCTTTCGTCGCATTCGATCTGAGTGGTCAGCAGCCAGCTCTGGCAGGTGGTCAGCACGGCGGCGTATTCCCGGGTGTCGCCGTAATTGTCGGTGACCGCGAAACGCCCGTCGGCAGCATGGGCAATGCGCTTGACCCCAGCCCGGGGCGCGCCATGGTGCAGGGAGCTGAGGCTGGTACCGGCTGGCCAATGGGCGCAACGCTCCGGCACGTGGCGCCAGATCCCCATGGGCACCTGCGCCACGCCACCGACCACCAGGTGCTGGTGGTCGTCGCAATTGGTCATCACCACCCGGAAGATTTCCAGCATCGAGTTGGGGAAGTCCGAGTCCCAGCCACCGGTGCCGAAACCTACCTGGCCGAACACCTCGCGGTGATGGAACGACAGCTTGGCGAACGCCTTGGACGTGGCGACGAAGTCGTAGAAGGTGCGGTCATCCCACAGCGGCACCAGGGTGTTCCACAGCTCTTTGAGCCGTGGTACATCGCGGTCGCGAATGGCTTGCTGGATATCGCTGAACTGCGAACCGGCCTCCAGGGCGTCGGCCCAGGCGTCAGCCACTTCCTGGAACAGCGCAGGAAGGTCGGCGAGTTTCTGTGCGTAATGGGTCTGGCCTTCCAGGTCGATCACGGTACTGCCGGAAGCCGGGGTCAACGGGTTGGGGAAGGGCTTGGTTTCCAGGCCCAGCTTATCCACATAGTGGTAGAACGCCGTCGACGACACCGGGAAACGCATGCCGCCCAGTTCGGCGATGATGCCTTCGGCTCCTTCAAACGCCTGGGAGCGCAGGCGCCCGCCCATTTTCGAGGCTTCATACACCACCGGCTTGAGACCGAGCTTCATCAGCTCGTAGGCGGCCACCAGCCCGGCAATACCCGCGCCGACAATCGCCACTTCGGCGCCGTGGTTGGCGGCAGGAATACTGCCCAGCCCGGCCGGGTGTTCGATCCAGTCATCGAAGGCGAACGGGAAGTCCGGACCAAAGATGGTGATAGGTTTTTTACCGTCTGCAGGGTGACGATTGTTCTTGTGAGTGGCGTTCATGGCTGACCTTGCTGGCAACTCCGCGGGGCACGACCCGTGAAGTATAGGAAAAGATGGCAGCCATTCTAGGGAGCGTAGCGCTCGTTAATAAGACGCAATGTGTCGTCGGTTTGATTTGTTTTTAGTCGAAGTGACGAAGCTGGCGGTCAGATTGGCTGGCCGCGATCCAATTTGCTGCTGAGGATGATCGAGGTGGTGGTCTTTTCTACCCCATCGACACTGCCGATCTGGTCCAGCAGTTGATCCAACTGCTCCGGCGAATCGGTGCGCAGCCAGGCTACATAGTCAAACTCACCACTGACCGCACACAACTGCTGGACCTGAGCCATGGCACTGAGTCGGCGCAGCACTTCCTTGCCGGAACGCGGTTGCACCGTGATCCCCACATACGCCTGCAGCCCCCCATCCACCACCCGCTGGCCAAGGCGCACGCCATAACCGGTAATCACCTGAGTCTTTTCCAGACGCGCCAGGCGCGAGGTCACCGTGGTGCGGGCAATCCCCAATTGCCGAGCAAGCATTGCCACGCTTTCACGGGCGTTGAGCTGCAAGGCGGCGATTAGTTGGCGGTCGATTTCATCGAGAACGGGAGGGCGGGTGGCGGACAAGATGGGCTCCGGCGTGGGCGGCAATGGGGGAGCATGTTACAGGCTCATGGCCAGTGGTGCTTGGGGGGACCGCTAGAAACGCGAAAGCCGCGCAGTGCGCGGCTTTGAGTATGGTGGGCCCAGTAGGACTCGAACCTACGACCAAGGGATTATGAGTCCCCTGCTCTAACCAACTGAGCTATAGGCCCTCAGTAGGTCGCGGATTATAACGATGGTTTCTCCACTGTGCTATCCGAAAAATCCGAATGGGTCATGTGAAGGAAGGTCGCGGCGAATATGTCGGGGGGCAGGGGCAGGCTGACGATGTAGCCTTGCATTTGTTCGCAGCCTTCGTCAGTGAGGAAGGCCTGTTGGGCGAGGGTTTCTACGCCTTCGGCGATGATGGTGAATTGCATGCTGTGACCCAGGGCGATGATGGCGCGCACGATGGCGGCGTCGTGGGGGTCATCGGGCAGGCCGCGGACGAAGGACTGGTCGATTTTCAGGAAGTCCAGGGGCAGGCGCTTGAGGTAGCTTAAGGATGAATAGCCGGTGCCGAAGTCGTCGATGGCCAGCTGTACGCCCAGGCGCTTGAGTTTATGCAGCACTTCCAGGGCTTCTTCGGCCTGGCTCATGATGAAGTTTTCGGTGATTTCCAGTTGCAGGCAACCGGGCTCCAGGTGGTTGTCCCGGAGCAGTTGCTCGATGCGCCCCAGCAGGTTGGGATGGCGCAGTTGGGCACCGGCGAGGTTGACGGAGAGTGGGCCAAAGTAGTCATAGGACTTGCGCCACTGGTGCAGTTGTCGGCAAGCCTGTTCCAGGACCCAGTCGCCGATTTGCAGGATCATGCCGTTTTCTTCGGCCAGGGCGATGAAGTGTTCGGGAGGCACGTCGCCGAAGGTCGGGTGGCGCCAGCGGATCAGGGCTTCGGCGCCGATCAGTTGTTGGGTTTCCAGGCTCAGCTTGGGTTGGTAATACAGAAACAGTTCTTCGCGCTCTAAGGCGCGCCGCAGTTCGTGTTCGAGGGCGACGCGCTCGTTGGCCTGGGCGGTGAGGTCCTGGGTGTAGCGCTCGACCCGGTTGCGGCCCTTGGCTTTGGAGCGGTACATGGCGGCATCGGCGTTTTTGACCAGGGTGGCAACGTCGATGCCGTCCTGGGGATAGAAGCTGGTGCCGATGCTGGCGCTGATAAAGAACTCGTGCTCGCCCGCCTGGAAGGGCGGGGTGAAGCAGGCCAGCAGTTTATTGGCCAGGTGCTGGGCGTCGCTGGCTTGTTGCAGGCCGGGCAGCAGGATGATGAATTCGTCACCGCCCAGGCGGGCCACGGTGTCGATATCGCGTAACTGCTCCTTGAGGCGCACGGCAATGTCCTTGAGCAGCAGGTCGCCAATCGGGTGGCCGAGGCTGTCGTTGATGTGTTTGAAACGGTCGAGGTCGAGAAACAGCACCGCACCCTGGCTGCCGGTTTCCTGTTGGTTATTGAGGGCGGCCTGCAGGCGATTCTCAAACAGAGTGCGGTTGGGCAGGCCGGTGAGCGGGTCGTGGTGCGCCTGGTAGTCAAGCCGTGCCTGGGCGTGCTTGAGGCTGGAGATATCGGCAAATACCGCCACGAAGTGGGTGATCGACTGGTCGTGATTGCGCACGGCGCTGATGGTCAGCCAACTGGGATACAACTCGCCGTTCTTGCGGCGGTTGGAGATCTCGCCTTGCCAGTGGCCGTTGGCGGTCAATTGATGCCACATCGCCGCGTAGAAGGCGCTGTCGTGCAGGCCGGAAGCCAGCAGGCGTGGGGTGTGGCCCAGGGCTTCGGCTTCGCTGTAGCCAGTGATTTCGCTGAAGGCGCGGTTGACGGCGCTGATGTTCTGCCGGGTGTCGGTGATCAATACGCCTTCGGCGGTACTTTCGAAAACTGTTGCAGCCTGTTGCAGTTTTTCCTGCATCAACTGGCGTTCGGTAATGTCGCGGGCGATGGTCAGCATGCAATCGTCATCCCCGATGGGCAGTGGGCGGCTGGACACCTCGCACAAGCGAATCTGCCCGTCACTGCGTCGGATATGGCAGACGAAATCACGCACCAGGCCGTCGCGCTGCAGCAGCTCGAGCATGTGCTTGCGTTCGTTCAAGTCCACCCAGATGCCCAGGTCCAGGGTCGATTGGTCCAGGGACATCGCACTGTTGAACCCGGTGATACGGCTAAAGCCTTCATTGACTTCCAGCAGCAGGCCATCACTCTGGCGAGTCAGTAACAAGCCGTCCGGCGAGGCGTGGAAGGCCTTGGCGAACTTCTCTTCGGTAGTCTGCAGCAGTTGCTGGGTTTCCTTCAGTTGGGTGATATCCCGCACCACCACTACCAAGGCTGCGGTGGTATCGAGCTGGAAGGGTTCGGCAGAAATCAGCCCGGTAAACGCCTGGCCGTTGCTGCGCAGGAACGGCATCTCCAGGTTACGGATACTGGTGCTCTGCACGCGCTTGAGCAGGTTGGGCCCCACACCCTGGATACCCCAGATGTTCAGCTCGGTAGCGGTCTTGCCAATGACGTCTGCGGCGCTCAGGCCAATCTGGTCCTCGAATGCCTTGTTGACCTCCAGCAGACAGCCATCGGACAGGCGGGCGATTACCAGGATGTCCGGGCACTGCTGGAACACCGAGGCGAACTTCTCCTGCGAGAGCCGCAACGCTTCCTCGGTGCGCTTGGCCTCGCTGATATCAATCATCAGGCCACGCAGAACCGGCTCATGCCCATACTTGATCAGGCTGACAATGTCCCTGACCCACAGGCAGCGGTCGTCAGCGGTGATCACCCGGTAATCAATGCTGTGGTCGCGGTTGGCGCGGGTTTCCTGCTTGCAGAAGCTGTCGGCGCGGGTCAGGTCGGCGGGGTGAATGATGTTGCGCCAGAAGCCGGGGATCAGCCAGTGAGCCCGTGGATAGCCCAGTAGTTCTTCGGCGTGGGGTGACACGTAGCTGTAGGTGAAATCGTTGATGTCAGCTTCCCAGGCTATGGCGGAGAGGCTCTCTACCAGCCCGCGGTAATGGTATTCGCTGCTGCGCAGTTTTTGCTCCAGGGCTACCCGGCGGGAAATTTCCGAACTGAGCCGGCGGTTGATCCGAATGACGATGGCCAGCACGGTACTCAACAGCAGCACGGCAGGCAGGCCGTAGAGCAGCAAGTCGGCCCAGAACGCCCGGTGATCAATGACATTGCCGACCCAGTGCTCCTGGATCTCGTTAATTTCGCTGGGGCTGAGGTCGGCGAGCACTTTATCCAGAATGCCAATCAGCAGTTTTTTCTCTCGAGGCACGCCCATTGCCAGTTGGTAGCGATAGGGCGTTTCGCCACTGACATACAAGCCGTCGAGCTTGAGCTGGCGCAGGCTCCAGACGCTGGAGGCGAGGTCGCCGACGACGGCGTCCACCTCATCGGTGGCCAGGGCCTGCAACGTCGAGCTGACGTTGGGCATCGCCACCAGGTTCAGGTCGGGATGGTGGGTGCGCAGCAATTCGTGGGGGGCATAGTTCTCCACCACGGCGATCTTCAGGCCATACAGGTCCTTGAGGGAGCGGGGCTGGGCACCGCCTTCATGGGCGAGAATGACGATGGGGAAGTCGAGGTAAGGCCGGGAAAATGCGAGGAAGCCCTGGCGCTCCGGGGTGGACATGATGCCCGGCAACAGGTCGAGCTGGTTGTTCCGCGCCTGCTCCAGCAATGCGCTCCAGTTGGCCGGTTCTATCAGCTTGATCTTGATGCCCAGGCGTTCCTGGAGCAGCCGCACATAGTCAGCGGCCAGGCCCTGATAGCGACCTTCTTCATCGCGATATTCAAACGGCGGCCACGAGGCATCAACGCCCAGGCGCAACTCTGGGTGGTCCGCCAACCAGCCATGCTCTTCATCTGTGAGAGTCAACGCGCCAGCCGTCGCGGTCCAGGTCAGCAGCGACAGCAGTAGCACGGTCGGCAGTCTGGGCATAACGGTCTCGTTATGGCACGGGGAATATTTCGAGTGTAGACGGGCATTGCGAGGGGGAGTGACGCGGGGAGGATTTAATCTGCACAAAGCAAAACCCCCAGGCCTGGGCCTGGGGGTTTTGTGATCACTCGTCGAGGAAGGAGCGCAAATGCTCGCTTCTCGTCGGGTGGCGCAACTTGCGCAGCGCCTTGGCTTCGATCTGACGGATCCGCTCGCGGGTCACGTCAAACTGCTTACCGACTTCCTCAAGGGTGTGGTCGGTATTCATGTCGATGCCGAAACGCATGCGCAGTACCTTGGCTTCACGGGCAGTGAGGCCGGACAGTACGTCGCGCGTCGCTTCTTTAAGGCTCTCAACGGTGGCGACATCGATTGGCGACTGCATGGTCGAGTCTTCGATGAAGTCACCCAGATGGGAGTCTTCGTCATCACCGATCGGGGTTTCCATGGAGATCGGCTCTTTAGCGATCTTCAATACCTTGCGGATTTTATCCTCAGGCATTTCCATGCGTTCGCCCAGCTCTTCCGGGGTCGGTTCACGACCCATTTCCTGCAACATCTGCCGGGAAATACGGTTGAGCTTGTTGATGGTCTCGATCATGTGCACCGGAATACGGATGGTGCGGGCCTGGTCGGCGATCGAGCGAGTGATCGCCTGACGGATCCACCAGGTGGCATAAGTCGAGAACTTGTAGCCGCGACGGTATTCGAACTTGTCCACAGCCTTCATCAAGCCGATGTTGCCTTCCTGGATCAGGTCGAGGAATTGCAGGCCACGGTTGGTGTACTTCTTGGCGATGGAGATCACCAGACGCAAGTTCGCTTCAACCATCTCTTTCTTCGCACGGCGGGCCTTGGCCTCGCCGATCGACATGCGACGGTTGATGTCCTTGATCTCGGCAATCGTCAGACCGGTTTCGGTCTGCAGTGCAGTCAGCTTCTGCTGGCAACGAACGATGTCGGCCTGGAAGCGACCAATGGCTTCAGCGTATTTGCTTTTGCCCTTGGCCAGTGCGTCGGTCCAGCTTTCGTCAACTTCATTGCCCGGGAACTGGCGCAGGAAGTCAGCACGCGGCATGCGCGCATCACGGACACAGAGCTGCATGATCGCACGCTCTTGTGCACGCAGACGCTCAAGGGCGCTACGAACCCGCTCAACCAGGCCTTCGAATTGCTTCGGTACCAGTTTGATCGGCATGAACAGCTCAGCCAGGGCCAGCAGTTCGGCGGTTGCCTGCTTGCTGCCACGACCATGCTTCTTCAGGGCCTTGCGCGCCAGTTCCATCTGATCGGAGACCGCGCCAAAGCGCTGGGCTGCGATGATGGGATCCGGACCGCTTTCGACTTCTTCGTCGTCGTCGGTGCTGGCTTCAGCTTCGTCGTCGTCGGTTTCGTCGTCCGCTTTCACGGCTTTCGGGTCGACAGGCGGCGGTATTTCGGCAGCCGGCGGAGTAATGCCGTCGTCCGGGTCGATATAACCGCTCAGGACGTCGGACAGGCGGCCACCCTCGGTGGTCACACGAGTGTACTCGGACAGAATATGGTCAACCGTGCCTGGGAAGTGCGCAATTGCGCCCATCACTTCACGGATGCCTTCCTCGATACGTTTGGCGATTTCGATTTCGCCTTCCCGTGTCAGGAGCTCTACCGTACCCATTTCGCGCATATACATGCGCACAGGGTCAGTCGTGCGACCGATGTCGGTCTCCACTGCTGCCAACGCGGCGGCTGCTTCTTCAGCGGCTGCTTCGTCGGTATCAGAGTCGGCCAACATAAGGGCGTCCGCATCCGGAGCACTCTCGTGTACGGGGATCCCCATGTCGTTAATCATGCGGATGATGTCTTCCACCTGCTCAGGATCTGAAATATCCTCAGGCAGGTGGTCATTGACCTCTGCGTAAGTCAGATACTTCTGCTCACGACCCAGGAGGATCAAATCTTTGATACGAGACTGCTGTTGCGCTTTTCCGGACATAACACCCTATCCACTGAAGGTCTTGGCGGGCAAAAAACAAGCCGAGGATTATACCCGAGCTATGACCTCACACGCCAGCTGAGGTCGGGTTTGATGCGGAAACATTCTGTTTTAAGAGGTCGCGCATCTGTTTTGCTATCTGAATTTGCTCTTCAGCCGACAATCCCGGCTGCCTTGCTCTCTTGATGAGTTCATCGAGGGTCTGCGTGTGCTGGCCCGCGGATAACCTAGTAATGGTGTCTAAAAACTGTTGTTCAAGGTTATCGCCGTCAATTAGCCACTCCTTTTCCGCGAGAGCCTTCAACAAGCGGCCTTGTTCCGTGCCGTGCCAGCGAGCCATAAGCTGAATAGAGTTTAGCTTAGGATTTTTCTGTACGGCCTCGATCAGGGCAATTAGCACCTGGGCATAGGTGTTGCTTTCGTTGGCAAAATGTTCGGCGCTTTCCACTTTTCCCGCCAGTTGCGGATGGTGGATCAGGGTGCGCAGGGCAATCAGTGTCGGCGCCTCCACGGCCACCGGCGTGCGCGGGGCGTAGGCCTCGTCGCGATCGCCGCGCTTGCCGTTTTTGCTCCAGGGCTTCTTGTCCCATTTCTTGCCGCCGGCGCCGGGTTTCTTCGGCGTCCAGTCCTGTTGAGGCACAAAGGCTTCTTGGGGCTGGTGGAAGTCAGCGTAGTCCGGCATGGCATCGTAGTCGAAGCCCGGGTCATAGGCCGGTGGCGCGTCCTGGGGCGCGCTGTGCACCAGCTGGCTGACCGCTTCGCCGCTCAGGCCGGTGATTTCCAGCAGGCGCTGGCGCATCAGGGCCTTGAGGTTGGCGCCGGGCACCTTGTCGATCAGCGGTGCCGCGAGGGTGGCCATGTGGGCCTTGCCTTCGAGGGAGCGCGGATCGGCTTCTTCGGTCAATTGCTGGAAAAAATAATCGGCCAGCGGCTGTGCGTGCTGGTGGATGCGCGCGCGAAACGCGTCGGTGCCTTCGGAGCGCACCAGGGTGTCCGGGTCTTCGCCTTCGGGCAGGAACAGGAAGCGTGCGCGGCGGCCATCCTGCAGGCTCGACAGGGTGGCCTCGAGGGCACGCCATGCCGCATTGCGCCCGGCCTGGTCGCCGTCGAAACAGAACAATACGCTGGGCACCACACGAAACAGGCGCTTCATGTGCTCTTCGCTGGTGGCGGTGCCGAGGGTCGCGACGGCATTGCGCAGGCCTTGCTGGGCCAGGGCGATCACGTCCATATAGCCTTCAACCACGATGATTTCATCGAGGTTGCGGTTGTTTTTGCGCGCTTCAAACAGGCCGTAGAGTTCCTGGCCCTTGTGAAAAACCGGGGTTTCCGGGGAGTTCAGGTATTTGGGCTTGTCGTCACCCAGTACTCGGCCGCCGAAGGCGATGATGCGGCCACGGCTGTCGCGGATCGGGAACATCACCCGGTCGCGGAAACGGTCATAGCGCTTGCCGGTCTCGGCGTTTTCCACCAGGAGGCCGGCGTCGATCATGGCTTTTTGCTGCAGGGTGTCGCTGCTCAGGTGCTTGTACAGGTTGTCCCAGCCCGGCGGGGCGAAGCCCAGGCCGAAGTCGCGGGCGATTTCCCCGGTCAGGCCGCGGCCCTTGAGGTAGTCCACGGCGGCCTTGCGCTGCGGATGGCTTTTCAGGGCCTGGCGGTAGAACTCGGCGGCGGCGGTGAGCAACGGGTACAACGGCGAGTCGGTGGGCTGGCGTGGTTTGTGCGGCCGGCCACTTTCTTCGCGGGGGATTTCCATGCCGGCGGCTTTGGCCAGTTCCTCGACGGCCTGGGGGAAATCCAGGTTGTCGTGGTCCATGATAAAGCCGAGGGCATTGCCGCCCGCGCCGCAGCCGAAGCAGTAGTAGAACTGCTTGTCGGGGCTGACGCTGAACGATGGGGTCTTTTCTTTGTGGAATGGGCAGCAGGCCGTGTAGTTCTTGCCGGCCTTTTTCATTTGCACGCGTGAGCTGACAACATCGACGATGTCGGTGCGGTTCAGAAGGTCGTCAATAAAGCTCTGGGGAATTAGCCCGGCCATGGCGTTCTCGTCATCACTGCGTGTAAATGAGAGCCCGTGACGCACTCAAGACGCGCATGTTGGCGGCTTGATCATCAAATGTCTGTTTGGGCTGTCAGGAAGTGTATCTGTCGAGTGTTCACTGACGGTAGTTCCAATCAGTCTTCGACGTGTTTGAAAGTGTTGCCCTGGAGTCCGGTCGCGGCCAGTGCGGCCTCGGGAGCTCATCATGGGGCACAGTCGACCTATTGATCGCCTGCTTGGAAAATAAGTGTGCTCGTCAGTAGCCTTGATAGGCTCGTCAGAAGAGACGCGCACCGCTGGCAAAAGAGCCAGTCCTGACGTGTGAAGCTTTGTCTCGGTCGCATGTGCGGCGTCGACGGTGAAGCATCAAGCGATATCCGCAAATGCCAACAGCCCGGCTGAGGGCCGGGCTTGGCAGAAGCTTGCTACGAACGTCTGTGTATTAGTACAGACGAACGGCGCGGCGCTGCTCGCGCTGAACTTTCTTGGCGTGACGCTTAACAGCGGCTGCTGCTTTGCGCTTACGCTCAGAAGTTGGCTTCTCATAAAATTCGCGGCTACGAACTTCAGCCAGAACACCGGCTTTTTCGCAGGAGCGCTTGAAACGACGCAGAGCTACGTCGAAGGGTTCGTTCTCTTTTACTTTGACGGCTGGCATCCAGAGCTACCTTCTTTCATTACCGGGAATCAACGTTCTCGTCGCAAAAAATTCGCGGCTGAGGTCGTCGGTTTTTAAGGGTTGCGGATGTTAACCCCTCATTGCCCGGAATGCAAAGCCTCTGATCGAAAACCGCTAGTCGGGAGGGGAAGTGGCGACTATTATGCGCGCCTTCGAATTCAGCCTCTACAAGGCGCAAACCCATGTTAGTACTGGGCTTAGAAACCTCCTGCGACGAGACCGGCGTCGCGCTTTACGACAGTGAACGCGGGCTTTTGGCCGATGCGCTGTTCAGTCAGATCGACCTGCACCGGGCCTACGGCGGCGTGGTGCCCGAGCTTGCCAGCCGGGATCACGTCAAACGCATGCTGCCACTGATTCGTCAGGTGTTGGACGAGGCCGGTTGCGTCGCCACCGAGATTGATGCCATCGCCTATACCGCCGGCCCGGGATTGGTCGGGGCCCTGCTGGTTGGGGCCTCCTGCGCCCAGGCGCTGGCGTTTGCCTGGGGTATTCCAGCCCTCGGCGTGCACCATATGGAAGGCCATTTACTGGCGCCGATGCTGGAAGAAAACCCGCCTGGGTTCCCGTTCGTCGCTTTGTTGGTTTCCGGTGGCCATACGCAGCTGGTTCAGGTCGATGCAATCGGCCAGTACACGCTTCTGGGGGAGACCCTGGACGATGCTGCCGGCGAGGCTTTCGACAAGACCGCCAAGATGATGAACCTCAATTATCCCGGTGGTCCGGAAATCGCGCGTCTGGCGGAAAAAGGCGTGGCCGGGCGCTATACCTTCCCGCGCCCGATGTGTGATCGCCCTGGCCTGATGTTCAGCTTCAGTGGCTTGAAAACCTTTGCCTTGAACACCTGGCAGCAAAGCGTCAGCGCCGGGGACGACAGCGAGCAAGCCCGTTGCGACATCTCTCTGGCGTTCCAGCAGGCGGTGGTGGAGACTTTGACCATCAAGTGCAAGCGTGCCTTGAAACAGGCCGGTATGAAGCGCCTGGTCATTGCAGGCGGCGTCAGCGCCAACAAGGCCTTGCGTCTGTCATTGGAAAAAATGCTCGGCGACCTCTATGGCGAGGTGTTTTACGCTCGCCCCGAGTTCTGCACCGACAACGGCGCGATGATCGCCTTCGCCGGTTGCCAGCGGTTGCAGGCTGGGCAGCATGAAAGCCTGGCCATCAGCGTGCAGGCGCGTTGGCCGATGGAGCAATTGCCGCCGTTGTGATCGACGAACATGAGGCGGGTTCAGCCGGCGTATTTAAAAATGCCGTTCGCGCCCGGCAAACAGGTCGCGTAAATTGCCGCGATGGCGCCATACAATCAGCAGGGTGAGTACGCTCATCGGTAGCAGGGCCGCCGGCTCCTGCCAGGCCAGCAATGGCAGGGTCAGGGGCGTGGCGATCAATGCGGCAAGGGAGCTGGTGCGGGTCAGGTAGAACGTCAGCAGCCAGGCGACCACCGCTAGCAGGGCTGCCGGTGGGTAGATCCCCAGCAGCATGCCGGCCGCCGTCGCGACGCCCTTGCCACCGCGAAAGCGAAAGTACAGCGGGAACAGATGGCCGAGGACGGCGCATACACCGATCCAGGCTTGTTGTTGCAGGGAGAGGCCGGCGAGATCGGCGATCAGTACGGGCAAAAGGCCTTTGCACACGTCGCCAAGCAGCGTGAGTACGGCGAGCTTCTTGCCGGCCAGGCGCAACATATTGGTGGCGCCGGCATTGCCTGAGCCACTCATTCGCGGGTCGGGATTTCCCGTCAGGCGGCTGAGCAAGATGGCAAAGGACAGCGAGCCGAGCAGGTAGGCGAGGGTCGCCAGTAACCAAGACATGCTAACTATTCCGGGCGAGGACGCCTTGATTCTAACGGGGCATTGCGCCCTTGTCGTGCTGTGGAGAAGAGTGCTTGGACAGAGTGTTTATCGAAGGCCTGGAAGTTGACACCGTAATCGGGGCCTACGACTGGGAGCGCGGTATCCGTCAGTGCCTGCGCCTGGACCTGAGTTTCGCCTGGGACAATCGCCCCGCCGCAGCCGGTGATGACCTGACCCTGGCCCTCGATTACGCCAGTGTTTGCACACGCATCCAGGCGTTTGCCGAGCAGGCGCAGTTCCAACTGGTGGAAACGTTCGCCGAGCGCCTGGCGCAAGTCTTGATGGAGGAGTTCCAGATCCCCTGGCTGCACCTCAAGTTGACCAAGCCCGGTGCCGTCCCGGCCGCCAAGGGCGTGGGCGTGGAGATCGAGCGCGGATGTCGCTAACTCAGGTTTACCTTGGTCTTGGCAGTAATATCGAGCGCGAGCCCCATTTGCAGGCGGGGCTTGAGGCGTTAGATGGCTTTTTGACCGATATGCGTTGTTCCGCCGTGTTCGAAAGCCAGCCGGTGGGGATCAAGAGTGGGCCGTTTTTCAACCTGGTGGTGTCGGCGTATACCGATCTGTCGTTGCTGGAGTTGGACCGCCGGTTGAAGGTCATCGAGGCTGACAATGGCCGTTACGCGCCGGATCGCAAGGGCTTGCCCCTGGATATTGATGTGCTGCTGTATGGCGACCTGACAGGGAATTTCGATGGGCTGGTGTTGCCGCGCGCAGAGATCCTGAAGAACGCCTTTGTGCTGTGGCCGCTGTCGTTGATGGCGCCGGAGCGTGTGCATCCTGAAGTGGGCAAGACATTTGCCGTGCTGTGGCGGGATGCACAGATTGAGCAGGTGCTGGCCCCGGTTGCCTTCAAATGGCGCGACCGGCAACTGACTCCGGACGCTCTTCTGTAGGCGCGGGCAAGCACTAGGCGTCCCCCCGCTCCTGCAGTGAATGGTGTTCTTTGTAGGCTTTCAGGGCCTTGAGCCGCTCACGCTTGAGAGCCTCACCCAGTTCCGGGCCCTTGAAGCCTTTCTCCAGCAATGGCGCCACCGCCACCCCCCGTGCTACCCGCGCAGCACCGCGTAAATAATCCGCCTGTGGATAACTTCGCTGCTCAAGGCCCTTGCGGCCCCGTGCGTCCATTTCGCAGGCGACAACAAACTCTTCAAAACGCTGTGGTCGGCGGAACACGTCAAAACTCTGCAGCAACTCCAGCAGGGTCGAGGCTTTCAGCTCCAGGGCGCGATGGCCGTGGGTGTGATACTCGCCAACCAAAAGTGCCAGTTCCTGGCAATCCTTCGGTACTTTGAAGCGTTCGTTGACCGCTCTGATCAGCTTCAGGCCCCGCTGCTCGTGAGCAATATGCCGGGGCAACTTATCCACAGGGGTCAGGCCCTTGCCCAGATCATGCAGCAGGCAAGCCCAGCGCACAGTCAAGGGGTGGGCGTGGAGGGCTGCCTGTTCCAGCACGCTCAGGGTATGGATGCCGGTATCAATTTCCGGATGGTGGGCTTCGGGTTGGGGGACACCGAATAGCGCGTCCACTTCCGGCAGCAAGGTTTTCAGGGCGTGGCAGTCGCGCAGCACCTGGATAAACACCTGGGGTTGATCTTCCATCAGCGCCCGGGAAATTTCCTTCCAGCTGCGCTCCGGGGTCAGGGC
Organism: Pseudomonas sp. DD1; assembly: GCF_044510355.1. Lineage (NCBI taxonomy): Bacteria > Pseudomonadati > Pseudomonadota > Gammaproteobacteria > Pseudomonadales > Pseudomonadaceae > Pseudomonas > Pseudomonas sp. DD1. The sequence goes on along the minus strand of NZ_MSAJ01000009.1, from coordinate 47,693 downwards.
ATCCAGTTCGCCAGAGTCACTGAGTTGGCGCATCAGTTCCAGGGTTTCGGGGGCGACAGTGAAACCGAGGCTGGCATAACGTGCGGCAAACCGTGCCACCCGCAACACACGTAAGGGATCTTCGGCGAACGCCGGGGAAACGTGGCGCAACACTCGGGCTTGCAGATCGCGTTGGCCATGATAGGGATCGGTCAGGTTGCCGTCGTCGTCTTCAGCCATGGCGTTGATGGTCAGGTCGCGACGGATCAAGTCTTGTTCGAGGGTGACTTCAGGGCTGGCATGAAACACAAATCCGCCATACCCCCGGCCGCTCTTGCGCTCGGTACGGGCGAGGGCGTACTCCTCGTTGTTTTTCGGGTCCAGGAACACCGGAAAATCAGCGCCTACAGGCCGATAGCCCAGGGCGAGCATTTCTTCGGTGGTGGCGCCTACGACGACCCGATCGACATCGGTAACGGGAATGCCCAGCAAGCGATCACGTACCGCTCCGCCGACTTTGTAGATTTGCATGAAAAAGCCTCCATTAGCCCTACAGGATAACGCCTGTGCCAGGCCAATGGAGGCATTGCTGCATCAAAGGTGAACCACGGCCAGGTCCAGGCGGCCGTAGTCGTTGTCGTTGTGTTCGTTGCGCGGCGGAACATGGTGGGTTTTCATGATCTGGTCGCCTTGCAGCGTCTCCAGATGGATATCAAAACCCCATAGCCGGTGCAGGTGCTTGAGCACTTCATCCGTGGATTCGCCCAGGGGTTTGCGGTCGTGCTGCTGGTGGCGCAGGGTCAGGGAGCGGTCGCCGCGCATATCGATGCTGTAGATCTGCACGTTGGGCTCGCGGTTGCCCAGGTTGTACTGGGCCGCCAGGGTCTCGCGGATGGTGCGGTAACCGGCTTCGTCGTGAATGGCAGGTACCAGCAGGTCGTCCTTGAGGTCGTCATCCATAATGCTGAACAGCTTGAGATCACGAATCACCTGGGGCGACAGGTACTGCAGGATAAAGCTCTCATCCTTGAAGCTGCTCATGGCGAACTTGAGGGTCGATAACCAGTCGCTGCCGGCGATCTCCGGGAACCAGCGGCGATCTTCCTCGGTCGGGTGTTCGCACATGCGCCGGATATCCCGGTACATGGCAAAGCCCAGGGCATAAGGGTTGATGCCGCTGTAGTAGGGGCTGTCGAAGCCTGGCTGGAAGACCACGCTGGTATGGGAGGTGAGGAACTCCATCATGAAACCGTCGGTCACCAGCCCTTCGTCGTAGAGGTCGTTTATCAGGGTGTAATGCCAGAACGTAGCCCAGCCTTCGTTCATCACCTGGGTCTGGCGCTGGGGGTAGAAATACTGGGCGATCTTGCGCACGATCCGCACGATCTCCCGTTGCCACGGCTCCAGCAACGGGGCGTGCTTTTCCAGGAAGTACAGGATGTTTTCCTGGGGTTCGCTGGGGAAGCGTGCATTGTCTTTGTCGCTGTTCTTGTCGGCGCGCTTGGGGATGGTGCGCCACAAGTCGTTGATCTGCTTTTGCAGATGCTCTTCACGGTCCTTCTGCCGCAGCCGTTCCTCTTCGGCGGAAATGGGGTAAGGGCGTTTGTAGCGGTCTACCCCGTAGTTCATCAAGGCATGGCAGGAGTCGAGCAGGTCTTCCACGGCGTCGATCCCGTGGCGCTCCTCGCATTGCATGATGTACTGCTTGGCGAACACCAGGTAATCAATGATCGAACTGGCGTCGGTCCAGGTGCGGAACAGATAGTTGCCCTTGAAGAAACTGTTGTGGCCGTAGCACGCATGGGCCACCACCAGTGCCTGCATGCAGATGGTGTTTTCTTCCATCAGGTAGGCGATGCACGGGTCGGAGTTGATCACGATTTCGTAGGCCAGGCCCATCTGGCCGCGGCTGTAGGACTTCTCGGTGCTGAGGAAGTGCTTGCCGTAGGACCAATGGTGATAGCCCAGGGGCATGCCCACCGAGGCATACGCGTCCATCATCTGTTCGGCGGTGATCACTTCGATCTGGTTGGGATAGGTATCCAGGGCATAACCGGCCGCAATGCGGCTGATTTCCCGGTCATAGGCCTGGATCAGTTCGAAGGTCCATTCGGACCCCGTGGAAATGGGTTGGCGCTTATGCTCTTTGGCGGTCATGTCACTAACCTGCGCTGGAAGAGTTCACGGAAGACCGGATAGATATCGCCGGCCGAGACCAGTTGTTGCTGGGCGAAGGTATCGGCGAAGGCTTCACCGATGCGCTCGTATTCAAACCACAGGGCCTGGTGCTCGCGGGGGGTAATCTCCACATAAGTGTAGTACTGCACGAACGGCATGATCTGGTTGATCAGGATGTCGCGGCAGATGGGCGAGTCGTCGTTCCAGTTGTCGCCGTCGGAAGCCTGGGCCGCGTAGATGTTCCATTCGTTGGCTGGGTAGCGCTCAGCCATGATTTCCTGCATCAGTTTCAGCGCACTGGACACGATGGTGCCGCCGGTCTCCCGCGAATAGAAAAACTCTTCTTCGTCGACCTCGCGGGCGCTGGTGTGATGGCGGATAAACACCACGTCGATCTTGTCGTAGTTACGCTTGAGAAACAGGTACAGCAGAATAAAGAAGCGCTTGGCGATGTCCTTGGTCGCCTGGGTCATGGAGCCGGAAACGTCCATCAGGCAGAACATCACCGCCTTGGAGCTGGGGTTGGGTTGCTTGACCAGCAGGTTGTATTTCAAGTCGAAGGTGTCGAGGAACGGCACGCGGTGGATACGCGCGCTGAGTTTCTCGATTTCTGCTTCTATTTCCTGGATATCGCCGAAGTTGTCCGGCTCTTCGCGCTTCAAGCGCGCCAATTCTTCCTTGGCTTCCCTCAGTTTGGCGCGGCTGCTGCCAGACAGGGCGATACGCCGTGCATGGGCCGAACGCAGGGTGCGGATGATATTGATGCGCGAGGGGTTGCCCTCGTTGCTGATACCGGCGCGCACGGTCTTGAAGGTGTCAGTGCCGGTCAGGTTGCGCTTGACCAGGTTGGGCAGCTCCAGGTCCTCGAACATGAATTCGAGGAATTCCTCCTGGGTAATCTGGAACACGAACTCATCCATGCCTTCGCCGGAGTTGCCGGCCTTGCCTGGGCCTTTGCCGCCGCCACCGCCCTGAGGGCGCTGGATATGCTCGCCAGTGGTGAATTCCTTGTTTCCCGGATGAACCACGGTCTGTTTGCCGCCGCGGCCGTGATGCAGCACCGGTTCGTCGATGTCTCGGCCGGGAATGCTGATCTGCTCGCCGTGCTCCATATCGGTAATGGAGCGGCGACTCACCGCCTCTTCGACGGCCTTTTTGATGTGGTCACGGTAACGCCGCAGGAACCGCTGGCGGTTTACCGTGCTCTTGTTCTTGCCATTGAGGCGTCGGTCGATCACATAGCTCATAGGGAGCCCTCCGGGCAGCTTCACGTTACAAGCTTCAAGCCGAGAGCTGGAAGCTTAGAGACAAGCGGTCAGCTGCCAGGCCAGGGGCCCGGCAGCGCACGCCTGTCGCTGCCTTACTGCGATTTGCGCACCCGCAGGTACCACTCGGAGAGCAGCCGTACCTGTTTGTCGGTGTAGCCGCGCTCGACCATTCGTGTGACGAAGTCGTTGTGTTTTTGCTGGTCCTCCTTGCTGGCCTTGGCGTTGAAGCTGATGACCGGCAGCAGATCCTCGGTGTTGGAGAACATTTTCTTCTCGATGACCACCCGCAGCTTCTCGTAGCTGAGCCAGGTCGGGTTCTTGCCGTTGTTGTTGGCCCGGGCGCGCAGTACGAAGTTGACGATTTCGTTGCGGAAATCCTTCGGATTGCTGATGCCGGCCGGTTTTTCGATCTTCTCCAGCTCTTCGTTGAGGGCTACGCGGTTGAGGATCTCGCCGGTTTCGGGGTCGCGGTATTCCTGATCCTGGATCCAGAAGTCGGCGTACAGCACATAGCGGTCGAAGATGTTCTGGCCGTATTCGCTGTAGGACTCCAGGTAGGCGGTCTGGATCTCCTTGCCGATGAACTCGATATAGCGCGGCGCCAGGTACTCTTTGAGGAAGCGCAGGTAACGCTCGCGGGTTTCAGCCTGGAACTGCTCCTGTTCGATCTGCTGCTCCAGTACATAGAGCAGGTGTACCGGGTTGGCGGCGATCTCATGGGGGTCGAAGTTGAAGACCTTGGACAGGATCTTGAAGGCGAAGCGGGTCGACAGGCCATTCATGCCCTCATCGACGCCCGCCGTGTCGCGGTATTCCTGGATCGACTTGGCCTTGGGATCGGTGTCCTTGAGGTTCTCCCCGTCGTAGACGCGCATTTTCGAGTAGATATTCGAGTTTTCCGGCTCCTTGAGACGCGAGAGCACCGTGAACTGGGCGAGCATCTTCAGGGTGTCTGGCGCGCAATGGGCCTTGGCCAGGGAACTGTTGAACAGCAATTTGTCGTAGATCTTGATTTCATCGCTGACCCGCAGGCAGTACGGCACCTTGACGATATAGATCCGGTCGATGAAGGCTTCGTTGTTCTTGTTGTTGCGGAAGGTGTGCCACTCCGATTCGTTGGAGTGGGCCAGCAGGATGCCAGTGAACGGAATCGCCCCGAGGCCTTCGGTACTGTTGTAGTTGCCTTCCTGGGTGGCGGTGAGCAGTGGGTGCAGCACCTTGATCGGCGCCTTGAACATCTCCACGAACTCCATCAGGCCCTGGTTGGCCCGGCACAGTGCGCCCGAGTAGCTGTAGGCATCGGCGTCGTTCTGCGGGAATTCCTCCAGCTTGCGGATATCCACCTTGCCCACCAGCGCGGAAATATCCTGGTTGTTTTCATCCCCCGGTTCGGTCTTGGCGACGCCGATCTGGTTGAGAATCGACGGATAGAGCTTCACCACCCGGAACTGGCTGATATCGCCGCCGAACTCGGCCAGGCGCTTGGTGGCCCAGGGCGACATGATGGTGTTGAGATAGCGCCGTGGGATGCCGAAGTCTTCTTCGAGAATCGCGCCATCTTCTGTGGCGTTGAACAGGCCCAGGGGCGATTCGAACACCGGAGAGCCCTTGATCGCGTAGAAGGGCACCTTTTCGATCAGTTGCTTGAGTTTTTCGGCCAGGGAAGATTTACCGCCGCCCACGGGGCCGAGCAGGTAGAGAATCTGTTTCTTCTCTTCCAGGCCCTGGGCGGCATGGCGGAAGTAGGAGACGATCTGGTCGATGCATTCTTCCATGCCATGGAAGTCTTCAAAGGCCGGGTAGCGGCGGATCACCTTGTTGGAGAATATTCGCGACAGCCGCGAGTTGTTGGAGGTGTCTACCAGCTCCGGTTCGCCAATCGCCAGTAGCAGGCGCTCGGCGGCAGACGCATAGGTGCTGCGGTCCTTTTTGCACAGCTCAAGATACTCCTGCAGCGTGAGTTCTTCCTGCTGGGTGGACTCGAAGCGTTGTTGGAAGTGGCTAAAAATACTCATGACGTCGTCACCTCGCTCGATACGTGGAGCCGACGCCGGATCAATCAGTCGATGCTGGCAGCCAGTGGCGTTTGCCGTGGCCATTTCCCCCCAGAACACCCTGAAACGCTACCGATGACCCGCACGCCGGTGTACCGGCTCTCCCCTGTTTTGGATGGCCTGCGCTTAATGATAGTTGGGAATCCGGGAGGTCAAGGCGAGATGCCTAATTAGTTTGGGTGCGCCGTTTCTCAGAAACGGCGCGAGCCCAAGCGTCACGCGGGGTAGCGGGGTTTGAAAAAAATTATTGCGAATTGCCTGTGGCAGTTTCCGCAGGATACGTCGTACGCCACAGCTCAAAGCCGCCGTCCAGGCTGTAGACATCGGAGAACCCCTGGCTGACCAGATAGGCCGCCGCGCTCTGGCTGGAATTGCCGTGATAGCAGGCCACGATCACTGGCGCGTCGAGGTCGGCGGCGCGGATGAAATCGGCAATGTTGTGGTTGTCCAGGTGCTGTGCGCCCTTGATGTGGTTCAGGGCGTAAGTCTGTGGATCACGGATATCCACCACCACGGCGCCTTGCTCACGCAGGGCCTGGGCTTGTTCGGGAGGGATACGTTTGAATTCGCTCATGGCGGGCTCCTTGGGCGGGCGGCAAGCGGCGTTTAGCGCTTGGCGGCAGCCGGCAGTGTAACGGGAAGGGGGGATTCACACTGGCAGCTCAGGCGCTCGCCGGTGTCGATGTTCATCAGGGTCATGGCTCCGCCCCAGACACACCCGGTGTCGAGGGCAAATACCCCGGGCTCGTCGCAGTGACCTTCAAGGGCGGCCCAGTGACCGAAGATGATCTTCGTTTCGCGGGTCTTGCGCTCCTTGTGGGTAAACCAGGGCTTGTAGCCGGGCAGGGCGGTTTCGGCGCCTTCCTTGCTCTTGAGGTCGAGTTTGCCTTCGGCGGTGCAAAAGCGCATGCGCGTGAAGTAGTTGGTAATGACCCGTAGGCGGGCAACGCCGGTCAGATCGTTATCCCACTTCACTGGCTCATTGCCGTACATGCCGTCCAGGTAGGTGGCGAACAGCGTGTCATCGGCCAGGGCGGTTTCAACCTCGGCAGCACATTTAAGGGCTTTTTTCAGGCTCCACTGCGGTGGTATGCCGGCATGCACCAGGACGGTATTGCGGCCCTCGTCGTAGTGCACGAGCTTTTGCCGGCGCAGCCAGTCCAGCAACTCGGCGCGATCCGGAGCTTCGAGGATTTCGCGCAGGGTATCGCCCTTTTTCAGGCGCTCGATGTTATTGCCGACCGCCAGCAGGTGCAGGTCATGGTTGCCCAGTACGCACACCAGGGCGTCGCGCATGCCATAAAGAAAGCGCAGGGTTTCCAGGGATTGCGGGCCACGGTTGACCAGATCGCCCACCAGCCACAGACGATCTTGGGCTGGGTCGAAGGCTACACGGTCAAGCAGGCATTTGAGCGGCTCCAGGCAGCCTTGCAGGTCGCCGACAGCATAGGTTGCCATCAGTGCAGGGCTCCCGGTACCGCCAGGCGGAAGGGGGCGATGATGGCGTCGAAGTGTTTGCCGTCTTCGGCAAGCATCTGATAGCTGCCTTGCATCGTGCCGACCTTGGAGGTCATTACGGTGCCGCTGCTGTAGGTGTGGCTGGCGCCGCTGTCGATCAGTGGCTGTTGGCCGATGACACCCGCACCGCGCACTTCCTCGACATGGCCGTCGCCGTCGGTGATGACCCAATGGCGCGACAGCAGCTTGGCGGCCACCTGGCCGTTGTTCTTCACCGTGACGGTGTAGGCAAAGGCAAAGCGGTTCTGTTCAGGTTGCGATTGTTCCGCCAGGAAGCGGGTGACGACGCTGACGTCGATCTGATAGCGAGGATCGGACATGCAAGAGGCCTTAAGAGCAAAAGCGGAGGACAGCAGATGCGGATCAGTCTAGGCCATGAGGAGGGCACTAGGCCAGACATGTGTCTGGCTTGGTAAACGATGCCGTCCTGGCAGATGACGAAGCGCTACCAGTGTCGCGCGGCGCAAATGTGGGAGCTGGCAAGCCCGCACACATTGGAACTGCGGCTGGCGCTGGGAGTGGGGCCAGCAAAAACAAGTGTGGGAGCTGGCAAGCCTACTCCCACATGTGGATCGCGTTGCAGCAAGCCTCTGCGGCTTATTCCGCCGTCGGCGCTGGCTGGATAGCTAGCTGGTCCGCCAGGCGTACAAACGCGGCCAGGTCCAACTGCTCCGGGCGCAGGCTGCCGTCGACACCGGCGGCTTCGATCTCGGCGTTGCTCAGCAATGCCTTGAGTGTATTGCGCAGGGTCTTGCGGCGCTGGTTGAACGCTTCACGCACTACCCGCTCCAGCAGGCGATGATCCTTGGCCGGATGAGGAAGGACCGCGTGGGGCACCAGACGCACAATCGCCGAATCGACTTTCGGCGGTGGATTGAACGCGCCCGGCCCAACATTGAACAGGTGCTCGACCCGGCAGTGGTACTGGACCATGATCGACAGGCGACCCCAGTCACCGCCGCCAGGGCCGGCGGCCAAGCGCTCGACCACTTCCTTCTGCAACATGAAATGCATGTCGCGGATGATCCCTGCGTTGTTCAGCAGGTGAAAGATCAGTGGCGTGGAGATGTTGTACGGCAAGTTGCCGACCACGCGCAGGCTGTTGGGGGCGGCATTGAGGCTGGTGAAGTCAAACTTCAGCGCGTCGCCCTGGTGCAGGTTGAAGTTGGGCATGCCAGCGAATTGCTGGTTGAGGATCGGGATCAGGTCCTTGTCCAGCTCAACCACATCCAGTTGGCCGCCGCTATTGAGCAGGCCCTGGGTCAGTGCGCCCTGGCCCGGGCCGATTTCCAGCAGGCGGTCTTCGGGCTTGGCATGGATGGAGCGCAGGATGCGGTCGATAACGCCGGCATCGTGCAGGAAGTTTTGCCCGAAGCGCTTGCGCGCCCGGTGTTGGTAATGCTCGGTCATATACGGGTCTCGGCCATCTGATAGGCGGTTTCCAGGGCCACGTGCAGGCTGCCGGTATCGATCTTGCCGCTGCCCGCCAGGTCCAGGGCGGTGCCATGGTCGACGGAGGTGCGGATGATCGGCAGGCCCAGGGTCACGTTGACTGCGGCGCCGAAACCTTTGTATTTCAGCACGGGCAGCCCCTGGTCATGGTACATCGCCAGCACTGCATCGCAGTGCTCCAGATATTTGGGGGTAAACAGAGTGTCCGCAGGCAATGGGCCGCGCAGGTCCATGCCGTCTTGGCGCAGGCGCTCTAGTGTCGGTTCGATAATGTCGATTTCTTCATGGCCCAGGTGGCCGCCTTCACCCGCGTGGGGGTTGAGGCCGCATACCAGGATTCGCGGCTGGGCGATGCCGAATTTTTGTTGCAGGTCAGCGTGCAGGATGCGCGTTACACGCTCCAGGCGCTCGGGGGTAATGGCATCGGCAATCTGGCGCAAGGGCAGGTGAGTGGTCACCAGTGCCACGCGCAGGCCGCGGGTTGCCAGCATCATCACCACTTGTTCGGTGTGGGTCAGTTCTGCGAGAAACTCGGTATGCCCGGAAAAGGCGATGCCGGCTTCGTTGATCACGCCTTTATGCACGGGCGCGGTGATCATCCCGGCGAAGTCGCCGTCGATGCAGCCTTGTCCGGCCCGGGTCAGAGTCTCCAGGACGAAGGCGGCGTTGGCCTTGTCCAGTTGCCCGGCGACTACCTTGGCCTGCAGCGGGGTGTCCCACACGTACACGCTATTGGCAGGTGCCGGCTGGTCGGGCCAGTTGCCCGGCGAAACGGGCAGCAAGTCGACAGCCACGCCCAGTTGCGCGGCCCGCTCAAGGAGCAGGTCGCGGCTGGTAATGGCAATCAGGGGGTAAGGCTGGGCTTGCGCGGCGAGCAGCAGGCACAGGTCTGGACCTATGCCGGCCGGCTCGCCGGGTGTCAATGCGAAACGCTGGGGTTTCACTGGACTGCCTGGTCGGTGCCTGTTGTGTCGGCGCCAGGAAGCTTGTTTTCCACGTAGGCTTCGTCACGGATCTGACGCAGCCAGGTTTGCAGCTCTTCGTCGTATTTGCGGTTCCGCAGTACGGTCAGTGCTTGCTGCTCACGGGCCTGGCTGGTGTTGTCGGTGGCGCGGCGGCCAAGGACTTCCAGGACATGCCAACCGTATTGGGTCTTGAACGGCTTGGACAGCACGCCTTGGGGCGTATCGTTCATGACTTGCTGGAACTCGGGTACCAGGGCTCGTGGGTCGATCCAGTTCAGGTCGCCGCCGTTAAGGGCAGAACCCGGGTCTTCCGAAAAGCTTTTGGCCAGGGTGGCGAAGTCTTCACCGCCTTCGATGCGCTCATAGATCTTTTGCGCCAGTTCCTTGGTTTGAGCCTCGGTGCGGATTTCGCTTGGCTTGACCAGGATATGGCGAACATGCACTTCGTCTTTCAACGAAGTTTCACCGCCGCGGCGTTCCAGCAATTTCAGAATGATGAAGCCGCCAGGGGTGCGCGCAGGTTGGGTGATGCCACCTACTTCCATGGCGCTCAGCTCACGGTCAAACGGCGGTGGCAATTGAGCAGCTTTACGCCAGCCCATGTCGCCGCCTTCGAGAGCGTTGTCGCTGCCGGACTGGGCGATTGCCATCTGGGCAAAGTCGGCACCGGCCTTGAGACGGTCATAGATCGCCTGGGTCTTGGCCGCTGCGGCATTGAGTTGCTCGGCGTTGGCGCTGTCCGGTGTCGGGATCAGGATATTGGCCAGGTGCAGTTCTTCGGAGAGCTGCATCTTGCCCAGGTCCGAGGCCAGGAAGTTCTTCACTTCCTGCTCCGATACCTGCACACGTTCGGCCACACGGCGCTGACGCACACGGCTGATGATCATTTCGCGGCGGATCTGGTCACGGGCGTCCTCATAGGACAAACCGTCACGGGCCAGGGCCGCACGAAACTGATCAATGCTCATGTTGTTGCGTTGAGCGATGGTGCCGACGGCCTGGTTCAGTTCTTCGTCGGTGATGCGGATGCCGGAGCGGTCGCCAATCTGCAATTGCAGGTTTTCGACGATCAGGCGTTCCAGCACCTGCTGGTCCAGGACGCTGGTCGGCGGCACGCCACCACCACGCTTGGCGATGGTTTGCTGAACTTCCTTGACCCGTTGGTCCAGTTGGCTCTGCATGATCACGTCGTTATCGACGATGGCCACCACCTTGTCCAGCGGTTGCACTGCAGCGTGTGCCGCTGCAGTACCCAGGAACAGCGCGCCCAGCATCAGCGGGCGCAGACAATCAGAAAGCTTGATCTTCACGTTCACGATAACCTTGGATGCCTTTGTCGAGGAAGCTCTCTACCTTGGCGCCAGTCAGGCCGCCGAGTCCTTTGAGGACGATTTGGAGGAAGAGCCCGTGGTCGCCTTTTTCGTTCTGCGGGGCGATCTGGGTGTATTCGTCGTTGGAAACCCAATAACGGTTGATCACGCGCAGTTTCCAGCAGCAGTTGTCGTATTCGAAGCCACCAAAGGCTTCCAGGGTACGGTTGCGTGCATAGTCATACTGCCATCGGGTGATCAGGTTCCATTGTGGAACGATCGGCCACATCATCGAGAAATCGTGTTGCTGGATTTTGTAGTAATCCTTCTCGAAACCTGGTTGCCCTTCAGTGCCGTAATCACCACCAAACTGCCACTTACCGGTCAACTGGTTGTAGACAACCTGGTCGTTACGATAGCGATAGCCAACGTTGATAACCTTGTTCGGGTTGTCTTCCGGCTGGTAGTGGAACATCGCGCTGCCGGAGCGGGCGGCGTGACTTTCAGTATCCCAGTTGTAATCGGCAGTGGCGCGCCAGTCGCGGTTAAAGCGGAACTCGTAGTCCAGAGCGATTGGTGAGACGTCCGACTGCGAGTCGGCGCGGTCGGCGGCAACGATGCCAGGCAGTTGGACCTCGCGGTCCTTGAAATACAGCGCCTGGCCGATGGCAACACGTTGACGCTCGAAACCGTTCTCTTCGATCCAGCGGCTGGTCAGGCCAAGCGACAGTTTATTTTCGTCGCCGATCCGGTCAGTGCCCGAGAAGCGGTTGTCGCGGAACAGCGAGTTGTAGTTGAACGTGGTTTCGCTGCTATCGAACACCGGGATATCGGACTGGTCTTTCTCTGGAACATAGAGATAGAACAGGCGCGGTTCCAGGGTCTGGGTGTAGTCCTTGCCAAACCACTGGGTGCTGCGGTCAAAGAACAGCCCGCTATCGACACTGGCGATTGGAATGGCGCGATCTTGCGAACTCTTGAACTTCTGGCCCGCATCAATCATTTGCTGCTTGCCAGCGCCGTCGAGATCAAGATCGTACTTGGTGTAGGCGTACTTGAGCTTTGGCGTGATGAAACCGTAACTCGAACTCATCGGCAACGATACGCTTGGAGCCGCGTTCAAGCGCGTGCCGTTTGCACGGGTTAGCCCTCTCACGTAGGTGTCCAGACGTGGTTCGCCGTTGGGGAGCGGACCTCCATCTTTATTGAAGATATTGCCAGTCCTCAAATCCCGATCAAACCGGACAGCCTCGGCGTCATAAGCAAAGTACAGCCCACCAGGACGGTAAGGCAGTGCACCATTGATGGTTAACTGCGGCAACCGGTTGTACGGAGTGATCTGGGAGATCGTCGCCAGCTCGTAGGCTTGCAAATTCAACTGAGCGGTATAGGTATCGCCGCGATAGCTGGCAGCACCTTGCTGGTTGACGAACTCACGAGACTCAACGCCAATCTGATTGGACTTCAGATCCTGGAAGTAGAACGGATCGCTGATCTTGGTGTAGTCGATCTGAGTCAACAGCCGCGAATCCAACCCGCCCTTATGCTGCCAATTGAGCATATAGCGGGTTTTGTTGTAGTCGCTCTGCTTCTTCCGCTCGTCGCTGTCATCGTTCAGGTACGCGCCGCCGAACTGACCTTCGCTGGACTTGGTGAGGTAGCGGAATTCGCCTTCCATCAACATGCCGCGCTTGGTCATGTATTGCGGGTACAACGTGGCATCGTAATTCGGTGCCAGGTTGAAGTAGTACGGTGTCACCAGCGTGAAGCCACTTTCCCCACCCGAGCTGAAGCTCGGCGGCAGGAAGCCGGACTGACGACGATCGTCAATCGGGAAGTAGATGTACGGGGTGTACAGGATCGGGATGTTCTTGACCCGCAACGTCGCGTTGGTCGCCGTACCGAAGCCGGTGGCCGGGTTCAACGTGATGTTGTTACCGCGCAGCTGCCAGGCATTGCTGTCTGGCTCGCAGGTGGTGTAGGTACCGTCCTTGAGGCGGATGATCGCGTTTTCGGCACGCTTGGCGTACAGCGCGTTACCGCGGATGCGCGACTTGTGCATTACGTACTCGGCGTTGTCGATCTGCGCGGCGCCGGTGTCCAGTTGGACCTGGGCATGGTCGCCGACGATCAGCGCGCCATTGTCGCGCATGCGCACATTGCCGTTCAGCTCGCCACGGTTCTCGGCCTGGTACAGGCTGGCCTCTTCGGCCTCGACCTGCATGCTGCCCTGACGCATGACCACGTCACCGGCCAGGGTGGCGACCTGGGTGTCCTGCTCGTAACGAGAGGCCTTGGCACCGATGAAGGTCGGTGCGTCGCTCTTGTCCGTCTTGTCGTTCATGCCAGGACGGAGCGGCTCGACGTACGCACCGGCGCAATAAGGACCGGTTTCGGCCAGTTGCGCAGCAGTGAGTTTCTCCCGAGGGACCCAGTCCAGGTGGCTGTAGTCAGCGCTGCGCGAACGCAGGCCACGGCCCTTGGATTCGGTGACCAGCTTGGTCTGCGGCACGGCTTCGGCACCAGCAGCTTCGCCTTGCGGCGTGCCGTTGGCCGAGCTGACGGCACTGCCGTCATGCACCGGGCGCGGTGGTAAAGGGGCTGCGCTGGCTTTCGGCGCGCAATCCCAGGCACCCGAAGCAGAGACTGAGCAGTCATACTGTTCCGCGGCGACCACGAATGAGGTGGCGAAGGGTTGCATGGCCAGCAGACTGCCGGTTACCAGCAACGGAAATTTTCTACGAAACGCGGGGGATTTCAATGCCATCTTATTAGTCCGGGCTTCCTGCGTGCCATCTGCCCGCGGTGTGGGCCGCACGCCTCTCGATGGTCTGAAAAAGATGCGTGATAATAAAGCATGACCCGCTTGACGGCTAGCGCCGTCGGAGACCCTTGTAATGCCCGACCAAGATCTACGTTTGCAACACCTGAAAGTCTGGCTCGATCAGCAGTTACCCGAGCTTTTCCATGCCCAGGGATGGGGGGCCGTACCCCCGGCTACATTGACTGCGGCCAGCAGCGACGCGAGTTTCAGACGGTACTTCCGTTGGCAGGGCGAAGGTCGCACATTGATCGTGATGGATGCCCCACCCCCCCAGGAAAACTGCAAACCTTTCGTCGATATCGCGAGAATGTTGGCGAAATCGGGAATAAATGTTCCGCAAATTTATGCAGAAGATCTCTCCCAAGGCTTTCTTTTGCTCAACGACCTGGGCAAAAACACCTATCTGGATGTGATTGACGGTGAAAATGCCGATCAATTGTTTGCCGAAGCCATCGACGCGCTGCTGGCTTTCCAGCAATTGCCGATGGACGCCGGGTTGCCCAGCTACGACGTGCCATTGTTGCGCCGTGAATTGGAGTTGTTCCCCGAATGGTACGTGCGCCGGCATCTGGGCATTGAGTTCGACGAGCAGCAGTTGGCTCAATGGCAGCGGGTCAGCCAATTGCTGATCGACAGCGCCCTGGCCCAGCCCAAGGTCCTGGTGCATCGCGACTATATGCCGCGCAACCTGATGATCAGCGTGCCGAACCCTGGCGTGCTGGATTTCCAGGATGCGGTCTACGGCCCCGTGACCTACGACATCACCTGCCTGTTCAAGGACGCCTTCCTCAGTTGGCCCCAGGCGCGGGTGCGCGAATGGCAGCGTGGTTATTGGGAGCGTGCTGGCCAATTGGGCATCCCGGTGCAGGCGGACTTTGAAGATTTCCTGCGCGCCAGCGACTTGATGGGGGTGCAGCGTCACCTCAAGGTCATCGGTATCTTTGCGCGTATCTGCCACCGTGATGGCAAACCGCGCTACCTGGCGGACGTGCCGCGCTTCTTTGCCTATATAGACGCGGTGCTGGCTGATCGGCCGGAACTGGCCGACCTGGGCGAGTTGCTGGCCAGCCTGCGCCAACCTGCCGAGGCCCACGTATGAAGGCGATGATCCTGGCGGCCGGCAAGGGCGAGCGGATGCGTCCGCTCACCCTGCACACCCCAAAACCGTTGGCCCAGGCCGGTGGCAAGCGCCTGATCGAGTACCACCTGGAGGCGCTGGCGAAAGCGGGATTCACCGATATCGTCATCAACCATGCCTGGCTGGGCCAGCAAATCGAGAGTTATCTGGGAGACGGCGCGCAGTACGGCGTGCGTATCCAGTATTCGCCAGAGGGCGAGCCCCTGGAAACTGGTGGCGGAATCTTCCAGGCCTTGCCCTTGCTGGGGGAGGAGCCGTTCCTGGTGGTCAATGGCGATATCTGGACTGACTACGACTTTGTCCGCCTCAAGCAGCCCTTGAGCGGCTTGGCGCACTTGGTCATGGTCGATAACCCGCCTCATCACCCCAGTGGTGGCGATTTCTATATCAAGGATGGTTTGCTTCATGATGCAGCGCCCGGTGCCGATAACCTGACCTTCAGTGGCATTTCGGTGCTGCACCCCAAGCTGTTCGCGGGTTGCAGTGCCGGTGCCTTCAAGCTGGCGCCCTTGCTGCGCACGGCGATGGCTCAAGGCTTGGTCTCGGGGGAACACATGGATGGACGCTGGATTGACGTCGGTACGCTGGAGCGCCTGGCGCAGGTTGAAAGTCTGCTGACCGTGGGCCAGTAAGATGTTGTGGCCTGGGACTCTGATCGGCGCCGGGGCGGGTTTTGCCATCGCCAGCATTCCGGGGGCCATGTTGGGTGGGTTGCTGGGGCAGGCACTGGATCGGCGCCTGCAATTGCACAGTTGGGCCCAACTGCGCGAACGCCTGGGCGGCCGGCCGGCGCTGCGCAATGACGAACTGCTGTTTGTCCTGCTGGGCCGCCTGGCCAAGAGTAATGGGCGGGTGGTGGACGGCCATATCCAGCAGGCGCGGGTGGAGATGCGCTCGCTGGACATGAGCGAGCCGGCCCAGCGCCGGGCGATTGCCGCGTTCAACCGAGGCAAGTCGGGGACCGACCGCGTGCGCAGTTACCTGCGCGTGCTCAAGGTGCAGCCCCATGCGGCGGAAGGCGTGCTGCGCGCCTGCTGGCGCATGGTCTGGGCCGACGGCAAGGCCAGCCCCGCTGAGCGCGAGCTGATCGAGCTATGGGGCAAATGGCTGGGGTGGACGCCGCAACAACTCCAGGCACTGGCCCATGACTATGAGCCGGAACGCAAGCCTCTGGTCACCCGCGGTAGCACCTATCAAGAGGCCCTGCGGATTCTCGGGGTGACCGGCACGACAGAGCCTGCGGTCATCAAACGTGCCTATCGACGGCTGCTCAGTCGGCACCACCCGGACAAGATTGCCGGCACTGGCGCCAGCCCCGCTCAAGTGCGCGAGGCCACGGAGCGCACCCGAGAGCTGCATAGTGCCTACACGATCATTCGCGAGCAGCGGGATTTCCGCTGACCCGACCGCCTGTGGCGAGCGTGCTTGCCAAAAGTGTCCACCCTGTCCCCGCACACCCGTCAACCATGTGCCCGGCCCGTAAAAAAAGAGCCCCAAAGTAACCAAGGGCTCCTGACATCGGAGGCCGGGTACCCACCACTCGGCACCTCGTCTAGTCTCGATGTGCCTGCGATCCAGCAGTGATTCGGGGGGGGCGCCGAGATGGCGGTCTATCAGTCGATAGATGTATTGGCCGAGATATCTCTATCGCAGGCAAGCCAGCTCCCACAGGGGAATGCAGCTTCGCAGCTCTGGCTCTGCTTTTGCTCTGCTTTTGATCTGGCTTTTGATCTTGATCTCAGGCGCCCCGTTAAACCACGCTGGCCGCAGGCAGGTATTGCGCAGTGGGCACCCCGGCAGGGATGCCGGGGTAGCCGCGACACGGCCATGGATGGCCGATCGCGGCGGGCCCACGGAGCAATGCCTGACTGCGGGCATGCCGAGCCTAGGCGAGGCACCGAGTGGTGGGGCAAGAGCGTTTTGCTTACTTTGGCGCTTCTCCAAAGTGAGCCGCCGTAAGGGCGGAACCCTAAGTGGCCATGACCGCAGCAACGGATATGTACACAAACCCAACGCGGGCAAGCCCGCTCGCCACAACCACAACCACAACCACAACCACAACCACAACCACAGACGGGGCGGGGCAGTTGGGCTCAGCTACCGCTGCTTTGCGGGCTCAACCAGCCGCGAATCCGCCGGTACAACTGTTCCTGGGCCGCTGCGCTATTCCCAGGAATAGTCTTCAACGACACCTGCTTGTAGTTGTCATTCTTCAGCCGCTTGCTCGCCTGGCTGCGCTCCAGCGCCATTTTGCTGGCCAGGGCGTTGTCCTGATAGAAGACATCGGCGGTCGCCAGCTTCAATGTCGGGGTCAGCTGTTGCAGATCCGGTTGACGGCCCACCGGCGACTGCGCCGCGACCATGATGAACTTTTGCACCTGGGCCGGTTGTTTTTCGCTCAGGTAGCGCGCAGCCCACCAGGCCCCAGTCCCGTGCCCCAGCAGCACCACGCTGCGGGCGTTCTGGGTCTGGGCATAGGCGACGGCTGCGTCGATGCGGGCGAAGATCCGTGTCGCGTCGGTCTTGTCCTGCTCATCCACGCCAGGGACCACGGCCGGGTCGGTGCCCTCGGCTTCGGCGCTGGCCGCCTGTTCGATGGGCTTGGGCGCGGCAGTGCTGGCATCTTTGCTGCTGCTGTCGACGGCTGCATCGGGAGCCTGGATCACCCGCGGCGGCAGGGTATCGACGCTCAGGTCGGGCAGCGACAGGCTCAGGCTGCTCCAGGCGGCATCCGGCAGCTTCTGGCGCAAAGGCCCGATGGCTTGCGGCCAGTCAGCCGTTTCTCCGGCGCCGGGGACGATAATCACCACACCCTGCGGTTCAGGGCTGTTCGCCGGTTTCCACAGCGCCAGGAACGACTCGTCGCCGGCCTGCAATTGTTGCTGCTCGTGGGGCGGCAGTTGTCGCTCCAGGGCCTGGGCTTCCTCCTGGCTACGCTCTGGCAGAGGCTGGCGTTCTGGTGGTTTTTCGGCGGCCGCCGGCGCGGTGTCAGCCGCCTGCACGCAAAAGGTGCTGGTAAACAGCAGCGACAGGCACAATGCTGGCAGTGTCGAACGGTGAAGCAGGGGCATAGTGGAATCCCGGCCAGAAGTGATCCCGGCAGCCTAATGGGTTGGATGTGAGATGTGAATGATGAATTTTCGCTGTCTGCTGGTTATCGGCTATCTGTGCTTGCCCTTGATGGTGAATGCCGCGCCTGCGTCTGTGGTGCCGCCTGCGGTGCTCAACCCGCAGCAGCGCGAGTGGTTGGCGCAGCACCCGCAACTGCGGGTCGGGGTGGTGTTGCAGGCGCCTTACGCGCAATACGACCGGCGCCTGCAGCGCTTGTCCGGAGCCAATGTCGAGCTGATGCAGGCGCTGGCCAAGGCGCTGAATATCGAGCTGACCTGGCGCAACTTCCCCACGCAGGAACAGTTGGAGGATGCCTTGCGCGAGGATGCGGTCGACCTCGCCCCAGGTCTGCTACAAACCCCTGCCGGCCTGCGCCTGTGGCAGTTTTCCGACCCGTATATGCGCGTGCCCCAGCACATTGTTGGCATTCGCGACGGCAGCGGCACTGTGGACCTGGAAAAACTCGATGAACAGTCCCGGGTCGCCGTGCGCATGCCCAGCGGCGTGGCGGATTACCTGCGCAGCAATTACCCCAGGCTGAACCTGCAAGGTGTGCCCCTGGAGCGCCAGGCCTTGCAGCTATTGGTCAGCCAGCAGGCGCGCTATGCGGTAGTCGATGAGGCGCAGTTGAGCCGCTTGTCGATCGAGCCCGAGTTCGCCGGTTTGGCCGTGGTCGGCGATATTGGATTGCCGCAACTGTTGCGGGTGGCCACCCGGCGTGACTGGCCAGCCCTGGCAGAGATTGTCGAGAGCGGCCTGCGCGCCATTCCTGCCCGTGAGCTGGAGCAATTGCATGCCCGCTGGCTGCAACCCAAATACCCACGCCTGTCGGAATCACCGGGATTCTGGCAAAACCTCAGCCTGCTGCTGGGCCTGCTGTTGCTCGCGTGCCTGACGGTTGCCTTGTGGCAGCGTCGGCAAAAACATGCCCTGGAACACCAGTTGCTGGCCACGCGTGAGGAAAGCGCTGCCCGTGCGGCGGGCGCCGAAGCATTGCGTCTGACCCAGTTTTCGATTGATCAAAGTACCGTGGGTATCCTCTGGGTCAATTGGGACAGCCATGTGCGCTACGCCAACGTCGCCGCCGAAACCATGCTCGGTTACGCCCCGGGAGCGTTGATCGAGCGCCCGCTGATCGAGTTCGAACCCAATCTGAGCATGGACCGCTGGCTGAACCTGTGGAAGCGCGCCCGGGCCAGTGAAGACGGGCCGCAGAGCTTCGCCACCCAGTGCCTGCGCGCGGATGGCAGCCTGTTGCCCACGGATGTGTCCTTGAGTTTCCTGCGCTTTGCCGGTGGCGAATACCTGGTGGTGTACCTCAACGACGTCACCGAGCGCCGCCGGGCCTTGGCCGCGTTGCAGGAAAGTGAAGCGCGCCTGCAAGGCATCGCCGCCAATGTGCCAGGGCTGGTGTTTCGCCTGGAGCGTCTGCCGTTGAGCGCCGCCATCGACTTTGCCTATATCAGCGAAGGCAGTGAGCGCCTGGTGGGCTATTCGCCGTCCGTGCTCAGCCACCGCGATGTGGGGATTCGCAGCTTGGTCCACCCGGATGATCGCGCCAGTTACCACCAGACCCAGGACCAGGCCATCGACACCGAGAGCAACTGGTCGTGGCAGGGCCGCATCCTGACCCGCCAGGGCGAGCAGCGCTGGGCCGAGATCAAGGCGGTCACCCGGCGTCTGGACGATGGGGCGGTGGTCTGGGACGGGATCGTCTGGGACATCAGCGACAGCAAACGCATTGAGCTGGAATTGGACGCCTCGCGGGCGCAACTGCGCGAACTCTCGGCGCACCTGGAAACCGTGCGTGAGGAAGAGAAGGCGCGGATCGCCCGCGAAGTTCACGATGAGCTGGGGCAGATGCTCACGGTGTTGAAGCTGGAAACCTCCATGTGCGAGTTGGCCTACGCCCAGTTGGACCCAGGCCTGCACGAGCGCCTGAACAGCATGAAGCGCCTGATCGCTCAACTGTTCCAATTGGTCCGTGATGTGGCCACGGCGTTGCGCCCGCCGATTCTCGACGCCGGGATCGCCTCGGCCATCGAGTGGCAGGCCCGGCGGTTTGAGGCGCGCACACAGATTCCGTGCCTGGTGCAGGTGCCGGACAACCTCCCGGCCCTGAGTGACGCCAAGGCCATTGGCCTGTTCCGTATCCTGCAGGAGGCGCTGACCAACGTCATGCGCCATGCCCAGGCGCATACGGTGGAGTTGACCCTGGTGGTGGAGGGCGCCAATCTGCGGTTGACCATCAGTGATGATGGCGCAGGCTTCGTCCCTGCGCCGGGGCGCCCGGTGTCGTTTGGTTTGGTGGGCATGCGCGAGCGGGTGCTGATCATGGGCGGGCAGTTGACCCTCGACAGCGAACTGGGGGAGGGCACCACCCTGAGCGTTACGGTGCCGTTGGATTCGCCATAGATCCCTTGTGGGCTTGCTCGCACATTTTGAATGTCGGCGTTTAATCGCTATAGAGAGAGGAAATTGCCGTGATCCGCGTATTGGTAGCCGAAGACCACACCATCGTCCGTGAAGGCATCAAGCAGTTGATCGGCCTGGCCAAGGACCTGCTGGTGGTGGGCGAGGCGGGCAACGGCGAACAGCTGTTGGAAGCCTTGCGTCACACGCCCTGCGAGGTGGTGCTGCTGGATATCTCCATGCCCGGGGTCAACGGCCTGGAGGCGATTGCGCGGATCCGCGCGCTGAACAACCCGCCGGCCATCCTGGTGCTGTCGATGCATGACGAGGCACAAATGGCCGCCCGGGCGCTGAAGGTCGGTGCGGCTGGGTATGCCACCAAGGACAGCGATCCTGCGCTGTTGTTGACGGCAATCCGCAAAGTCGCCGCGGGCGGGCG
This sequence comes from Pseudomonas sp. DD1, assembly GCF_044510355.1. NCBI lineage: Bacteria > Pseudomonadati > Pseudomonadota > Gammaproteobacteria > Pseudomonadales > Pseudomonadaceae > Pseudomonas > Pseudomonas sp. DD1. Next base: position 27,045 of record NZ_MSAJ01000009.1, on the reverse strand, counting down.
CTATATCGACCCGGACCTGGCGGACCGCATGGTGTTTGAGGTCGGCCTCACCGATGCCCGGCCCTTGCATTCGCTGTTGTCCGAGCGCGAGTTCTCGGTGTTCGAGCGTTTGGCCCAGGGCGCCAACGTCAACGATATCGCCCAGCAACTGGCCCTGAGCAGCAAGACCATCAGCACCCATAAGGCGCGGTTGATGCAAAAACTCAACATCAGCTCCCTGGCCGAGCTGGTGAAGTACGCGATGGAGCACAAGCTCCTATAGGGGCGTGTCTATTTGCGACATCGCTCAAACCCCCGGAAGCCCGTGCTTGCAGCTTGTCGCTTGAAGCTTGCTGCGCAACTGTCCCTTGCCCGCCATCCGTGTAGGGCGATCCCTACCCCGAACCTTCCATCCTGCTGATGCCAATCTCTCCTGCGCCCCGATTTCCGGGGGCTTGCGCCTGGACTACGCTAGCTCTACAGCAGTCCAAAACACAAAGGTGCGGGTATGAGCGAGGCGGATTCAAATGATGTGCTGGTCAGCTTTCGTGGTGTGCAGAAGAGCTACGACGGCGAGAACCTGATCGTCAAAGACCTCAACCTGGACATTCGCAAGGGCGAATTCCTCACCCTGCTGGGCCCGTCCGGTTCGGGCAAGACCACCAGCCTGATGATGCTCGCCGGCTTCGAAACGCCGACCGCCGGGGAGATCCTGCTGGCCGGGCGTTCGATCAACAATGTGCCGCCGCACAAGCGCGACATTGGCATGGTGTTCCAGAACTATGCGCTGTTCCCGCACATGACGGTGGCTGAGAACCTGGCGTTCCCCCTGACGGTGCGGGGCTTGAGCAAGACCGATGTCAGCGAACGGGTCAAGCGCGTGCTGAGCATGGTCCAGCTCGACGCCTTCGCCCAGCGCTACCCGGCGCAGCTCTCCGGCGGCCAGCAGCAACGGGTGGCCCTGGCTCGCGCCCTGGTGTTCGAGCCGCAGCTGGTGCTGATGGACGAACCCCTCGGTGCCCTCGATAAACAGCTGCGTGAACACATGCAGATGGAGATCAAGCACCTGCACCAGCGCCTCGGCGTGACCGTGGTTTACGTGACCCACGACCAGGGTGAAGCGCTGACCATGTCCGACCGGGTAGCGGTGTTCCACCAGGGCGAGATCCAGCAGATCGCACCGCCGCGCACTTTGTATGAAGAGCCAAAAAACACCTTCGTCGCCAATTTCATCGGCGAGAACAACCGTCTTAACGGCCGCCTGCACAGCCACACCGGCGAGCGGTGCGTGGTTGAGCTGGCGCGCGGCGAGAAGGTCGAGGCGCTGGCGGTGAATGTCGGGCAGATCGGTGGCCCGGTGACGCTGTCGGTGCGCCCGGAGCGGGTCAGCCTCAACGGTTCCAGCGAAAGCTGCAGCAACCGCTTCTCGGGCCGGGTGGCCGAATTTATCTATCTGGGCGACCACGTGCGCGTGCGCCTGGAAGTCTGCGGCAAGGCCGATTTCTTTGTGAAACAACCGATCGCCGAGCTGGATCCGGCGCTGACGGTCGGCGATGTGGTTCCGATTGGCTGGCAAGTCGAGCACGTTCGCGCACTCGACCCACTTCTAGAGGCGAATTGATCGCCCCCTTGGCTTCATCCAACCCTGCACGTGGAGAGAACAATAAATGTTGAGATCCCTGAAATTGACCGCCCTGGCCATCGGCCTGGCGAGTGCTTCACAGGTCATGGCAGGTCCGGACCTGACGGTGGTGTCGTTTGGCGGCGCGAACAAGGCGGCCCAGGTCAAGGCTTTCTATGCCCCGTGGGAAAGCGCGGGCAACGGCAAGATCATCGCTGGCGAGTACAACGGCGAGATGGCCAAGGTCAAAGCCATGGTCGACACCAAGAGCGTGTCCTGGGACCTGGTGGAAGTCGAGTCGCCGGAACTGTCCCGTGGCTGTGACGAGGACATGTTCGAGCCGTTGGATCCGAAGCTGTTCGGCAACCCTGACGACTATGTGAAAGGCGCGATCCAGCCCTGTGGCGTGGGTTTCTTCGTGTGGTCCACGGTGATGGCGTACAACGCCGACAAACTGAAAACGGCCCCAACCAGTTGGGCGGACTTCTGGGACACCAAAAATTTCCCCGGCAAGCGCGGTTTGCGCAAGGGGGCCAAGTACACCCTGGAATTCGCCCTGATGGCCGACGGTGTAGCGCCCAAGGACGTGTACAAAGTGCTGGCCGGCAAGGACGGCCAGGACCGCGCCTTCAAGAAACTCGATGAGCTCAAACCGTCGATCCAGTGGTGGGAGGCCGGCGCCCAGCCGCCGCAGTACCTGGCCTCGGGTGACGTGGTGATGAGCTCGGCCTATAACGGCCGGATCGCCGCCGTGCAGAAAGAGAGCAACCTGAAAGTGGTGTGGAACGGCGGTATCTACGATTTCGACGCCTGGGCAATCCCCAAGGGCCTGGGCAAGGAGCGCGCCGAGGCGGCGAAGAAATTTATCGCCTTCTCCGTTGCACCGCAGCAACAGAAAATCTACTCGGAAAACATCGCCTACGGCCCGGCCAATACCCAAGCCGTGCCGCTGCTGGCCAAGGACATCCTCAAGGATATGCCGACTACTCCGGAAAACATCGCCAACCAGGTGCAGATTGATGTGAGCTTCTGGGCGGATAACGGTGAGCAACTGGAGCAGCGCTTCAATTCCTGGGCTGCCAAGTAACAAGCCCCACCGCTTAACCCCTGTGGGAGCTGGCTTGCCTGCGATGGCAGCACCTCGGTAGACCCGACACACCGAGGTGCTGCCATCGCGGGCAAGCCCGGCTCCCACAAGGGGGCCTTTCACACGGGTTTCAACTGTAGATTTTCCGGAGTTTGCCATGGCCATCGCCGTTCCCTCGAACGAGGTCACCACCCCCAGCTTGAAGCAGCGCCTGGCGCGTGCCGAGCGGCTTAACCGCTGGAAGGCCCAGGCCTTGATCGCGCCGCTGGTGGTGTTTTTGCTGCTGGTGTTCCTGGTGCCCATCGTTGCGCTGTTGTACAAAAGCGTCGGTAACCCGGAAGTGGTCGCTGGCCTGCCGCGTACCGTGGTGGCGGTGACCGCCTGGGATGGTCGTGGCCTGCCCGGCGAGTCGGTGTACCAGGCTGTCAGCGAGGACCTGGGTGAAGCCCGGAAAAACCAGACCCTGGGCGATTTGTCCAAGCGCCTGAACATGGAGCTGGCGGGTTATCGCAGCCTGTTGACCAAAACCGCGCGGGCGCTGCCGTTCAGCGAAGTGCCGGCCTCTTATAAAGAAGCGCTGGAAAACCTCGACGAACGCTGGGGCGACCCCGCGTACTGGCAGGCCATCCGGCGCAACACCAGCAGCCTCACGCCTTATTACCTGCTGGCGGCGGTCGATCATCGGATCGACGACCTCGGCGAAGTCGCGCCGGCCACGCCGGACCAGGCGATTTACCTCGATATCTTCGCCCGCACCTTCTGGATGGGCCTGGTGATTACCCTGTGCTGCCTGCTGCTGGCCTATCCGCTGGCGTACCTGCTGGCCAACCTGCCGGCGCGGCAAAGCAACCTGTTGATGATCCTCGTGCTGCTGCCCTTCTGGACCTCGGTGCTGGTGCGCGTGGCCGCCTGGATTGTGCTGCTGCAGTCCGGCGGGCTGATCAACGGCGCGCTGATGGGCCTGGGCATCATTGATAAGCCTCTGGAGTTGGTGTTCAACCGGCTGGGGGTCTACATCTCCATGGTGCATATCCTGCTGCCGTTCATGATTCTGCCGATCTACAGCGTGATGAAGGGCATTTCACCGACCTATATGCGTGCGGCGATCTCTTTGGGTTGTCATCCATTCGCCAGTTTCTGGCGGGTGTACTTCCCACAGACTTATGCGGGTGTGGGCGCCGGTTGCCTGCTGGTGTTTATCCTGGCGATTGGCTACTACATCACCCCGGCCTTGCTGGGCAGCCCGAACGACCAGATGGTCAGCTACTTCGTGGCGTTCTACACCAACACCAGCATCAACTGGGGCATGGCGACTGCGCTGGGCGGCTTGCTGCTGCTGGCGACCGTGGTGCTGTACCTGATCTACAACTGGCTGGTGGGCGCCAGCCGCCTGCGCCTGAGCTGAGGAGCGCCTGAAATGTCCAGCAGTCCTTATATGTCACCCATCGAGCGGGTGTGGTTCTACAGCTTGCGGATCCTCTGCGGCCTGATCCTGTTGTTCCTGATCCTGCCGGTGCTGGTGATCATCCCGCTGTCGTTCAACTCCGGGAGTTTCCTGGTGTACCCGCTGCAGGGGTTTTCGCTGCACTGGTACCAGGACTTCTTTGCCTCGGCGGAATGGATGCGCGCCTTGAAGAACAGCATCATCGTCGCCCCGGCGGCCACGGTGCTGGCGATGGTGTTTGGCACGTTGGCTGCTATTGGCCTGACCCGTGGCCACTTCCCCGGCAAGGCGCTGGTGATGGCCCTGGTGATTTCGCCGATGGTGGTACCGGTGGTGATTATCGGCGTGGCGAGTTACTTGTTCTTTGCCCCGCTGGGGCTGGGCAACAGTTTCTTTTCGCTGATCGTGGTGCATGCGGTGCTGGGCGTGCCCTTTGTGATCATCACCGTGTCGGCGACCTTGCAGGGCTTCAACCACAACCTGGTGCGAGCCGCGGCCAGCCTGGGGGCGTCGCCGTTGACCGCGTTTCGCCGGGTGACGCTGCCGCTGATTGCGCCGGGCGTCATTTCCGGGGCGCTTTTTGCCTTTGCCACGTCGTTCGATGAGGTGGTGGTGACGCTGTTCCTCGCCGGGCCCGAGCAGGCCACCTTGCCTCGGCAGATGTTCAGCGGCATCCGCGAAAACCTCAGCCCGACCATTGCCGCAGCGGCGACCTTGCTGATTGCCTTCTCGGTGGTGCTGTTGCTGACCCTGGAGTGGCTGCGTGGGCGCAGCGAAAAACTGCGTACGGCGCAGGTCTGACTGCTGAAACCCGATCACCTGTGGGAGCTGGCTTGCCTGCGATGGCCTCGACTCGGTACACCTGATGCACCGAGTCGAGGCCATCGCAGGCGAGCCAGCTCCTACATTGACCGGGCCCGCTTTGAATGACCCAACCATTCAGCCGCTGAATGGCAGACAACCCGCATTCCCCAGCTATTCTTGTGCCAGCCCACCAATTTATAAGAGGCCGCGCACATGAGTACCTCCTCATTCAAGATCGCCCACAAATTGCTCACCGGCCCAGGCGCCATCGAGCAATTGGCCGCCGAGCTGACCCGGCTGGATATCGACAACCCGTTGATCGTCACCGATGCTGCGCTGGTCAAGTCCGGCACGGTGCAACTGGCATTGGCGCAGTTGGGTGATCGGCCTTACGAGATCTTCGACCGGGTGCTGCCCGACCCGGAGATCGCCATCGTCGAAGACTGCATGCAGGCCTACCGCGAAGGCGGGCATGACGGCCTGATCGGCGTGGGCGGTGGCAGTGCCATTGATATCGCCAAGAGCGTCGCCGCCTATGCCGGTTATCACGGTGCACTCGAGGATTTGTTCGGTGTGGACCAGGTGCCGCGCAAAGGCCCGCCGCTGATTGCCATTCCCACCACGGCCGGCACGGGGTCGGAAGTGACCAATGTGGCGATTCTGTCGGACAAGGCCGCGCAATTGAAAAAAGGCATCGTCAGCGACTACCTGCTGCCGGATGTTGCGCTGATCAGCCCGCAAATGACCCTGACCTGCCCGCGCAGTGTTACGGCTGCCAGTGGTGTGGATGCCCTGGTGCATGCCATCGAGTCCTATCTGTCCCTGAACGCCTCGCCAATCACCGATGCCCTGGCCATTGGCGCGATCAAGTTAATTGCCAACGCCTTGCCCAAGGCCTACGCCAATCCGGCCAACCTGCAGGCGCGTGACGATATGGCCACGGCCAGCCTGATGGCCGGCATGGCCTTCGGCAATGCCGGGGTGGGGGCGGTGCATGCGCTGGCCTACCCGTTGGGCGGGCGTTTCAATATTGCCCACGGGGTGAGCAACGCGTTGCTGCTGCCCTATGTGATGCACTGGAACAAGCTGGCCTGTGTCGAGCGCATGCAGGATATCGCCCAGGCCATGGGGGTGAATATCACGGGCTTGAGCGTCAACGATGCAGCGGACCAGGCGGTGGAGGCCATGACGCGACTGTGTGCCGCAGTGGAGATCCCTTGCGGCTTGCGCAGCTTCGGCGTGCCAGAGGAGGCGATCCCGGCCATGGCCGTAGAAGCCGCGGGAATCGAGCGCCTGATGCGCAACAATCCGCGCAAGCTCAGTGCGGCGGATATCGAGAAAATCTACCGCGCCGCGTACTAGTCATTGAGTCAGGTCACGGTGCGCGCAACAAAGCATGAGGTATACAATGCGCGCCATCGTGATTTAGCTCAGAAAAGGTGCGTCATGCAGCCCTTCGTAATTGCTCCATCGATTCTCTCCGCCGACTTCGCCCGCCTGGGCGAGGAAGTGGACAACGTGTTGGCCGCCGGTGCCGACTTCGTGCACTTCGATGTCATGGACAACCACTATGTGCCGAACCTGACCATCGGCCCGATGGTTTGCGCCGCGCTGCGCAAGTACGGCGTGACCGCGCCGATTGACGTGCACCTGATGGTCAGCCCGGTGGACCGCATCATCGGCGACTTCATCGAAGCCGGTGCGACCTACATCACCTTCCACCCGGAAGCCACGCTGCATGTCGACCGCTCCCTGCAACTGATCCGCGAAGGCGGCTGCAAGGCTGGCCTGGTGTTCAACCCGGCGACCCCGCTGGACACCCTCAAGTACGTGATGGACAAGGTAGACATGGTCTTGCTGATGAGCGTCAACCCGGGTTTTGGCGGGCAGAAGTTCATTCCCGGTACCCTCGACAAGCTGCGTGAGGCCCGTGCGCTGATTGACGCCTCTGGCCGCGATATCCGCCTGGAGATCGATGGTGGGGTCAACGTCAACAACATCCGTGATATCGCGGCGGCGGGCGCCGACACCTTCGTCGCCGGCTCGGCGATCTTCAACACCCCTGACTACCAGGCCGTGATTGCCAAGATGCGTGAAGAACTGGCGCTGGCGCGTCCATGAGCGGTTTTGAGCAGCTGTTCCCCGGTAAATTGCCGCGGCTGGTGATGTTCGATCTGGACGGCACCCTGGTCGATTCGGTGCCGGACCTGACGGCTGCGGTGGATCACATGTTGCTCAAGCTGGGGCGCAAGCCTGCCGGTATCGAATCGGTACGCGAGTGGGTCGGCAACGGCGTGCAGATGCTGGTGCGCCGTGCGCTGGCCAATCACATTGATGCCGAAGGTGTCGATGAGGTGGAGGCCGAGCACGCGCTGGAACTGTTCAACGCGGCCTACGAAGACGGCCACGAACTGACCGTGGTTTACCCCGGCGTGCGCGACACCCTCAAGTGGCTGCATAAGCAGGGCGTGGAAATGGCCCTGATCACCAACAAGCCGGAACGCTTCGTCGCGCCGCTTCTGGACCAGATGAAGATCGGCCGGTATTTCCGCTGGATCATCGGCGGCGATACCCTGCCGCAGAAAAAACCGGATCCGGCGGCGCTGTTCTTTGTGATGAAAATGGCCAATATCCCGGCGTCCCAGTCGCTGTTTGTCGGCGATTCGCGCAGCGATGTGCTGGCGGCGAAAGCGGCGGGGGTCAAGTGTGTGGCCTTAAGCTATGGCTACAACCATGGCCGGCCGATTGCCGAAGAGTCGCCGGCGCTGGTCATTGATGACCTGCGACTGCTAATCCCCGGTTGCTTGGGAGCGGGCGCTGAGATAACGTTGCCCGACGCTGTCCCATCCCCTTCTGGAAATCCCATCGTGGTGGTCACTCGCAAACTCTGGATGAAAGTCATCAAGGCCCTGGCCCGCTGGCGTTGGCGCGCCTGACTGATCCTGGCCGCGCTGCGGCACGTTTGCATACCTGACTGTTAGACCCTCACGCCACGAGGCACCCCATGATCCGCGAAGAATTCCTGCGTTTGGCCGCTGCCGGCTACAACCGCATCCCCATGGCCCGGGAAACCCTGGCCGACTTCGATACGCCGCTGTCGATCTACCTGAAACTGGCCGACGAGCCCAATTCCTATCTGCTGGAATCGGTGCAGGGCGGCGAAAAGTGGGGCCGTTACTCGATCATCGGCCTGCCGTGCCGCACGGTCCTGCGGGTGCATGACCATCACGTCAGCATCACCCATGATGGCGTCGAGATCGAAAGCCACGATGTGCAAGACCCGCTGGCCTTCGTCGAAGCCTTCAAGGCGCGCTACAACGTGCCAACCATTGCTGGTTTGCCGCGTTTCAATGGCGGCCTGGTGGGGTATTTCGGCTACGACTGCGTGCGTTACGTGGAGCAACGCCTGGGCAAATGCCCGAACCCCGACCCGTTGGGTGTGCCGGACATCCTGCTGATGGTTTCCGACGCGGTGGTGGTGTTCGACAACCTGGCCGGCAAGATGCACGCGATTGTGCTCGCCGACCCGACCCAGGCCGATGCGTTCGAGCAAGGCCAGGCCAGCCTCGAAGCGCTGCTGGACAAGCTGCGCCAGCCGATCACCCCGCGTCGCGGCCTGGACCTCAGCCGTCCGCCGGCGGCCGATCCGGTGTTTCGCTCCAGCTTTACCCAGGATGACTACGAGCGCGCGGTCGATACCATCAAGCAATACATCCTCGCCGGTGACTGCATGCAAGTGGTGCCGTCGCAACGGATGTCCATCGACTTCAAGGCGGCGCCCATCGACTTGTACCGGGCGCTGCGCTGCTTCAACCCGACGCCGTACATGTACTTCTTCAACTTTGGCGACTTCCACGTAGTGGGCAGCTCGCCGGAAGTGCTGGTGCGCGTCGAAGACAACCTGATCACCGTGCGCCCGATTGCCGGCACGCGCCCCCGTGGCGCGACCGAAGAGGCCGACCTGGCACTTGAAGAAGACCTGCTGTCCGACGACAAGGAAATCGCCGAGCACTTGATGCTCATCGACCTGGGGCGTAACGACACCGGACGCGTTTCGGAAATCGGCTCGGTGAAGCTCACCGAGAAGATGGTGATCGAGCGTTATTCCAACGTGATGCACATTGTGTCCAACGTCACCGGCGAGCTGAAGGCCGGCCTGACGGCGATGGACGCGCTGCGCGCAATTCTGCCGGCGGGCACCTTGTCCGGCGCCCCGAAGATTCGTGCGATGGAAATCATCGACGAGCTGGAGCCGGTCAAGCGTGGGGTCTACGGCGGCGCCGTGGGTTATTTCGCGTGGAATGGCAACATGGACACGGCCATTGCGATCCGCACGGCGGTGATCAAGGACGGCGAACTGCATGTGCAGGCGGGCGGCGGGATTGTCGCCGACTCGGTGCCGGCCCTTGAGTGGGAAGAAACCCTGAACAAGCGCCGGGCGATGTTCCGTGCGGTGGCATTGGCCGAGCAGACCCCGCAGGACTGACGGTCGATCCCGAGCTAAATGTGGGGTTGGGCTTGTGTGGGAGCGGGCTTGCCCGCGATGGCGGTCTGCCAGTCACCGATGCAGTGACTGAACCACCGCTATCGCGGGCAAGCCCGCTCCCACATGGGTTTTATGTTGTTTTTAAGGCCGTATTAGAAATCCAGGCTCACTCCGACACTGACCCCTTGCTGGGTCAGGCTGTCATCCTTCCTCACGTTGTACGCCGCGCGCAGTGCCAACTCCTGGGTGAGCTTGTGGCTGACCCCGAGACTCAAGCGATCCGAATTGCTGCGAGGGGTGTAGCCGTCGAGTTCGAAGCCGATCCCCTGCACGCTGTTGAGCGAAATATTCACCTTTTGGGTGTCATTTTCGAACTCATGCTCGTGAGCCACTTCGCCAAAAACCTGGGTTTGCGGGGTGACGCGGTAGCTGCCCTGCAGGCCAACGCCCAGGCGTTTGGAGTCGCGTTGCTGGTCGGCAAAGGTCAGCGCGGTGGAGCGGCTGCCTTTTTCCGAGTAGCCATCGACTTCGATTCGCGCATAGTCGGCGCTGATGAACGGCGACAGGTGCCAATCGCTGCCGACCCCGGCAATGTCGTAGCCCACGCGGCCGCTCAAGGCCCAGAGCCAGCCGTCGGTGTCACCTTTTTCTGAGCCTTCGCTGACGCCCAGGGCGAACTTGCGCTTGAGGCTGTCGAAGTCCAGCCGGCCGCCGGTCAGCGCGGCATCGGCCCACCAGTGATTGTGCTGATACTGCGCGAACGCGCTGCCCATGTAGCTGTTGAGCTTGTAGTCCGAGTCGCTGGCGCCGGCTTCGAGTGTCTGGCGATACAGCCCGGCCGCGACACCTACGCGCCAGCTGTCGTCGAGACGATAGCTGCCGCCGACATTCAGGTTGTAGCCACTGCCGTCGCCACTGGCCGAGCTGCCTTGACCGTCGAAGTCCAGGCGCTGACCACCACCGGCGACAATTGCGCGCCATTGGCCGACGGCTTGCCAGTTGCCGTTGTCTGCCTGCCACTGGTTACGCAGCTCATCCTGATGGGCGCGCAGGGTGCCTTGGGCCATTTCTGGCAGCAGGCTCAGCTCCCAGGGGGCGGCGAGTAGCGAGTAGGCATAGTCGGCGATCAAGCGTTGCCCGGCGACGGTGGGGTGGACCGAGTCGTTGTAGATCAGCTTGGTCGGGTCCGGCTGGGTGCCGCCGATGCCATACGTCGGGTTGGCGGTGCAACTGTTGCCAGTGAAGCAGGTGCCGGTAAGGTTCTGCCCGGTCGCCAGGCCAAATCGGCCCGGGTCGGCGAAGGTTTCCTGCAACAGCAGTGGAATATTCAATGGGATGATCTGGGCGTCGATCTGCGACAGGCGCTGTACCAGTGCCTGGTTGAAAATAGTGCTCAGGGCGGACGTCCCAGCCTGCTGCGGCGTGCCGTTGATGGCGGGTGTCAGGCCCAGGTCGGGCAGCATCCACACCATGATGTAGCGCGCACCGGCTTGTTGCAGAGCCTGGGCGCTGTCGGCCAGGCGCCCGCCTGCGGCAACGGCTTGGCCTGGACTGAGGACGCGCTGTTGCAGGAAGTCATTACCGCCACCGGACAGAAAATACAGCGCGTTGGGGTCGGCCCGCCCACCGTTTGCCGGCAGATAACCCTGGCGACTGCGTAAAACAGTGCCCGCGCCCGCATTGCCGGGGGGGATCGCCGTGTCGGAGACTGAGGTGATGGAATCCAGGATGTTGTCGGTACGGTAGCCACCGACCGCCCAGTTATTGCCGTCAGGCAAGCCTTGCGCGGCGCGAACCGGCGAGGTGGAGGCGTTCAGATCGTTTGGCGCTACACCCAGTTTGGAGCCCAGCAGGGTCGATGAAACCAGGCCGTAGTCACCCTGGAATGTGGGGCCGGTACGGTTGGTAAAACGCAGGGTGGCACCGGACACACCATCGGGGAACTGGCCGGCGTCCGCCAGGCTATCGCCAAAAACCACCATGGTTGAATAAGGTGACGGTGCTGCAAACGCCTGCGCGCAGGCCAGTGCCAGGAGGCATCCGGCAAGGGGCGCAACAAAAGATGGTCTGAGCATAGGGATTCCATATGATTGTTTTTGTATCGGAAGTGAAACACTAGCAATGTAGAGGGAGTTTTCTGTGAGGAAAATCGTTTTTTCTTACAAAACCTTCGTCATGCCCCCCGTATTTGCTGCTCTATATTGCACCGCTGGCGAGGCTACGTTACTGTGCGGGAACGTATGAATGAGACCCTCCCCGTGTTGATCATCAGCAAACTCTTGATGCGAGTAGTCAAGGCACACGCCCGTTGGCGTTGGCGCGCCTGAATTTTCTCTGCCGGCCCGGCCGGACCTGTACCGATTTGCCTTCTTCACCCTTTGTTCGACGCCCCTTGCCGGCTGACCCTGGCAACCGGAACGTGCGTCTGGCAGCGGGTCACGCTCCTGGAAGGCGGTCATTCGAAATCAGTGAATTCAAGAGGTTTGAACCCACATGTTGCTGATGATTGATAACTACGACTCCTTTACCTACAACGTTGTGCAATATCTGGGCGAGCTCGGTGCCGAGGTCAAGGTGGTGCGCAACGATGAAATGACGGTGGCGCAGATTGCTGCCCTGAACCCGGAGCGTATCGTGGTTTCCCCAGGCCCCTGCACGCCGACCGAGGCGGGTATCTCCCTGGAAGCCATCCGGTTTTTCGCCGGCAAGCTGCCGATTCTCGGGGTTTGCCTGGGCCACCAGTCCATCGGCCAGGCATTTGGCGGCGACGTGGTGCGTGCCCGCCAGGTGATGCACGGCAAGACCAGCCCGGTGTTCCATAATGATCAAGGTGTGTTCCAGGGCTTGAACCTGCCGGTGACGGTGACTCGTTACCACTCACTGGTGGTCAAGCGCGAGACCTTGCCCGAATGCCTGGAACTGACGGCCTGGACCCAGCTGGAAGACGGCTCGGTCGACGAGATCATGGGCCTGCGGCACAAGACACTGAATGTCGAAGGGGTGCAGTTTCACCCTGAATCAATTCTGACCGAGCAGGGCTACGAGCTGTTCGCCAACTTTCTCAAGCAGAGCGGCGGCACGCGCTAAGGACTTTCCATGGATATCAAGACTGCCCTGAGCCGTATCGTCGGCCATCTGGACCTGAGCACCGCTGAAATGAGCGATGTCATGCGCGAAATCATGACCGGCCAATGCACCGATGCGCAGATTGGCGCCTTTATGATGGCCATGCGCATGAAGAGCGAGAGCATCGACGAAATCGTCGGCGCCGTCTCGGTGATGCGTGAACTGGCGGACAAGGTCGAACTCAAGACCCTCGACGGCGTGGTCGATGTGGTCGGCACCGGCGGTGACGGTGCGAATATTTTCAACGTTTCGACGGCATCATCCTTTGTCGTAGCCGCTGCCGGCTGCACCGTGGCCAAGCACGGCAACCGCGCGGTATCGGGCAAGAGCGGCAGTGCCGATCTGCTGGAAGCGGCCGGGATCTACCTGAACCTGACCCCGGTGCAGGTGGCGCGCTGCATCGACAACGTCGGTATCGGCTTTATGTTTGCCCAGTCCCACCATGGGGCGATGAAACACGCCGCGGGCCCGCGCAAGGACCTTGGCCTGCGTACCCTGTTCAACATGCTTGGCCCGCTTACGAATCCGGCCGGTGTGAAGCATCAGGTGGTGGGCGTGTTCAGCCAGGCGCTGTGCCGGCCATTGGCCGAAGTCCTGCAGCGCCTGGGCAGCAAACACGTGCTAGTGGTGCACTCCAAGGATGGCCTGGACGAATTCAGCCTGGCGGCCCCAACCTTTGTGGCCGAGCTGAAGAACGATCAGGTCACCGAATATTGGGTCGAGCCAGAAGACCTCGGTATGAAGAGCCAGAGCCTGCATGGCCTGGCGGTAGAAAGCCCGGCGGCGTCCCTTGAATTGATTCGCGATGCCCTGGGGCGTCGCAAGACCGAGAACGGTCAGAAAGCGGCAGAGATGATTGTTCTGAATGCTGGCGCGGCACTTTATGCAGCCGATCACGCCTATAGTCTTACAGAAGGTGTCGCCTTGGCCCACGATGCGCTGCATACGGGTCTGGCTCGCGAAAAGCTCGAAGAGCTGGGAGCATTCACGGCCGTATTCAAGATGGAGAATGAAGGATGAGCGTGCCAACAGTTCTGGAAAACATCCTCGCCCGCAAAGTTGAAGAAGTGGCCGAACGCCGCGCACGGGTGAGCCTGGCCGAGTTGGAAAACCTGGCAAAAAGCGCCGATGCACCCCGCGGCTTTGCCAATGCCCTGATCACCCAGGCCAGGCTCAAGCAGCCAGCGGTGATCGCCGAGATCAAAAAGGCCTCGCCGAGCAAAGGCGTGATCCGCGAGAACTTCGTGCCGGCAGAGATTGCTGCCAGCTATGAGAAGGGCGGGGCAACTTGCCTTTCGGTGTTGACCGATATCGACTACTTCCAGGGTTCCGACGCTTACCTGCAACAAGCCCGCGCCGCGTGCAAGTTGCCGGTGATCCGCAAGGACTTCATGATCGACCCGTACCAGATCGTCGAGGCCCGGGCGTTGGGCGCGGATTGCGTGCTGCTGATCGTTTCGGCGCTGGACGACGTGCAGATGGCCGAGTTGGCGGCGGTTGCCAAAGGCGTGGGCCTGGATGTGCTGGTCGAGGTCCATGACGGTGACGAACTGGAGCGCGCGCTGAAAACCCTCGACACACGACTGGTTGGGGTCAACAACCGCAACCTGCACACCTTTGACGTCAACCTGGAAACCACCCTGGACCTGCTGCCGCGCATTCCTCGTGACCGCCTGGTGATTACCGAGAGCGGGATCGTCAATCGTGCGGATGTGGAGTTGATGGAAATCAGCGACGTGTATTCGTTCCTGGTCGGCGAGACCTTTATGCGTGCGGAGAATCCAGGGGCGGAGTTGCAGCGCCTGTTTTTCCCGGAGCGTGGTCTACCGATCAGTGGTTCGACACTGGATTGATGTGAAACGCGGACACTGTGGGAGCTGGCTTGCCTGCGATAGCATCACCTCGGTGCAACAGAGACACCGAGGCGGCAGCATCGCCGGCAAGCCAGCTCCCACATTTTTTGTGTTTATTCAGAAAGGCAGGTGTTCGATGATCCAACCCGTAGCGATGACCGTTGAAGCAGGCCTTGCCGCCGAGCAGGACTTGCTGGCCGCCGTCTGCGCGGGTGAACAATCCTTCGGCCTGCTGTTCTGGCAGCCCAGCGACCAGGCACTGGTGATGCCTCGCCGTCTGAGTCGTCTGCCCGCCTTTGACGCGGCCAGTCAGGTATCGGCCGCCCACGGTTGGCCGGTGTTGCTGCGGGAAACAGGGGGGGAGCCAGTGCCGCAGTCTGCGGCGACGGTGAATATCGCACTGGTCTACGCGCCACCCCGTAGCGAGGGCGACCAGGGCCGCATCGAGACCGGCTACCTGCGCCTGTGCCAGCCCATTTGCGACTTGCTGACCGAGTTGGGCGGCGATGCCTCTGTGGGCGAAATCGACGGGGCCTTTTGCGATGGCCGCTATAACGTCAATCTCAACGGACGCAAGATGGTCGGTACTGCCCAGCGCTGGCGCCAGAGTGGCGGGCGCCCGGTAGGCCTGGTGCATGGCGCATTGTTGCTGGAGAACCATCGTGAGGAACTGATTGCAGCGGTCAATCGCTTCAATCAGGCGTGCGGCCTCGAGCAGCGGGTGCGTGCCGACAGCCATATCGCCTTGCATGAAGCCTTTGCTGCGCCGGATGCCATCAGCCGCCTCGACGGTTTATACCGGCAGATGCTGGCACAGGTGTTTGCGTACTAGCGAGTGCCGAACACCACCATCGTCTTGCCTTTGACGTGCACCAGGTTGCGCTCTTCCAGATCCTTGAGCACTCGACCGACCATCTCCCGTGAGCAACCGACAATCCGGCCGATTTCCTGGCGCGTAACCTTGATTTGCATGCCGTCTGGATGGGTCATGGCATCCGGCTGCTTGCACAGTTCCAGCAAGCAGCGGGCGACGCGCCCGGTGACGTCGAAGAACGCCAGGTCACCGACTTTGCGCGTGGTGTTGCGCAAGCGCTGGGCAATCTGGCCGCTCAGGGCATAAAGGATGTCCGGATCTTGTTGGGCCAGTTCGCGAAATTTCGCATAGCTGATTTCTGCGACCTCACACTCAATCTTCGCCCGCACCCAGGCGCTGCGCTCCTGTTCTTTCCCCGCTTGTTCAAACAGGCCCAGCTCACCGAAGAAATCACCGGTATTGAGATAGGCGATGATCATTTCGCGACCGTCGTCATCCTCGATCAGGATCGTGACCGAACCTTTGATAATGAAAAACAGGGTTTCCGAGCGTTCCCCGGCGCAGATGATGTTCTGCTTGGCCGGATAGCGTTGCCTCTGACAATGGGTCAGTAACTTATCGAGGTTCTTGATCTTGGGTATGGGGGTAATAGCAACCATGGTTGTATCCCGAAAAGACTGCACGGTGTGGTTGGGCTGGTATTTTTATAGAGCGGATCCATCCGGAGGATGGCAATGCGCCATAGATTTGGCGTCAGCTTAACAGACACATTCTGACTCGATCAGGGAATTTACCTATCAAAGTCTGCTGTTGAACGTATTTGGGCAGAACACTGCGCTTGCGGGGGCCTGTGATAAGCTGGCGCCCCTTTTTTAGCAGTGGAGTCTGGGCGATGAAGGCACGCATCCAATGGGCGGGCGAAGCCATGTTCCTCGGTGAGTCGGGCAGTGGCCATGTGGTGGTCATGGATGGCCCGCCGGAAGCCGGTGGCCGCAATCTGGGTGTACGGCCCATGGAAATGCTCCTGCTCGGCGTGGGTGGTTGCAGCAACTTCGATGTGGTCAGCATCTTGAAGAAGTCGCGCCAGGCGGTGGAAAGCTGCGAAGCCTTTTTGGAAGCCGAGCGCGCGACTGAAGACCCGAAGGTGTTCACCAAGATCCATATGCATTTTGTGGTCAAGGGGCGTGCGCTGAAGGAAGCGCAGGTCAAGCGGGCCATCGAGCTGTCGGCGGAGAAGTACTGCTCGGCCTCGATCATGCTCGGCGCGGCAGGTGTGGCCATTACCCATGATTACGAGATCATTGAGTTGGGCTGATCGCAGGATCTTCTGACAAAAAGAAAGGGCGCTTTGCAAGCGCCCTTTTTTGCAGCTCAGATTCGGTAGGTGCTCTTGGTCATGACCTTGGCCATCAGGCTCATGCCAAACCTCACCGGCGCCGGGAAGCGGAAACCGCCGGCATCCAGCGCACTTTCTGCGTGGTGTTCTTCGTCGATACGCATCTGCTCAAGAATCGCCCGGGACTTTTCATCCTCGGCCGGTAGTTGCTCCAGGTGCTCATCCAGGTGTTTGCACACCTGATGTTCGGTCGCGGCGACAAAACCCAGGCTGACCTTGTCGCTGATCAAGCCGGCAGCGGCGCCGATGCCAAACGACAGGCCATAAAACAGTGGGTTGAGCACACTGGGGTGGCTGCCCAATTGGCGGATACGTTGTTCACACCAGGCCAAGTGGTCGATTTCTTCCTCAGCCGCGTGCTCCATGGCCGCGCGTACTTGCGGCAGCTTGGCGGTCAGGGCCTGGCCCTGGTAGAGCGCCTGGGCACAGACTTCGCCGGTATGGTTGATGCGCATCAGGCCGGCGACATGACGGGTATCCGTTTCGCTCATTTGTGCTTCGGGTTGCACGATGGCAGGTGACGGGCGATACGGCTGGCCGCTGAAGGGCAGCAGTGTGCGCATGGCTGTGTCGGCCTGCAGCAACAGTCGGTCAATCGGCGAGTAGTGACGTTGGGTAGTCATGCTGACCTCCGGGAAAAATCTCGGCGGTCAGTTTACCGCAAGAGAGGGGCGTGCGTTTGCGCTGGGTCATGCTTCTTGCAGGAGCCGGCAAGCCGGCTCCTGCAATGGCGGGTTTCAGCCGGGTGGCCAGTTCATCTGGCGTTGACCCAGTACATGCATATGAATGTGATAGACGGTCTGGCCGCCATCTTCATTGCAGTTCATCACCACGCGAAAGCCTTTTTCACAGCCTTGTTCCACGGCCAGGCGCTGGGCGGTGAACAGGATGTGTCCAGCCAGGCCCTTGTCTTCTTCCGTCAGGTCGTTGAGGGTGCGGATCGGCTTTTTCGGAATCACCAGGAAATGCACGGGGGCCATTGGCGCAATATCGTGGAAGGCCAGGACCTGGTCATCCTCGTAGATAATCCTCGCGGGTATTTCTCTGTTGATGATCTTGGTGAACAGAGTATCCACAGCTGTTTCTCCATTATGAAAGTGCAGGGTGAGTGTACCCAGCAGGTCAACGCGGGCAATAGGCCTTGTTGATCGCGCCGGCAATCTTGCGGGTCAACCAGCGTGGGCTCAAGCGTGGGCTGAACGCCAGCCAGCGGTTACGGCGACCGGGAACAATGATCGCTTTGTTCTTTGCCAGGGCTCGTACGGTGTGCAGCGCCACTTCTTCCGGGCTCATCAGCTGCTGACGGTCCAGCTTGGCGGTGTCCATCTGTGCGGTGCCGAAGAAGGCAGTGCGGGTCGGGCCGGGACAGAGCACTGAGACCTTGATACCACAGCTTTTCAGCTCTTCGCGCAGACCTTCGGAGAAGTGCAGTACATAGGCCTTGCTGGCGTAGTAGGTACTCATCCATGGCCCCGGCTGGAAGGCCGCGACGGAGGCGACGTTAAGAATCTGCCCACCACCGTGCAAGGCCATGGAGTTACCCAGCGCATGGCACAGGCGGGTCAGGGCGAGGATGTTGACTTCGATCAGGTCCTGCTCGGTCATCCAGTCCTGGGCCAGGAATGGGCCGCTGGTGCCAATACCGGCACAGTTGACCAGCAAGTCGATCTGCCGCTCGCCTTCTTCCAGCTCCAGCAGGAACCCGGACAGGCGCAGTGGCTCGCCCAGGTCACAGGCGCGGAACAGCACCTCGACGCCAAAACGTTGGGTCAGCTCTATGGCAATACTTTCCAACTGATCACGCTGGCGGGCCACCAGAATCAAGCTGCGGCCGCGACGGGCCAGTGCTTCGGCCAAGGCCAGGCCGATGCCACTGGAGGCACCGGTGATCAGAGCGTAACGGGTCATGCATTTCTCCATCGCAACGCCACCGCGCCTGCGACAGATGCGTCACAGGCGTGGGGCGTTTCTTCATTCTTGCGGAGAGTCTACAGGTTCGGCCGCATCGTCAGCACTTTGCACATCTTCTTCACCGGCTATGACGCTCTGGTCAGCTTCTTCATCGGTGGACATGGAGCTGCTTTCGTAGCCACTGTCCACGCTGGTTTCGAGCTGGTCCAGGTAACCGCCCATGGCCAGCATCACTGCGGCGGCGAATATCAATGGGAGCATCGCCAGCCACAGGGTGGCCAGGACCTTTACTGCGGTCGAGTTGCGTGGCGGTGGTGCACCATATTGGTTGGCGCCTGCATTGCCGGGCAGCACGATCAACAGGATCGGGAAAATGCTGCCCACGATCGGCACCAGGTTCAGGAACCATAACCAGCCGGACCAGCCCAGGTCATGCAGGCGCTGCACGGTGATCAGGACGCTCATCCACACCGATGCCACGAGCAAGACCAGACCAAGCAGTGAACCAATGATGATCGCCGCAGTGGGCGATGCCGCGGCAATACCCACGCCCACGGTGAACAAGGCGCCCACGATGGCGAACAGCGCCAGGCTCAGGACCAGGGTCCAGGCCAGGAAACGCAGGCGCCCGATACGGCCGTTGACGGTGAACACGTTGAGGGTGGAAAACTCTGGAAGGTCATCCCCCACGGCTGCGCGCGGTGGTGCATACGGCGAGGTGGCCGGGCGCGAAAAATCGGAGGCGCCGGAGTCGGTCTCGTGGGTTTCAGCCAGGTTGAAAGCCACAGGCTGTTCAGCTTCGATGCGCGCATCCACCCCGGCGTTTTTCAGGGCGGCCAGGTAGGTTTCGGCATCGGGGCGAGACAGGTCGCGCTTGAGGGCGACTGGACGCCCGGTGAAGAGCTTTTCGATCGCCTCGACTTCGCTTTTGAACAATTCGGCCAGGTTCAGCTTGGCGGTGGTGCTTTCGACACCCGGGAGCAAGGCTCCATCAAACACAATCTTGAAACGGTTGTCGCTCATGCAGGCATCCTTGTCACTTTTCAGGGGGGTAATGCTGGCCTGCCTCATTCGGCAGGCCAGGCGGGTGGGTCAGCGCGGCCAGCGCAATTGTGCTGCGTGCTCGCGCGCCTTGCGGTATTCGGCATCAAGGCGGGCAACCAGTTCATCGACACTGGGTAAATCGTCAATCTCACCGACGCCTTGGCCGGCGGACCATACGGTCTTCCAGGCTTTGGCCTCGTCGCTGAGTGGTTTGAGCTTGGAGCCAAAGTTGACTTCGCCTTTGCCTTGCAGGGCGGCGAGGTCGAAACCGGCGTTTTCCAGGCTCTGGCGCATAAAGCTTGCAGGCACGCCGGACACCGCCGGAGTGTGCACGATATCGGCTGCGCGCGATGTGAGCAGCATCTCTTTATAGGCATCGGGGGCGTGGCTTTCGGTGGTGGCGATAAAGCGCGTGCCGAAATACGCGAGATCAGCCCCGAGCAATTGCGCGGCGAGGATTTCGTGCCCATGGTTCAGGCAGCCGGCCAGCAACAGGGTCTTGTCGAAGAACTGGCGAATTTCGGCGACCAGCGAAAACGGGCTCCAAGTGCCGGCGTGGCCACCAGCCCCTGCCGCCACCGCGATCAGCCCATCGACCCCGGCTTCGGCGGCCTTTTCGGCGTGGCGCCGAGTGGTGACGTCGTGGAACACCAGGCCGCCGTAGCTGTGTACGGCGTCTACCAATTCCTTGACCGCGCCCAGGCTGGTGATAACGATCGGCACCTTGTGCTCGACGCAAATCGCCAGGTCAGCCTCAAGGCGTGGGTTGCTGTGGTGCACGATCAGGTTGACCGCGTAGGGCGCAGGGTTGTCCAGCAGCGCCAGGCCCGCTTCGATTTCTTCCAGCCAGGCCTTGAAGCCACTGCTTTCACGCTGGTTGAGTGCCGGAAAGCTCCCGACCACGCCATTGCGGCAGCACGCCAGGACCAGTTGCGGATTGGAAATCAGGAACATCGGCGCAGCCACCACGGGCAGGCGCAGACGTTGTTCAAGCAAAGCGGGCAGCGACATTGGAAGTACCCCGGATTAAGTGCGGCTAAGTAGAGTTAGAACGGCTTGACGACGACCAAAATTACAATAGCCAGCAATATCAGAACCGGCACTTCATTGAACCAGCGATAAAAGACATGGCTGCGGGTGTTTTCGCCACGGGCAAAACGTTTTACCTGAGCGCCACACATATGGTGGTAACCGATCAGGATCACCACCAGGGTCAGCTTGGCGTGCATCCAGCCACCCTGGCTGAAGATGCTCGGGTTAAGGCTGATCAACCAGATGCCGAATACCAGCGTGGCGATCATCGACGGCAGCATGATGCCCTTGTACAGCTTGCGCTCCATGATGCAGAAGCGTTCCTGGCTGACGGCATCCTGGCTTTGTGCGTGGTAGACGAACAGGCGCGGCAGGTAAAACAGCCCGGCAAACCAGCAGACAATGCTGACGATATGGAAGGCTTTGAGCCATAGATAAAGCATTTTTAGTTATTCCCAGGTTCACGGTAACTGGAGATAGTAGAGGTTAGAGCGTGCGTACGTCACCTTGACGGTTGTCGCAGAACGATACGGCCCCTATTATCGACGGCTTTCCAGTGGGTTCGTTGAGGGCAGGTTTATGGTCAAGGTCGGTATCGTCGGCGGCACGGGTTACACCGGTGTCGAATTGCTGCGTCTGTTGGCTCAGCATCCGCAAGCTGAGGTAGTGGTCATTACCTCCCGATCCGAGGCCGGCCTGGCCGTTGCCGATATGTACCCCAACCTGCGTGGCCATTACGACGGCCTGGCGTTCAGCGTTCCGGATATCAAGACCCTGGGCGCCTGCGATGTGGTGTTTTTCGCGACCCCCCACGGTGTTGCCCATGCGTTGGCCGGCGAGCTGCTGGCCGCCGGGACCAAGGTCATTGACCTCTCGGCGGACTTCCGTTTGCAGGATGCCGATGAGTGGGCCAAGTGGTACGGTCAGCCCCATGGTGCTCCAGAGCTGCTTGAAGAGGCGGTGTACGGCTTGCCAGAGGTTAATCGTGAGCAGATCAAGCAGGCGCGTCTGATCGCCGTGCCGGGTTGCTATCCGACGGCTACGCAGCTGGGTTTCCTACCGCTGCTGGAAGCTGGTCTGGCGGACGCCTCGCGCCTGATTGCCGACTGCAAGTCGGGCGTCAGCGGCGCTGGTCGCGGTGCAGCAGTAGGCTCCTTGTACTCCGAGACCTCGGAAAGCATGAAGGCGTATGCCGTAAAGGGGCATCGCCATCTGCCGGAAATTCGCCAGGGGCTGCGGCGTGCGGCGGGCAGTGACGTCGGTCTGACGTTCGTGCCGCACCTGACCCCGATGATCCGTGGGATTCACTCGACACTGTATGCAACGGTCGTGGATCGCTCGGTGGATCTGCAGGCATTGTTTGAAAAGCGTTATGCCAATGAGCCGTTCGTCGATGTAATGCCTGCCGGTAGTCACCCGGAAACCCGCAGCGTGCGCGGTGCCAACGTGTGCCGGATTGCCGTGCATCGTCCGCAGGATGGCGACTTGGTGGTGGTGCTGTCGGTTATCGATAATCTGGTCAAGGGCGCGTCGGGCCAGGCTGTGCAGAACATGAACATCTTGTTCGGCCTTGATGAGAAGCTCGGCTTGTCCCACGCCGGCATGCTGCCTTAAGGCGTTGGCTGCTGTGCAAAAGGCCCGTTGATCGGGCCTTTCGTGTTTTTAAGGGGCGCCGGGCAGATTGATATACCGTAACAATAGTTGACCGCTTTTCTAGGAGAAGCGGATAATGGCGGTCATCACGCATATGGCGGCGCTACGCCGGGAGATTATCAGCATGAGCGTTGAATCCTTCACCCCCACGGCTTTGCAATTCACCCACGGTGCTGCGCACAAGGTGAAGAGCCTGGTCGATGAAGAGGGTAATGATCGCTTGAAGCTGCGCGTATTCGTTACGGGCGGCGGTTGTTCAGGGTTTCAGTATGGCTTCACCTTCGATGAAGATGTGGCTGACGACGACACCATTGTCGAGCGCGAAGGCGTAAGCCTGGTTGTGGATCCGATGAGCTTCCAGTACTTGGCAGGTGCCGAGGTGGACTACCAGGAAGGTTTGGAAGGCTCACGCTTTGTGATCAAGAACCCGAATGCCACCACGACGTGTGGTTGCGGTTCGTCTTTCTCGATCTGATCAGTAGCGGATTAAGCAAAACGCCGCTTGGCTCTTATGGGGCCAAGCGGCGTTTTGCTATCTGCGTTTCAGGCGGGGTAGATCGCGCCAAGTACACGAAGGCCGCGGGCGCCTGTCACGCTTGGACGGTTGGCGGCGATACCTTCCAGGCAGCAATGGGCCAGCCAGGCGAAGGCCATGGCTTCCACCCAGTCGGGGTCTACACCGTGGGTGGCGGTGCTGCTGACACGGGTGGTCGGTAGCATGGCGGCGAGGCGGTTCATCAGCGTCGAGTTATGGGCGCCGCCGCCACACACCAGCAGGGTTTCGGTTTGCGGCTGTGCAGTTTTCAACGACTCGACGATGGTCTGTGCGGTCAGTTCCAGCAGCGTGGCGTGGATATCCTGGGCATTGAATGATGGTAGTCGACCGAGGTGGTGTTCCAGCCAAGGCAGGTTGAAGACTTCGCGCCCAGTGCTTTTCGGCCCCTTGGTCAGGAAGAAGGGGTCGCTGAGCAAAGCGTTAAGCAACTGTGGCTCGACCTTTCCCGTCGCGGCCCATTGGCCGTCGCGGTCAAAGTTTTCGCCTCGTTGCTGGTGAATCCAGGCGTCGAGCAGAACGTTGCCCGGGCCGCAGTCAAAACCCGCTACGGGTTTGCCGGTCTCGATCAGGCTCAGATTGCTGAAACCGCCGACATTCAGTACTGCGCGGTTGCCAGTAGCCTCGCCGAACAGCGCTTCGTGAAAGGCGGGCACCAGTGGTGCGCCCTGGCCGCCGGCGGCTACATCGCGGCTGCGAAAGTCGCTGACGACGGTTATTCCGGTCAGTTCGGTCAGTAGGGCGGGGTTGCCAATCTGCACGGTGAAACCGCGGGCGGGCTCGTGGCGAATGGTCTGCCCATGGCTGCCAATCGCACGGATGTCGTGGTGAGTGAGTTGCTGCTGCTCAAGCACGGCATGAATGCCCTGGGCTGCGAGCGTTACCCAGCTTTGCTGGGCAATCGCCGAGCGTGCAATTTCATCCGGGCCACTGGCGCAAAGGCCCAGCAGCTCGGCGCGCAGGGATTCAGGCATGGGGATGTAATGTGTGGCGATCAACTTGACCGCCGTATCTTGCTCGATCAGCGCTATGTCCAGGCCATCAAGGCTGGTCCCGGACATGACACCTATATAGAGCGCCATCGCTTAGCGCTTCGCCGAAGCCAGCATGGTGGCGCGTTCCTGGTCCATGCGTGCCATCAGCGGTTGGCTTTGCTGAAGGAAGCGTGCGCGCTCGGCCTTGGCGATCGGGTCGGCCATCGGCAGCTTCTGGCCCAGGGGGTCGACGTGCACGCCGTTGACCTGGAACTCATAGTGCAGGTGCGGGCCGGTGGACAGGCCGGTGGTGCCGATATAGCCAATCACTTGGCCTTGTTTGACGTTGCCACCGGTCTTCACGCCTTTGGCAAAGCCTTGCATATGCCCATAAAGCGTACGGTAGCTGTTGCCGTGCTGGATGATAACGGTGTTGCCGTAGCCGCCACGGCGCCCGGCCAGCAGCACCTTGCCGTCGCCGGCAGCTTTGATCGGCGTGCCGCGCGGTGCTGCATAGTCCACGCCTTTGTGGGCGCGGATTTTGTTCAGAATTGGATGCTTGCGACCCATGGAGAAACGCGAGCTAATACGGGCGAAGTCAACTGGAGTACGGATGAAGGCCTTGCGCATGCTATTGCCGTCGGCGGTGTAGTAGCTGCTATTGCCCTGTTTGTTTGTGTAACGCACGGCAGTGTAGGTCTTGCCGCGGTTGGTGAAGCGCGCCGAGAGGATATTGCCGGTGCCGACAACCTTGCCGTTAGCCACCTTTTGCTCGTAGATCACATCGAATTCGTCACCCTGGCGAATGTCCTGAGCGAAGTCGATGTCGTAGCCAAATACGCTGGCCATGTCCATGGTCATGCTATGGGACAGGCCTGCGCGAGCTGCCGACTGGGACAGCGAGCTATTGATCACGCCATGAATGTAGGCGGAGCGCATCACCGGCTTGGTGGTCACGCGATTGAAGGCAAAGCCCTTGGCGCCCCGGGTCAGGGTGATGCTTTCGAGGTCGTTGAGATTGGTGTGCAGGGTGGTCAGTTGGCCTTCAGGATTCAGTTCGAACTCAAGCTTCTGGCCACGCTTGAGCTGGGTGAATTGCTTGGCTTGCTTATCGCTGGCCAGCACATCGCTAACGGTGGTGGCGGGTAGTCCGACCTTTTCGAATAACGTCGACAGCGTATCGCCTTTGGCCACGATCACTTCGCGATGCTCGGGGCCTTTCGCTACCTGGGCTGCAGGCGCTGCCTGAGCGGTTTGTTTGGTGTCGTCTGCGCTTTCTTCAATCTGCGCAAATGGTGACTCTGCGCTCGCGGTTGTGGCTTGTTGTGCGTCAGAAGCGTCTTGATCTTGTGTCAGTTGTTCAACCGGACTCTCCAAGTCAAGACTCAGGGTCGTTCGTTTGGCTTCTACGTCGCTGGAAGGGAATACCAGGAGTGCCAGGCTGAGAAGGGCGGCGATACCACTTGCGGCGAGCAGGTGGGTCTTCGGGTAAAGCGGTGGCGCTTTAGACGGTTCAGTGGTCATAGGTAATTTTGACTTTGAAAAGGTGAAATGGAAAAGATGAATGACATGATGAAGATGAAATAACTGTATAAAATATAACCAAATCATCTGTGGCGCAAGCTTGCGAATGCCGGGCTCGCCGAATGGTGTCCGTTTGCAGGGCAAAACTTGTAATTAGTCCCTGATCTTGTATGGTTGGTTCCCTTTGAATCTGAGCCTTGCGGGTCTGTTATGAAGTCGGTTGAAGAGCAGCTAGCGCTGATCAAACGTGGTGCGGAAGAACTGTTGGTTGAGGCCGAGCTGATTGAAAAGCTCAAGCGTGGCCAACCCCTGCGTATTAAGGCCGGCTTTGATCCGACGGCACCGGATCTGCACCTGGGTCACACCGTGCTTATTAATAAGCTGCGCCAGTTCCAGGAGTTGGGGCATCAGGTGATCTTCCTTATAGGTGATTTCACCGGGATGATCGGTGATCCGAGTGGTAAGAGTGCCACCCGCCCGCCGCTGACCCGTGAGCAGGTTCTTGATAATGCCGAGACCTACAAGACCCAGGTCTTCAAGATTCTCGATCCTGCCAAGACCGAAGTGGCGTTCAACTCCACCTGGATGGATCAGATGGGGCCGGCGGATTTCATTCGCCTGACATCCCAGTACACCGTTGCGCGGATGCTTGAGCGTGATGACTTCGATAAGCGCTACTCCACCAATCAGCCTATTGCGATACACGAGTTCCTATACCCGTTGGTTCAAGGGTATGACTCGGTAGCGTTGCGGGCGGACGTTGAGCTGGGCGGTACTGATCAGAAGTTCAACCTGTTGATGGGGCGTGAGCTGCAGCGTGCGTATGGCCAGGAGGCTCAGTGCATTCTGACTATGCCGTTGCTGGAAGGCTTGGATGGCGTCAAGAAGATGTCCAAGTCACTGGGCAACTACGTCGGTATCCAGGAAGCGCCGGGGGTGATGTACGGCAAGTTGGTTTCTATCCCTGATGCGCTGATGTGGCGTTATTTCGAGCTGTTGAGCTTCCGCTCAATGGATGAGATCAACGCGTTGCGTGCTGACGTGGAGGCGGGTGCGAATCCTCGGGACGTCAAGATCAAGCTGGCGGAAGAGATTGTTGCGCGTTTCCATGGCGAGGAGGCTGCGGCCAGTGCTCACCGTGCGGCGGGCAATCGTATGAAGGATGGCGAGCTGCCGGATGATCTGCCTGAGATCGAATTGACTGCTGGTGAGGCGATGCCGATTGCGGCCGTCCTTAATAAGGCAGGCCTGGTGAAGAACTCGGCGGTTGCACGTGACCTTCTGGGTTCCGGTGGTGTGCGTATAGATGGTGAGGTTGTCGATCGCACCTTTATATACGAGCTGGGCGCGACCCACGTTTGCCAGGCCGGCAAGAAGGCATTTGCGCGTATTACGCTTAAATCCGAATAAACCTGAAATTAACTGTTGACGGCGATTTATATCTGTCTATAATTCGCCCCACTTCCGGTGCAGTCGAAACGGAAAACTCCTTGGTAAACAAAGAGTTACGCAGAATTCGACAGCGAGTTGCTTCAGTTCATCGAAGCCCAGAAGGAGTTGGTAGAGCGGTGTTGTTTGGCTCTATTAGCGTTTCGATCCTCTCGGTCGAAAGCGGAAAAAAAGAGGTGTTGACAGCAGCGTGTAACGCTGTAGAATTCGCCTCCCGCTAACGAGAGATCGGAAGCGCAAGTGGTTGAAGTTGTTGAGGAAATCCTCGAAAACTTCTGAAAATAATCACTTGACA
>NZ_MSAJ01000008.1:0-133498 GCF_044510355.1 Pseudomonas sp. DD1 | reverse complement strand
CCCCCAGGATCCCGCCCCCGGCCCCGGTCAGGCCCATCACCAGCCCCATGAACACGCCAAAAAAACTTGCCAGCAGCATAGGGTTCTCTCACTCCACCTTGGCCAGACGGGTCAGCCATTCGCGGCCCTTGAGCATGCCGTTCCAGTAGAACCACGGCAGCAGCGTCGCCTTCAAAAACCACGCCGAGCGCCGCGCCACCGTCGGGTCGAGGGGAAAGGTCGGCAGCAGCCGGCCGCCATAACCGAACTCGGCCAGCACCACCTTGCCCTTCTCCACCGTCAACGGGCAGGAGCCATAACCGTCGTACTTGAGCGGCAATGGCGCCTGTCTGCGCAGGGCCAGCAAGTTCTCGGCGACCACCACGATTTGCTTGCGCACCGCCGCCGCCGTCTTGGCATTGCTGGTGGAGCACACATCGCCCAGGGCGAAGATGTGCGGGTAACGCACCTGTTGCAGGCTGTGGGGGTCGACCTCGCACCAGCCAGCGGCGTCGGCCAGTGGGCTGTGGCGGATAAAGTCCGGGGCCACTTGCGGCGGGACGACGTGCAGCATGTCGAAGGATTTTTCTTCGACGCTGACATTGCCTTCGGCGTCCTTGACCTCGAACCAGGCCTTGCGCGCCGGGCCATCGACCTTGATCAGGTTGGAGTTGAAGGCCAACTGCACGCCATATTTCTCGACATAGTTCATCAACGGCGGCACAAAGGTTGCCACGCCAAACAGCGCGGCGCCGGCCAGGTTGAATTCGACGTCGATGGTGTTCAGGTCACCTTGCTTGAGCCAATGATCGCAAGACAGGTACATGGCCTTTTGCGGCGCCCCTGCGCATTTGATCGGCATGGCCGGCTGGGTAAAGATCGCCTTGCCACCCTTGAGCTGCTGCACCAGTTGCCAGGTGTAGGGCGCGTGCTGGTAGCTGTAGTTGGAGGTAACGCCGTTGTGGCCCAGGGTCTGCTCCAGGCCTTGGATTTTCTCCCAGGCCAGGCGCAGGCCGGGGCAGACGATGAGGTTATTCCAGGTCACACGCTGGCCGCTGTCGAGCACCAGGGCCTGCTCGTCGGGCAGCAACTGACTGACCGCCGCCTGCACCCAGGTCACGCCGTCGGGCAATACCTGGGCCATGGGGCGCATGGTCTTGCGGATGTCATGGGCGCCGCCGCCCACCAGGGTCCAGGCGGGTTGGTAGTAATGCTCGGCGCTGGGTTCAATCAGGATGATATTGAGCTGCGGGTCGCGCTTGAGCAGGCTGGCCAGCAGGCCGATGCCTGCCGAGCCGCCGCCGATGACCACGATGTCGCCACTGATGGTCGGTCCCCAGTGTTGGTCGTTCATAGTCCTGGCCTTTCTTATTTCAACAATGCACACAAGGGTCGTTGCCGTATGGCGTCACGCCCAGCTTTTTATCACCGCCCCGCAGTACAGCCCGGAGAGGGTTTTCATCACTTGAATCACTTCGTGGCTGGCCAACCCGTAAAAGATGTACTTGCCTTCACGACGGGTCGCCACCAGCCCTTCGTCGCGCAGGATCCCCAGTTGCTGGGACAACGTCGGCTGGCGCACGCCGGTCATGGTTTCCAGCTCACCCACATTGCGCTCGCCCTGGGTCAACTGGCAGAGGATCAGTAGCCGGTCCTCATTGGCCAGGGCCTTGAGCAAGGTACAGGCCTTGGACGCAGACGCACGCAACTGGGCGACTTCACCTTCACTCAGACTGGATTCCATTTGCTTCGGTCCTTTCTCTCACTTAAGCTCAAAACATTATGTTTAAACATAAAGTGAATATCACGCCTTTTTTTAGCCATCAGGGACAACCGTCATGCCTGCGCTGATTCAACCCTTCCTGGACGAGGCCTCGTCGACATGGACCTACATCGTCTATGAAGCGGACGGTGGACCCTGTGCCATTGTCGACTCGGTGCTCAACTACGACCCCGCGTCCGGACGCACCAACACGCGCCAGGCCGACCACGTCGTGGCGTTCGTCCAGGCCCATGGCTTGCAGGTGCAATGGCTGCTGGAAACCCACGCCCACGCCGACCACCTGTCCGCCGCGCCGTACCTGCGCCGTGTCTTGGGCGGCAAAATCGCCATTGGCCAGTCCATCAGCCAGGTGCAGGGCGTGTTCAAGCACCTGTTCAACCTGGAGCCGGCGTTTCGCGTTGACGGTTCGCAGTTCGACCATCTGTTCGCCCCCGACGAGGTGTTCCACATCGGCAACCTCAAGGCCCAGGCCCTGCACGTGCCCGGCCATACCCCGGCAGACATGGCCTACCTGATCGACGACCAGTTGATCCTGGTGGGCGACACCCTGTTCATGCCCGACGTGGGCACCGCCCGCTGTGACTTCCCTGGCGGCGATGCGCGCCAGTTGTATGCCTCGATGCGCAAGTTGCTGGCCTTCCCCGGCGACACCCGGCTATACGTGTGCCATGACTATCCACCCGAGGGCCGCGAGGCCAAATGCCTGACCAGCGTGGCTGAACAGCGAGCGAGCAATATCCATGTGCATGACGGGGTGGATGAAGCGGCATTTGTGCAAATGCGCACCACCCGTGATGCCGGGCTGGGCATGCCGACGCTGTTGCTGCCGGCGATCCAGGTGAATGTACGAGCGGGGAATATGCCGCCGGCGGAAGACAATGGCGTGGTGTACCTGAAAATCCCGATCAACCAGCTGTGACACGGCACATCGGGCTCAACTGAAGTAAGAGCCCTTGGGCTTGGGCAAGCCTGACCAAAGCTCGTCGATATGCTTGAAGCCCCAGTCCTCGATGCTCTCGCGAGCGACAATCTTGTCGCGCTGCTCGGCCAGGTTCACCACCACCTGGATAATGGGCAAGCGAGAGCGCGCCGAAAAGAACACTTTGACCCGTGGCGTGAGCAACGACTTCTGGCTTTGCTCAATCACCACACCGATACGCCCGCTCTCCAGGCGCACCAAGGCGCCCACCGGGTAAATCCCCATGCACCGGACAAACGCCTGGAACACCCGCTCATCGAAATGGCCTTTCCACTCGGCCATTTTCTGAATGGCATCGGCCGGCCCCCAGCCTTGTTTATAAGGCCGCTCTGAGGTCACCGCATCGTACACATCACACACCGCGCCCATGTGTGCAAACAAGCTGATCTGATCCTGGCGCAGGCCGTGGGGATAACCCTCGCCGTTGCACTTTTCATGGTGATGCAAGCACACATCCAATACCAGGGCGCTGATATGCGGGCTGTTGCGCAACATGTTCACCCCCTCCTGGGGGTGGCTGCGCACAATCTCGAACTCCGCCTCAGTCAGCTTGCCGGCCTTGCTTAAAATGCCCTCCGGGATGGCCATTTTCCCCACGTCATGGAACAACCCTGCCAGCCCTGCCTCCTGGACCAATGCCGGCGACAGCCCCAACTGCCTGGCCAACGCGATCATCAAGCCACTGACCGCGACCGAATGCATGTAGGTGTATTCATCGGCCCGCTTCAACCGGGCCAGGCTGATCAGGGCATGGGGGTGGCGCAAAATCGACTGGGAAATTTCATCCACCAGGCTAACCACGCGAGTAGGGTCGATCGCGCCCCCCATGCGCAAGTCACTGAACATTTCGACGACGGCACTCTTGGCCCGCGCGCACACCTTGACGGCACGCGCCACCTCGACCTTCATATCAACACGCGGGGGCACCGCAGATTGCGCCAGTGCAGCGACCGTTGAGGTAACAGCTGGCGAACGCGGCAGCTCGTCCGGCAGCACGTCGTCCCCCTTCTCGGTATCAATCCAGAGGCTCTGCACCTGTGACTGACGCAAACGCTGCAGGTCTTGCAGACGGGTCAGCAAAAAACTGTTTTTCCAAAAACCATGGTCAGTCCAGGCGCCGTTGAGCTTCTGGACGTACATACCCAACCTGACTTGCGAAGTAGGAATGCATTTCAACATAGGCATTACCTCACAGTTCAAGATCAAACAACCTGCCCGACTCGGCTCAGTTCACCGAGAACCTCGAAACAATCTGTTTGAGATCAATCGCCAGCTTCGACAGTTCATTACTGGCGATCGAGGTTTGACTGGCGGCCGACGAGCTCTGGATAGACAGGTCACGAATGCTGATGAGGTTCTGGTCGACAGAGCGTGCGACGTGGGCCTGCTCTTCCGACGCGGTGGCGATCAGCAGGTTTCGCTCGTTGATATCCTCGATCGCATGGGTGATTTGAGTAATGGCCGCACCCGCTTCATGGGCGATCTTCAACGAATCCACGGCTTCAGTTCGGTTCAGCCCCATCGAGAGCACCGCCTCACTGGAACAGCTCTGGATCTTCGCGATCATCTGTTCGATTTCCTGGGTCGAGGTCTGCGTTCTATGGGCCAACGCCCTGACCTCGTCGGCCACCACCGCAAAGCCGCGCCCCTGCTCGCCGGCCCGGGCCGCTTCGATGGCCGCATTCAGGGCCAGCAGGTTGGTTTGCTCGGCAATGGAGCGGATGACTTCCACCACCCTTGCAATGTCCTGGGCCTGTTTGGCCAGCCCCTCTACTTCGACCCCGGTTTGCTGGACGGTGGCGCTCAATTTTTCAATCGAAGCGATGGTCTGGGTCACCCGCTCCTGGCCGACTTTTGCCGAGCGTTGGGAGTCCTGTGTCGACTGGGAGGCCGACACCGCATTACGCGCCACTTCTTCTACCGCGGCAGTCATCTCATTGACCGCCGTGGCGGCCTGATCGGTCTCCATACTTTGTCGTTCAATACCGGCACTGGACTCCTTGGTGATCGAACTCATCTCTTCAGCAGCCGATGCCAGTTGGCCGGATGCTTCGGATATATGCTGCAAAGTACTTTTCAAACTCATCTGCATGGCTGCAGTGGACTGTTGCAGGTCGGTCAGTTCGTCCTTGCCGCTGATCTGGATGGCGACACCCAAGTCTCCCTGGGCAATCTTCGCCGTCGCGGCCAACAGTTCGCCAACCGGCGTGATGATACTTTTGGTGAACAGTCGGGCGACCACAATGGTCAACAGCACCGACGCCACCATCAGGATCAATGTGAACAATCGGGCAGCATCATATTCATGGGCCGCAGTGGCCACTGCGGCCTGCCCACCCGTTTCGTTGATAGCCAACAATTCCCCAATCATGGACTGCAGCTTAACGGCCAGAGGGCTGGTGTAATCTCTAAAAAACACACTCAAGTCAGCAGCCGAATGTGAACTGTCCATGGCCAGCAACTCATCAACTTTCAGGTTATAGGCCTGTATATCCCGTATGACTTGATCATATTTATTCTTTTCTTCGGGACTGGATACAAACGAAGCATACTCATTGCTTACTTTAACCAGCGCACTACTCGCCTCTTTAACAGCACCGACCGAAGTTGAACTTAGCCGATTAGCATCCAGTGCAAACCTGCGCAACTCCAGGCGAAGTTTCAATAACGTACTTTCCATCTTTCCAGCCTGACGAATGCTGGGTAGCCAGTTAGTTTCTATTTGCACAGTGGACGAATAGACTTTGTCAACTTTCACCAGGGTCATCGCGCCTTGTATTAAAAGCAACAGGCACACCACGCCAAAACACAGGGTGGTACGGGCGTTCAATCTTATGGATCTCATTGACATGGCAATTCCCCTAGGCTTACTGGCTCAAGGACTTTTACAGCCTCGATGGCATCAGTGTGTGGAGCGTTCTGTGAAAAAAATGTAGGCCTATCGTTGTTTTATGGAGCCGACAAACAAAAAAACCACGCAAACCACTACTTAGCTAACTACTTATATAAGTCAATTAGACCAAGGAATATGCCGCAACGATAACAGGCGAGCGGGCACCCTTAGAGCCTTAAATAGCCAGATGGACTAGTTTCTCATTCTCTATGACTCGCTCTTCCGACTAAGACATGAGCTTAGCAGATACCTTACTGCCCATAAGGACAAGCGTTTTTTATAATAATGGCTTGCTCACCAGACACTTCCAGATGATCGCTATCAGTCACATCGCCTCGTATGAATAGAAACAATTGCGTATTACCGACGTTACGAGAGGAAGATCTATACACCACATTCTGCTGCCTCCCCCACGGATACTCCAGGAACCCACATTCTATGGAGCATCTGAAACATGGACATCCGACGTAACCACCGCGACCTGACCGGGGAGCAGAAACGAGCCTTTGTCACCGCCATTCTGCGGCTCAAGAACGACGTTCCAAGTGTCCTGCGCCCCGGCCTGCAGAACCGCTATGACGATTTTGTGCAGGTCCATCGCAACTCTATGGGCGGGCCCAACCCACTGGTCCCCAACCCCCACCAAAGCCCGCTGTTCTATCCCTGGCACCGGATCCTGATTCGGCAGTTCGAACTGGCGCTCAAAACCGCCGCAAATGATCCGTCTATCACCCTGCCCTATTGGGATTGGCAGCTAGAGGGTCGCAGCAACCCCTTCACCGCCGATTTCATGGGGGGCAACGGCGACAACATGCAAAACCAACGTGTCACCACCGGCCCATTTTCCGTGTTCAACGGCGCATTCGAACTCAAGGTGTGGGACGACAATTCGGGTGATCAGGGTCTGCGTCGCGACCTGGGGGCAAATCCCGAGCAGCCCTTGCCAGGCCCCCTGGAAGTGATTTCAACGTTGGCGCGCACCCCGTACTGGCAAGTCCCCGTGGCTGAAGCCTCCGGAGGTTGGGAAAATGTCAGTGAAGACCGATTGCACAACAGGGTTCATGCCTGGATCGGCGGCGATATGACCACCGCCTCCTCTTCCAATGACCCGCTGTTTTTCCTGCACCATTGCCATCTGGACTTTCTATGGGAGCAGTGGCGCCAGCAGCATCCGATCAGCGAGCCGTTCCAGCCCAGGGCTGACGCCCCCAACGGCGTGCTGGACTCAAGCCTGGTGTTCAACCCGCCAAACGAACCGGCACCCTGGCCAGAGCGCTGGACCGTCAGGCAGACCCTGGACCTTGAGCAACTTGACTACCGTTATGAATAAGTCAGCTGCCTAGGTTCAAACCATTGGCCGGCAGCGGCAGCGCGGTCTTGTAGCGCACCTGCTTGAGTGCAAAGCTCGAGCGGATGTTCGCCACACCCGGCACCTTAGTCAGAAAATCCATCATAAAGCGCTCCAGCGACTGGATGGTCGGCACCAGCACCCGGATCAGGTAGTCCGGGTCACCGGCCATCAGGTAGCACTCCATCACCTCCGGCCGGTCGGAAATCGCCCCCTCGAATTGCTGCAGGGCTTCCTCGTTCTGCTTTTCCAGGCTGACGTGGATAAACACATTGACGTGCAGCCCCAGCAAATCGGCGTCCAGCAGCGTGACCTGGTCACGGATCAAACCCAATTCCTCCATCGCCTTGACCCGGTTGAAACACGGCGTGGGCGACAGGTTGACCGAGCGTGCGAGGTCGGCGTTGGTGATGCGGGCATTCTCCTGAAGGCTGTTGAGAATCCCGATATCAATACGGTCCAGCTTGCGCATGAGACAAAACCACCTGTTTATTATGTTTATGCAGATTTTTTATCCTCAAATGATCTCAGGCGCAACCAAACAGAGATAAATATTCTCCACGCCCCGGCCTATGATTGTTGTAGGACAAGATTTCTCCTACCCGGGGACTGACTGTCAGCTAAGCGCGCCCACTACAAGAAATTCACAAGATCGAGCGTAGAAAGCCATGACCCAGCAATACGAACCGCTGCGCCTGCACGTTCCCGAGCCTTCTGGCCGTCCAGGTTGCAAGACCGACTTTACCTACCTGCATCTGACCGATGCGGGTACGGTGCGCAAACCCGCAATTGACGTAGAAGCCGCCGACACCGCCGACCTGGCCAAGGGCCTGATCCGCGTGCTCGACGACCAGGGCCAGGCCCTGGGCCCATGGGCCGAAGGTGTCCCGGTAGACATTTTGCGCCGCGGCATGCGTGCCATGCTCAAGACGCGGATCTTCGACAACCGCATGGTGGTCGCCCAGCGTCAGAAAAAGATGTCGTTCTATATGCAAAGCCTTGGCGAAGAAGCCATCGGCAGCGCCCAGGCCCTGGCCTTGAACATCGACGACATGTGCTTCCCCACCTACCGCCAGCAAAGCATCCTGATGGCCCGTGAAGTGCCGCTGGTAGACCTGATCTGCCAACTGCTGTCCAACGAGCGCGATCCGCTCAAGGGCCGCCAGTTGCCGATCATGTACTCGGTAAAAGACTTCGGTTTCTTCTCCATTTCCGGCAACCTCGCCACCCAGTTCGTACAGGGCGTGGGCTGGGGCATGGCCTCGGCGATCAAGGGCGATACCAAGATTGCCTCGGCATGGATCGGCGATGGTGCCACCGCCGAATCGGACTTCCACACCGCCCTGACCTTCGCCCACGTGTACCGCGCGCCGGTGATTCTCAACGTGGTCAACAACCAGTGGGCGATCTCCACCTTCCAGGCCATCGCCGGTGGTGAAGCCACCACCTTCGCCGGACGCGGCGTGGGTTGTGGCATCGCCTCCCTGCGGGTGGACGGCAACGACTTTATCGCGGTGTACGCCGCCTCTGCCTGGGCCGCCGAACGCGCGCGCCGCAACCTCGGCCCGACCCTGATCGAATGGGTCACCTACCGCGCCGGCCCGCACTCCACCTCCGATGACCCCTCCAAGTACCGGCCTGCCGACGACTGGAGCCACTTCCCGTTGGGCGACCCGATTGCCCGCCTCAAGCAGCACCTGATCAAGATTGGCCAGTGGTCCGAAGAGGAACACGCCACGGTCAGTGCGCAGCTGGAGGCCGAAGTGATCAGCGCGCAGAAAGAAGCCGAACAGTACGGCACCCTGGCCGGTGGCCAGATTCCAAGCGCCGCGAGCATGTTCGAAGACGTTTATAAAGAGATGCCGGAGCACTTGAAGCGCCAGCGTCAAGAGTTGGGGATCTGACATGAACGATCACAACAATAAAATCGAGCTGGAAACCGCCATGACCACGACCACCATGACCATGATCCAGGCCCTGCGCTCGGCCATGGATGTGATGCTTGAGCGCGACGACAATGTGGTGGTATTCGGCCAGGACGTCGGTTACTTCGGCGGCGTGTTCCGTTGCACCGAAGGCTTGCAGAGCAAGTACGGCACCTCGCGGGTGTTTGATGCGCCGATCTCCGAAAGCGGCATTATCGGCGTGGCCGTGGGCATGGGTGCCTATGGCCTGCGCCCGGTGGCTGAAATTCAGTTCGCCGACTACGTGTACCCGGCCACCGACCAGATCATCTCGGAAGCGGCGCGCCTGCGTTATCGCTCGGCCGGCCAGTTCACTGCACCGCTGACCATGCGCATGCCCTGCGGCGGCGGCATCTACGGCGGCCAGACCCACAGCCAGAGTATCGAAGCGGTGTTCACCCAGGTCTGCGGCCTGCGCACGGTGATGCCGTCCAACCCCTATGACGCCAAGGGCCTGCTGATCGCCTCCATCGAAAACGATGACCCGGTGATCTTCCTCGAGCCCAAGCGCCTGTACAACGGCCCGTTCGACGGCCATCACGACCGCCCGGTAACGCCGTGGTCCAAACACCCGCAAGCCCAGGTGCCGGACGGCTACTACACGGTGCCGCTGGATGTGGCTGCCATCGTGCGTCCAGGCTCGGCCGTCACGGTGCTGACTTACGGCACCACCGTGTACGTGTCGCAAGTGGCCGCCGAAGAAACCGGCATCGATGCCGAAGTCATCGACCTGCGCAGCCTGTGGCCGCTGGACCTGGAAACCATCGTCAAGTCGGTGAAAAAGACCGGCCGTTGCGTGGTGGTGCATGAAGCCACCCGGACCTGCGGTTTTGGTGCCGAGCTGGTGTCGTTGGTGCAAGAACACTGCTTCCACTACCTGGAAGCGCCTATCGAGCGTGTGACCGGTTGGGACACCCCCTACCCCCACGCGCAAGAGTGGGCGTATTTCCCTGGCCCGACCCGTGTGGGCGCGGCTTTGCAACGGGTCATGGAGGTCTGAATGGGCACGCACGTTATCAAGATGCCGGACATTGGCGAAGGCATCGCAGAAGTTGAGTTGTCGGTATGGCACGTCAAGGTTGGCGATATGGTCGTGGAAGACCAGGTGCTGGCGGATGTGATGACCGACAAGGCGATGGTGGATATTCCCTCGCCGGTCCATGGCAAGGTGATATCGCTGGGCGGCGAGCCGGGTGAAGTCATGGCCGTGGGCAGTATCCTGATCAGCATTGAAGTCGAAGGCGCGGGCAATACCCGGGAGTCGGCGTTGTCGGCGGTGGTTGAAGAAGCCGCGCCGGCCCCAAAAGCCGAAATCAAGGCCCCTGCGGTTGAAAGCAAACCGGCCGCCAAGCCGGTGGTGGCCGCCCAGGCCCCGGTGGCCCGCGACGCCAATGATCGCCCGCTGGCCTCGCCCGCCGTGCGCAAGCATGCGCTGGACGCCGGGATCCAGCTACGCCTGGTCCAGGGCTCGGGCCCGGCCGGGCGTATTCTGCATGAAGACCTCGACGCCTATCTGCAACAGGGCAGCACCCGCGCCTCGGCCGGCGCCAACCCGTATGCCGAGCGTAACGACGAAGAGCAGATCCCGGTGATCGGCATGCGCCGCAAGATCGCCCAGCGCATGCAGGACGCCACGCGCCGCGCCGCACATTTCAGCTACGTCGAAGAGATCGACGTGACGGCCCTCGACGACTTGCGCGTACACCTCAATGAAAAACACGGCGCCAGTCGCGGCAAGCTGACGTTGTTGCCATTCCTGGTGCGCGCGATGGTTGTGGCCTTGCGCGATTTCCCGCAGATCAACGCGCGTTATGACGACGAAGCCCAAGTCATCACCCGCCTTGGCGCGGTGCATGTGGGCGTCGCCACCCAGAGCGATGTCGGCCTGATGGTGCCCGTGGTGCGTCACGCCGAGGCGCGCAGCCTGTGGGGCACCGCCGAAGAAATCACCCGCCTGGCCAACGCCGCGCGCAATGGCAAGGCCAGCCGTGACGAACTGTCGGGCTCGACCATCACCCTGACCAGCCTCGGCGCGTTGGGCGGAATTGTCAGCACCCCGGTGCTGAACCTGCCGGAAGTGGCGATTGTCGGCGTCAACCGCATCGTCGAGCGACCAATGGTGATCAAGGGGCAGATCGTGATCCGCAAGATGATGAACCTTTCCAGCTCCTTCGATCACCGGGTGGTCGATGGCATGGACGCGGCGCAATTCATCCAGGCCATCCGTGGCCTGCTCGAACAACCCGCCAGCCTTTTCCTGGAGTAAGGGCATGACTCAGACTTTGCATACCTCGCTGCTGATTATCGGCGGCGGCCCGGGCGGCTATGTGGCGGCGATTCGCGCCGGCCAACTGGGCATCCCGACCATCCTGGTAGAAGGCCAGGCGTTGGGCGGTACCTGCCTGAATATCGGCTGCATTCCGTCCAAGGCCCTGATCCACGTTGCCGAGCAGTTCCAGCAAACCGTGCACCACAGCCAGGGTTCGGCCCTGGGCATCGAAGTGGATGTGCCGACCCTGGACATCCGCAAGAGCGTCGAGTGGAAGGACGGCATTGTCGACCGCCTGACCACCGGGGTTGCCGCGCTGCTGAAAAAGCACAAAGTGCAGGTAATCCACGGCTGGGCCAAGATCGTCGACGGCAAGACCGTGGACGTGGATGGCCAACGCATCCAGTGCGAGCACCTGCTGCTGGCCACCGGTTCGAAAAGCGTCAACCTGCCAATGCTGCCGATTGGCGGGCCGATCATTTCGTCCACCGAAGCCTTGGCGCCGAGCAGTGTGCCAAAACGCTTGATCGTGGTGGGTGGCGGTTATATCGGCCTGGAACTGGGGATTGCCTATCGCAAACTCGGGGCCGAAGTCAGCGTGGTCGAAGCCCAGGACCGCATCCTGCCGGCCTACGACGCCGAGCTGACGCAGCCGGTCGCCGAATCCCTCAAGCAGTTGGGGGTCAAGCTGTACCTCAAGCACAGCGTCACGGGTTTTGAAGGTGGCAGCCTGCAAGTGCGCGATCCGAATGGCGAGACCCTGGCCCTCGGCACCGACCAGGTGCTGGTTGCCGTCGGTCGCAAACCCAACACCCAGGGCTGGAACCTGGAAGCCTTGAACCTGACGATGAACGGCGCGGCAATCCAGATCGACAGTCGTTGCCAGACCAGCATGCGCAATGTGTGGGCCATTGGTGACCTGAGCGGCGAACCGATGCTGGCGCACCGGGCCATGGCCCAGGGCGAAATGGTCGCGGAGCTGATCAGCGGTAAATCCCGCGAGTTCAACCCGGCGGCGATCCCGGCGGTGTGCTTTACCGACCCGGAACTGGTGGTGGTCGGCAAGACCCCGGACGAAGCCAAGGCTGCGGGCCTGGACTGCATTGTCTCGAGCTTCCCGTTTGCGGCCAATGGCCGGGCCATGACCCTGGAGTCCAAGACCGGCTTCGTGCGGGTGGTGGCACGCCGCGACAATCACCTGATTGTTGGCTGGCAGGCGGTGGGGGTTGGCGTGTCCGAACTGTCCACGGCCTTTGGCCTGAGCCTGGAAATGGGCGCGCGCCTGGAGGATGTGGCAGGCACCATTCATGCCCACCCGACCCTCGGTGAAGCCGTGCAGGAAGCGGCGCTGCGGGCGCTGGGGCATGCCCTGCACCTCTGACCCACTGTGGCAGCGGGCTTGCCCGCGATAGCAATGTGTCAGTGTCAGAGGCGTTAACTGACCCACCGCTATCGTGAGCAAGCCCGCTCCCACACAGGCCAAGAATGAAGTATTGTTGCGCCCATCCAGAAATAAACCAAAAGCCTGCCTTCGACCAGGCGGTTGAAAAGAGATAGAGGGTGTCATGGGTAACGAAAGCATCAATTGGGACAAATTGGGTTTTGACTACATCAAGACCGACAAGCGTTTTCTCCAGACCTGGAAAGACGGCGCCTGGCAAGAAGGCACCCTGACCGAAGACAACGTGCTGCACATCAGCGAGGGCTCCACCGCCCTGCACTATGGCCAGCAGTGCTTTGAGGGCCTGAAGGCCTATCGCTGCAAGGACGGTTCGATCAACCTGTTCCGCCCGGACCAGAACGCCGCCCGCATGCAACGCAGCTGCGCCCGCCTGCTGATGCCGCAGGTGCCGACCGAAGCCTTCATCGAGGCGTGCAAGGCAGTGGTCCGCGCCAACGAGCGGTTCATCCCGCCGTACGGCACTGGCGGCGCGCTGTACCTGCGCCCGTTCGTGATCGGCACCGGTGACAACATCGGCGTGCGTACCGCGCCCGAGTTCATCTTCTCGATCTTCTGCATCCCGGTCGGCGCCTACTTCAAGGGCGGCCTGACCCCGCACAACTTCCTGATCTCCGGCTACGACCGCGCCGCGCCGAACGGCACCGGCGCCGCCAAGGTCGGTGGCAACTACGCGGCCAGCCTGATGCCCGGCTCCCTGGCGAAAAAAGCCAACTTTGCCGACTGCATCTACCTGGACCCGGCCACCCACTCGAAAATCGAAGAAGTCGGTTCGGCCAACTTCTTCGGGATCACCCACGACAACAAGTTCGTCACCCCGAACTCGCCGTCGGTGCTGCCAGGCATCACCCGCCTTTCGCTGATCGAACTGGCCAAGACCCGCCTGGGCCTGGACGTGGTCGAAGGCGACGTGCTGATCGACAAGCTGGCAGACTTCAAGGAAGCCGGCGCCTGTGGTACAGCGGCAGTGATCACGCCTATCGGCGGGATCGAGTATAAAGACAAACTGCACGTGTTCTACAGCGAAAAAGAAGTCGGCCCAGTGACCCAGAAGCTCTACAAAGAGCTGACCGGTGTGCAGTCCGGCGACGTTGAAGCGCCGGCTGGCTGGATCGTCAAGGTCTAAGCCCGCTCCCACATTTGCTTACAGGTGGTTTCAGGATTTTGGCAGGTT
Organism: Pseudomonas sp. DD1; assembly: GCF_044510355.1. Lineage (NCBI taxonomy): Bacteria > Pseudomonadati > Pseudomonadota > Gammaproteobacteria > Pseudomonadales > Pseudomonadaceae > Pseudomonas > Pseudomonas sp. DD1. The sequence continues at coordinate 119,650 of NZ_MSAJ01000008.1, read as the reverse complement.
CTGCGCAATCTTCTTGCCCATGCTGATCCTCGGCTCCACGCCATACCCCAGTGCTTCGTAGAACCCCACCACCGTATCGTTGCCCAGATTGATCTGCAGGTTGATCTTCAGGCAGCCGAGGGCGATCAACGCCTGTTCCCCATGGCGCACCAAAGACGCGCCCAGGCCTTGCCGGCGATAGTCCGGATGCACGGCCACCGAATACAACCAACCCCGATGCCCGTCGTAACCTGCCATCAAGGTGCCGATCACGGCCTTGCCGTGGGTGGCGACAAAGAACAGCCCGTCCTCCACCGCAAGCTTTCTATCAATCGCCAGTTCCGGCCGGTTATGTGGTGTGTCATAACCAAACGCCGTCTGCCATAACGCCGCGACCTGGGCCCGATGCAAACGGTCGCGATACACGCCGATGGGGTGGCGAGACGACAATACTTTCTCCATCACCAGGGTGCGCTCGTTGCCGTGGTACACATCCCGCACGGTCTGGAACCCCAGCTTGGTATAAAACGGCTCGGCGGTGAGGGACGACGGTACGCTCAATACCGTGACCCCAGCCTCACGGGCCCGCTGTTCGATATCGACCATCAGTTGGCGGCCGATGCCCTGCCCTTGCAGCACCGGGTTGACGAACACCGAACGCACCACATTGACGTCCAAGGCGGCGGTCGCGACGATTTCTTGATCCTGGAGTGCAACCAGCACGGTACGCCGCGTGAGCAATTGCAGCACCGCCTCCGGCGTGAAGTTGCTCGCCACCCGCGCAATCACATCCGCCGGGTAGTCACGGGCGTTGCTGCTGCGCAGGGCCGCCAGGATGACCTGGCTGATGCCTTCGGCATCGGTGGGTTGGGCTAGGCGGACGGCGGTAGACATGACTCCTCCTGACGGGTGACGTAATGACAGCCACCACAATACCCATGTGTGGGCTTGTGTGGGAGCCGGGCTTGCCCGCGATGCAGGCACCTCGGTGTGTCCGCCACACCGCGGTGATGCTATCGCAGGCAAGCCAGCTCCCACACAAATCGGCTCCTACAGGTTTGAGCGCCCCCTGACAGCCGATTCGGCTGCCATACCCCTCTTTTCAGCTTTCCCGGCTGGGCTGCTCCCCTGTTTCAGCCGGGATTCTGCGGCCAGAGCGCACAAAATAGCCTCAATGCCCAACCCCATGGACTCGTGCCCCCATGCAAACCACCAATACCGTCCTGATGATCCGCCCGGCGCACTTTGCCTTTAACCCGGACACCGCGATCAACAACCGCTTCCAGCGCGCGCCCGTCGATCCGGTGGCCGCACAGCAAAAAGCGCTGGAAGAGTTCGACGGTTATGTCGACACCCTGCGCCAGCATGGTGTGGAAGTGTTGGTGGTGCAGGACACACCCGCGCCCCATACCCCGGACTCGATCTTCCCCAATAACTGGTGGAGCAGCCATGCCGACGGCAGCCTGGTGCTGTACCCGATGGAGGGCCAGAACCGCCGCCTGGAGCGCGATAAAGGCGTGCTGCAAGTACTGGAGCAGCGCTTCGCAATCAAAGACACCATCGACTTCAGCCACCTGGAACAACAGAACATGTTCCTCGAAGGTACTGGCAGCATGGTCCTCGACCGCCAGCACCGCATCAGCTACGCCTGCCACTCCGGGCGCACCCATCACGATGCCCTGCGCCAGTTTGCCGAGCGCCTGGACTATCAGGTCTGCGCCTTCCACGCCGTCGACCGCCATCACGCACCGATCTACCACAGCAACGTGATGATGAGCGTCGGCCGCGACCTGTCGGTGGTGTGCCTGGACGCGCTGCCCGAAACCCAAGAACGCCAGGGCCTGGAACGCTCCCTGCGCGACACCGGCAAAGACATCCTGGCCCTGGACTTCGACCAACTGGAAGCCTTCGCCGGCAACATGCTGGAACTCCACGACCGCGACGGCCAGCCGCTGCTGGTGATGTCGGCCAGCGCCTGGCGCTCGCTCAAGCCGGCGCAGCGCCTGCATGTGGAACGCCACACCCACCCAGTCGTGGTGAATATCGACAACATCGAACGCATCGGCGGCGGCAGTGCCCGCTGCATGTTGGCCGAAGTGCATCTTCCGGCCCGCGCCTCATTCCAATAAGGAGTTTTTCCATGACCCGTTATATCGACGTCAACGACCTCAGCTACCTGGTATCGCAAAAAGGCCTGCAAACCTGCATCACCGAGATGGCCGAGTACATCCGCGCCGACTACCTGCGCTGGAATGACTTCGAAAAATGCGCGCGCCTGGCCAACCACTCGCCCGAGGGCGTGATCGAACTGATGCCGGTCTCGGATGCTTCGCTGTATGCCTTCAAATACGTCAACGGCCACCCGAAAAATACCCAGAGCGGCATGCTCACGGTCATGGCATTCGGCGCCCTGGGGGATGTGGATACCGGCAAACCGGTGCTGCTCAGCGAGATGACCCTGACCACGGCGATCCGCACTGCCGCCACTTCGGCCCTGGTTGCACGCTACCTGGCACGGGACAACAGCCGCAGCATGGCGCTGATCGGCAATGGCTCGCAAAGTGAGTTTCAGGCCCTGGCGTTCCACACCTTGCTGGGCATCAATGAGATCCGCCTGTTCGATATAGATACCCAGGCCATGCACAAGCTGGCGAACAACCTCAAGGCCTTCCCGGCGATCAAGCTGACCCTCGCGGGTAGCGTCGCCGAAGCGGTGAAAGGCGCCGATATCGTCACCACCGTCACCGCCGACAAGGCCTACGCCACCATCCTTACCGACGACATGATCGAGCCCGGCATGCACCTCAATGCCGTGGGCGGCGACTGCCCCGGCAAGACCGAACTGGACCGGCGCATCGTCGAGCGCGCGCGGGTGATCGTCGAGTACGAACCACAAAGCCGTATCGAAGGCGAAATCCAGCATATGCCTGAGGATTCGCCGGTCATCGAGCTGTGGCAAGTGATCAACGGCCAGAAGCCGGGCCGGGAAAATGCGCGCCAGGTCACCCTGTTTGACTCGGTAGGTTTTGCCCTCGAAGACTATTCGGCCCTGCGTTATGTACTGGATGTGGCTAAGGCCCTGGACGTGGGCAGCGAGCTGGAGCTGGTACCGGACCTGGCCGACCCCAAGGACCTGTTCGCCCGCCTGGCCCAGCGACCAACCGCACAGCATAAAAAGCGCGCCTGAAACCGCTCTGGCCTGCCGCTTTGCGCAAGCGGCGGGCCCTAAACCGCGGTTTGAAAAGCCGATATACAGGGTGCCGCAGCCGATTCTGCTGCAATCCGCGTTTTAACAGCGTATTCCGCATGCGAAGGACTAGGTAAACGACACAAAAAACGCACCATCATGAAGCATTCTGAGCGCGACCAAAGAGTCAGCAAATGAATGCATGCCGCACCCTTTCTACTGCCCTGACATCAATTACAAAATATAGGGAAAACACCATGACTCCGCTCCGATCACTCGTCGCCGCGCTGCTCCTGCCTTTGTGCGCCACCGCCGTCCAGGCCCAGGAATGGAAAGAAATCCGTTTCGGCGTGTTCCCCGAGTACCCACCCTTTGAATCCGTGGCCGCCGACGGCAGCCTGCAAGGTTTCGACATTGAGCTGGGCAACGCTATCTGCGCTAAGCTTGAAGTCAAGTGCACCTGGGTCCACAACGAGTTCGACGGCATGATCCCGGCGCTGCGTGCGCGCAAGTTCGACGCCATCATGTCCTCCATGGCCGTGACCCCGGCCCGGCAAAAACAGATCGACTTCAGCGATCGCCTGTTCCTCAGCCCCACCTCGGTGATCACCCGCAAGGGCGCCGGTTTCGGCGACACCCCCGAATCCCTCAAGGGCAAACAGGTCGGCGTGCTCCAGGGCTCGCTGCAGGAAGCCTATGCCCGCGCCCACCTGGCCAAGCTCGGTGCCCAGGTCAAGGCATACCAGTCCCAGGACCAGAACTATGCCGACCTGCAAAACGGCCGCCTCGACGCGACGCTGACCGACAAGCTCGAAGCCCAGCTCAACTTCCTGTCCAAGCCTGAAGGCGCCGACTACCAATCCGGCCCGGCCTTCAAGGACCCGACCTTGCCGCTGGACATTGCCATGGGCCTGCGCAAGAACGACCAGGAACTGCTGGCGCTGATCAACAAGGGCATCGCAGCCATCCAGGCCGATGGCACTTACGCGCTGATCCAGAAGAAGTACTTCGGTGACGAAGATATCTATCACGAGTAATCCCCCGCCCTATCCCCTGTAGGAGCCGGCTTGCCAGCGCTGGCGGTGCGATAAACACCGCCATTTGCGGCAGGTTCCTACCGGTTCTATCGAGACTTTCCCGTGAATGAACTCCTCAACCTGCAAGGCTTCGGCCCGCTGTTGGCCCAGGGTGCCTGGATGACCATCAAGCTGGCGTTCCTCGCGCTGGTCCTGAGCCTGAGCCTGGGCCTGATCGCCGCCGGTGCCAAGCTGTCCAGCCATAAACTGTTGCGCATCCCCGCCACCCTCTACACCACCTTGATCCGCAGCGTGCCGGACCTGGTGCTGATCCTGCTGATCTTCTACAGCCTGCAACTGTGGCTCAATGACTTGACCGAGATGCTTGGCTGGAACTACTTCGAAATTGATCCCTTCACCGCCGGTGTGATCACCCTGGGTTTTATCTACGGTGCGTATTTCACCGAAAACTTTCGCGGCGCGATGCTCAGTGTGCCGGTGGGCCAACTGGAAGCAGCGACCGCCTACGGCTTGAGCCGCTGGCAGCGGTTTCGGCTGGTGATGTTCCCGCAATTGATGCGGTTTGCGTTGCCGGGGCTGGGCAATAACTGGCTGGTACTGCTCAAGTCCACGGCGCTGGTGTCGATCATCGGCCTGGCGGACCTGGTCAAGGCCGCGCAGAACGCCGGCAAGACCACCAATGACCCGTTGTACTTCCTGATCCTTGCGGGCCTGGTGTACCTGGTGATCACCACCCTCTCCAACCGCATCTTCAAACGCCTGGAACGGCGCTACAACGTCGGCATCAAAGGGGTGGCGCGATGATCGAACTGATCCAGCAATATGGCCTGGCGTACCTGTGGACCGATGGCTCTGGGTTTTCCGGGGTGGCCATGACCTTGTGGCTGTTTATCGTGTCGGTGATCCTCGGGTTTTTCCTGTCGATCCCCCTGGCAATCGCCCGCGTCAGCGAGCACTTCTGGCTACGCTGGCCGGTGGAGGTGTACACCTACCTGTTTCGCGGCACGCCGCTGTATATCCAGTTGCTGATTTGCTACACCGGCCTGTACAGCCTGGAAGTGGTGCAGGACAACGCCCTGCTCAATCAGTTTTTCCGCAATGCCTTGAACTGCACGCTGCTGGCCTTTGTGCTCAACACCTGCGCCTATACCGTGGAAATCTTCGCCGGGGCCATTCGCAATATTCCCCATGGCGAAATTGAAGCCGCGCGGGCCTACGGCCTGCACGGCTGGCGGATGAACCTGTTCGTGGTGATCCCCGCCGCGCTGCGCCGCGCATTGCCGGCCTACAGCAACGAAATGATCCTGATGCTGCACGCCACGTCCCTGGCATTTACCGCAACCATCGCCGACATCCTCAAGGTGGCCCGTGACGCCAATGCCGAAACGTTCCTCACGTTCCAGGCCTTCGGCATTGCTGCGCTGCTGTACATGCTGCTGTCCTTCGCATTGGTGGGCCTGTTCCGACTGGCCGAACGACGCTGGATGCGCTTTCTTGTCCCGACCCGAGGCTAACCCATGAATCAGTCCGCACAGGCCCTGGCCGCTCATCCCACACACACTGCCGCGCCCCGCCCGAACGTGGTGGCGGCCGGCGCCAACGTCAAACTCAAGGTCGAAGACCTGCATAAAAGCTACGGCGACCACGAAGTGCTCAAGGGGGTTTCACTCAACGCCAGCAAGGGCGATGTGATCAGCCTGATCGGCGCCAGCGGCTCCGGCAAAAGCACCATGCTGCGCTGCATCAATTTCCTCGAACAGCCCGACGCCGGGGTAATCACCCTGGACGGCATCAGCATTGAAATGCGCCAGGGTCGCGCCGGGGTGCAGGCGCCGCACCAGGCACAACTGCAGAACCTGCGCACGCGCCTGGCCATGGTGTTCCAGCACTTCAACCTGTGGAGCCACATGACCGTGCTGGAAAACATCTGCATGGCGCCACGCCGGGTGTTGGGCGTCAGTGCCGCCGAGGCGGAGAAACGCGCGCGGATGTACCTGGATAAAGTCGGCCTGCCGGGCCGGGTCGCCGATCAATACCCGGCGTTTCTCTCCGGTGGTCAGCAACAGCGCGTGGCCATCGCCCGGGCCCTGGCCATGGAGCCGGAGATTATCCTGTTCGATGAACCGACCTCGGCGCTGGATCCGGAGCTTGTAGGAGAAGTCCTCAAAGTCATACAGACGTTGGCCGAGGAAGGTCGTACCATGCTTATGGTCACCCACGAAATGGGCTTTGCCCGGCAAGTCTCCAGCCAGGTGCTGTTCCTGCACCAGGGCCGTGTCGAAGAACAAGGCAGCGCCGAGATTCTCGACCATCCGACCAGCGAACGCTTGCAGCAATTTCTCTCCAACCGCTTGAAGTGAACACAGAATCGACCATGGATACCAAGGCCAACGGACCCCATTCCACCCCAGTGCTGGATCGCATTGATGAAGCCATCATTGATGTCTTGCGCCATCAGGGGCGTATCACCTACGAAAAGCTGTCTTCGCTGGTGCACCTGACGCCCAGGCCCTGCCTGGAGCGGGTGCGCAAGCTGGAGCGGCGCGGGGTGATTCGCGGCTACGGCGCGATCATTGATGTGCAAATGGTCTCGCCGGGGTTGTCCTTGCTGGTACTGGTGGCCTTGTCGAACCAGAGCGGGCGCTCGGCGCAAAAAGCCTTCGAAGCCTGCGTCAAAGCCTGCCCACAGGTGTTCGAGTGCCAATTGATCAGCGGCCCCTTCGACTACAGCCTGCGCATGCGCTGCCGGGACATGGAGCACTACCGCGTGCTGACGGAAACCTGGTTGAACAATGATGAGCTGCACATCGACAAACTGGTGGCCCATCCGGAGCTGGCGGTGGTGAAAAACACCGCGACTGAGTTGGCCTGAACCCCATCGCCTCACACGATGCAGATCAGATGTGGGGGGGTGGACTTGTGTGGGCTTGCCTGTGTGGGAGCTGGCTTGCCTGCGATGCAGACGCCTCGGTCTATCAGCTATACCGAGGTGATGCTATCGCAGGCAAGCCAGCTCCCACACAAGCCAGCCCGCCATATGCTTCCCATATGTTTCCCACATGTTTTAACCGTGCCCGCCTGAAATCCGCTTGCCGGGGCGCTCACCAATCAGCTTCGCCTGCCCATCCCGCTGCTTCCCCGTCCGCGCCTCGCTGATCAACCCCGGTATCAACTTACCCTCCGGCAAATTCTTCCAGAACCGGCTCGGCAGGTGCCCCTCCATGACCTTGGGATTCAACCGCGCCGGGTTGAAGATATGGCTGTAATAGGTCAGCCACATGGCACTGTGTGGATCTTCGACATTCTGCGCCAACTGCTGCCATTGCTCCGGGCACTGGCGTTGATGAATCAACTGCTCACCGTCGTAATACACCCCATCCAGGGGCGTCGCGATCATCCAGCGATGACGGCCCATGCGCCCGACAAAATGCTGGCTGGCACTGTGCAAAATATCGTGGGCCGGTTCGTGCCAGGCCACGTACTCCGGCAACTCCGGCCCCGCCGCCGCCGGCAGCGCGATAAAACGCACAAACGCATGCAGATGGTGGGCCTCACGCCTTACCTGCTTGATCCGCCGTTGCAACTCGCTGCCCAGTTGATCCCCCGCCATCATCGCCGTGCGGTCACCATGGCTGACGCGCCACAGCACTTCATACAACAGGCTCCAGCGCTGCTCACCGTGGTAACAGGCGGCACTTTCCAGCAGCTCCAGCAGCGCCTTGGGAATGCGTGCCTGGAACGGGCCATTGTGCGTGGGGTAGTGTTCATCGGTGGCAAACAGGTCCGCCACTTCCACTTCGCCCCAACTGACATGGCTGGGGTCGATCTGATGGCTGAGCAGCCAGCGCGCCTGCTCGCGCCAGGTACTGAACAGGTTGTCGCATTCCAGGCTGATCATCCCCATAACCCCATCTGTTGCGGTTGCGGGCGGTCGCGCAGTTGCTCGCGCAGCAGCACGCTGGTGCTTTCCGCCTGCTGGGGGTGGTAGTCGCTGGTGATGAAGAACGGCTTGGCCTTGGTCAACACGCAGCGCATACGCGCCAGGTCTTCAAAACGGATCTTGCGTTGCCGGCGCAGCTCCACCAGGCGTTCGGTGGTACGCAGGCCAATCCCCGGGATACGCGCGATCAACGTCGCCTCGGCACGGTTCAGGTCCAGCGGGAACACCTCGCGATGCTCCAGGGCCCAGGCCAGCTTCGGGTCGATATCCAGCGCCAGATCCCCCGGCCCCGCGAACAGTTCGTTGGCGCGGAAGCCATAACTGCGCAGCAGGAAATCGGCCTGGTACAAACGGTGCTCGCGCATCAGCGGCGGCGCCGCCAGGGGCACGCTTTTCGGGCTATTGGGAATCGGGCTGAACGCCGAGTAGTACACCCGGCGCAACTTGAAGTTGCCATACAGCGCCTCGGCACCGTGCAGGATGGTGCTGTCGTCGGTGTCATCGGCGCCGACAATCATCTGCGTGCTTTGCCCGGCCGGGGCGAACCGCGGTGCCCGGGGCTCGTTGAGCACGGTTTGCTCGCCGGTGAAAATCGTCTGCATCGCCTGCTTGATCGAACCGATCTGTTTCTCCGGCGCGAGGATCTGCAGGCTTTTATCGGTGGGCAACTCAATGTTCACGCTCAAGCGATCGGCATATCGCCCGGCCTCGGCAATCAATGCAGGATCCGCTTCGGGGATGGTCTTGAGGTGGATATAACCGCGAAAGTCATGCTCCTCACGCAGCAACTTGGCGACCCGCACCAGTTGCTCCATGGTGTAGTCCGCCGAACGAATGATCCCCGAACTGAGAAACAGCCCGCTGACGCAATTACGCCGGTAGAAGTCCAGGGTCAGGCTCACCACCTCCTCCGGGTTGAACCGCGCACGGGGCACGTCACTGGAGCGGCGGTTGACACAGTATTGGCAGTCGTAGAGGCAGAAATTGGTCAGCAGCACCTTGAGCAACGACACACAGCGCCCATCGGGTGTGTAGCTGTGGCAGATGCCCATGCCATCGCTCGAACCCAGCCCGGCCTTGCCCTCGGAGGTGCGCTTGGGCGCCCCGCTGCTGGCGCAAGACGCGTCGTACTTGGCCGCATCGGCGAGGATGCTGAGTTTTTCGATCAACTGCATGGCGGGCCACCGGATACTGTATTTTTGTACAGTATCAGCAGCGATACCCGGCATTCAAGGAGAGATCGGCGAACGGTAGAACAAATAGTTGTGGGAGCTGCCGACGTTTTTTCAAACATATCAAGAACAGTTGAGCGACCCCGAGCCTTCAATCGTCGCGCGTCAGCACTTCCAACAACTCAATCTCGAAATGCAGATTGCTATGGGGCTGGATATGCGCGCCCATCGCCCGCTCGCCATACGCCAGATGCGCCGGCACAAACAGCTTGCGCACGCCGCCGACCTTCATCCCCATCAAGCCCCGGTCCCACCCCTTGATCACACGCCCGGTGCCAATCACACACTGGAACGGCTTGCCCCGCTCCCAGGACGAATCAAACACCGTACCGTCTTCCAGGGTGCCGGTGTATTGAGTGGTGATCAGCGCCCCCTTGACCACGGCTTTACCGTCGCCTTGGCGGATGTCGGTGATTTGTAGTTCTTCGTTGCTCATGGGGGATCTCGTTGGGTTCAACAGATTCGGGTTTTCCCAGAATCAGCGGTTTTTGGCAAGCATCGGAATAGTCGGACCTCACAACCACCGCCAAAACCGCCCCCAGAACCCCCGCTCCAGATCCGCCTTGCACCCTGCATACTGGCGCGCATACAGATCGGAACGGGCCTTGACCTTGCCGGCTACCGGCAACAGCCACGCCTTGCTGGCATAGGTGCGATTCCGGTAGCCGCCCCAGCCTTCGTGGTAGTTGAGGTACTGGCCATAGGCGTCGTATTTGTATACGCCGTTGATGCTGGCGGTCTTGTCCATGTACCAGCCGACAAAGTCGATCGCGTCGTCGAAGTCCTGGCGGCTGGCCCAGTTGCGGCCGGTGCTTTTCTGGTAGTCGCCCCACACTTCATCCTTGGCCTGGGCGTAGCCGGCAGCGGTGCTGACGCGGCCCCAGGGGATGATCCACAGCAGGTATTTGCGCGGAGTCTTGGCGTTCTGCCGGAAGCCCGATTCCTGATACATGATGGCGAACGGCACCTGGATCGGCACACCCCAGCGCTTCTGGGTGACTTTGGCTGCGTCGTACCAGTCGTCCTTTTCGCGGAAGATGCCGCAGATGTCGTCAGGGGTGCGTGGCGGCGAGGTACCGCACGCCGCCAACAGGGTGGTGAATAGCAGGAGGGCTGTGGTTTTTACCGGGGTCAAAAGCATACCTTTGCGTGAGCGCGAAAAAAGCAGACAGTTTACGCGCTCACGCAAGGTGTTGCGGTTACGAATCAGTGGGCCTTGATCAAGCCACGGGCACTTTGCGGGTCGAAATGGCCAGGCGACCGATGCCAAAGCTCAATGCGGCACCCAGTACCAACATCAACAAGGTGCTCCACGCCGCGCGGGACAGTTGCTTGGCCGCCACTTCACCGGCCTCGCGGGCCTTTTGTTCGGCCTGAGCCTTGAGTTCTTCGACTTTCTGCACGGCCTGCTGATAGGCCTGGGCATAGTTCTCGACAATCTGGCTGGCCTCGGCCTGGCTCTTGCCAGTACGGGCGGCGACGATGTTCACCAGCGCCTCTTTGTCGGCCGCATTCAACGCCGGCTCACCAGAGGCTTTGACGCGCTCGAACCATTGCTTGAGTTCGCTCGCGGCCTGGGCCGGGTTGGTGGCGGCATCAGTGGCCGATTGCTGACCGTCTGCCGCTGCCTGGTTAGCTGTTTGCTCGACGTTAGCCGGATCCAGTTCAGCCTTGCCGCTTTGCTTGAGCAAGGTGTCGAGTTCGCCCTGCAGGCTATCCCAATCCAGGCTGATGCCCTTTTCGTCCAACTGCTGCTTGACGCTGTCGCTGATGCCGGGGGCCACGGCGGCAATGCCGCTACCGGCCGCCGACAGGCCTTTGCCTACGACATTGCCCGCGGCGCCGACCACGCTGGTGGCCAATGCCGCCAGCAGCCACGTGGTGAGCAAGGTGGTGATGGTCCAGCTCAGGACACCATGCAAGCCGCCACGATCCGGGGCTGTGCGGCCGGCGACAAAGGCGCCCACGCCAATCGCCAACAGCGTGGACACAAACAGCCAGATCCCGGCGCCAGTGCCAAAGCCGCTCAACGGGTTGCCTGCCGCCATGGGGTCGACCGCACTGGCGCCGATGGCGGTGCCCAGTACGCTGAGTACCAGGTAGGTCACCAGGGCAATTGCACTGCCGGCCAGTACCGAGCCCCAGGACACACGAAAAGGCGAGCGATGGGTTTCATAGAGGGGGGTCATAATCGTTCCTTGGACAAATGAGTAGACCTTCAGTTTGTCCAGGCCGACGCCTGCGGTCTCGGCACAAATGCACTAGGACGACTGGTGCATTCGCACCCCGTCAAGCTGAATCGGTCTGCACTATGCTCAAGGCCAGTTGTCGTACTCCACACAAGCCAGACACGCCCTGTTGCAGGCGCCGATGTCGTTATGTAGCCATTTTGGAGAAACCATGAGCCAGGCCGTTCTCGCCCAAGAAACCAATCGCCGCCAATTGCAGCAGATCATTTCCGGACTGTCCGATGGGGTGATTCTCGCCGAGATCGACCAGAGCATTCTCTGGGCCAACGAAGCCGCGCTGGCCATGCATGGCCTGGATGACATTGCCGGGCTCGGCGCCAACACCGCCGAATACGCCGAGCGCTTTGCCCTGCGCTACCGCAACAATCACCCGCTGCCCCTGGAAGCCTATCCGCTGAGCCGGGTGGCAAACGGCGAAGAGTTCAGTGATGTGGTGGTCGAAGTCACGCCCAGCGCCGACACCGACCGCACCTGGGTCCACCGCCTGCGCAGCCTGGCGCTCACCGACAGCGCCGGCAAGCCGGAACTGCTGGTGCTGATTTTGAGCGATGCCACCGAATGGGCCAGCGCCGAGCAGCGCTTTGAAAAGACCTTCAACGCCAACCCGGCGCCGGCGGTGATCTGCCGCTTGAGCGATCTGCGCTATATCAAGGTCAACCAGGGCTTCCTGGAGATGACTGGCTACAACCGCGACCAGGTGATCGGCCGTTCTGTGTACGAACTGGACGTGCTGGAACAGGCCGAGCGCAAGGAGCTGGCAATCCAGCGCCTGGGCGAAGGCGCGACCATCCCGCAGATGCAAGCCGAGCTGAAACTGCCCGAAGGCGGCAGCAAGCTGGTAATTGTCGCCGGCCAGCCGCTGGATATGAACGATGAGGAATGCATGCTGTTTTCCTTCACTGACCTAGAGCCCCGGCGCAAGGCCGAAACCGCCCTGCGCCAGAGCGAGGAGCGGTTTGCCAAGTCCTTCCGACTGACGCCGGTGCCGACCCTGGTGTGCGACGCGGACAATCAGCAGGTGGTGGACGTCAACGACGCGTTCATGAGCGTCACCGGCTACACCAGCGAAGAGTTGATTGGGAAGTCCATCAGCGATATCGACTTCATCGACAGCAAGGAGGCCTGCACGCAGTTGTTCGCCACTCTGGAAAAAGCCGGCAACCTCGACGGCCAGGACCTGAAAATCCGCAAAAAAGGCAATGAGGTGATTGATTGCGTGGTGTCGGCCGACACCGTGAGCATCCAGGACACGACCTGTTACCTGCTGGTGATGATGAATATCACCGAGCGCAAACGCTCGGAGCTGGAGTTGGTGTCGGCTATCGAGGAAGTGATGAAGGACGCGTCCTGGTTCAGCCAGACCCTGATCGAAAAACTGGCCAACGCCAAGAGCGTCAACAGCCCCAACCTGACGACCATCGCCTTTACCGACCTGACCGCCCGCGAGCGGGATGTGCTGGGGCTGATTTGCGAAGGCCTGGCCGACAAGGAAATCGCCTCGCGCTTGAAGCTGGCACCCAATACCGTGCGCAATCATGTGGCCACGGTGTACTCCAAGCTCAACGTGCACAGCCGCAGCGCCGCCATCGTCTGGGCCAGGGAACGCGGGTTGTTTGCCGGGGAACGGCGGGCAAAAAGTGCGAAATAAGGTGCAAATGCACTAGGGCGACCAGTGCAAATTCGCCTTATTGCCGGGCGATGGGCTGCTTAACCTTGAAGGGTAGGCACAGGGTTTGATGCCCTGTGTCATGGCGAGTTTTTTGCCCTTGAAGGAGGCAGCATGAACAGTGAACAAGTCACCGGCCGCGTGAAAAAAGCCGTGGGCAAGGCTCAGGACTTTCTCGGCGAAATGACCGACGACGAACAACTGCAGGCCCAGGGCGTAGCGCGCCAGGCGGCCGGCCAATTGCAACAGACCTATGGCGATGCGCTGGACACTGTTGGTGACTTTGCCCAGCGCAAGCCCCTGGCCACCGTGGCGATCGTTGCTGGCGTGGGCCTGGTGCTGGGCCTGTTGCTGCGTCGTCGTTGATGGGGGCTGGCATGTTTACCCTGGCCCAACTGCGTAATTGCATCGAAGAAGCCCTGTTGCCGCTGACCTGCGAATTCACCCTGTGCCGCGACTCGTCACTGACCTTGAAAGTGTTTGACGCCCAGAGCGGCCGCGTGGACCTGGTGGTCACCGGGATCAGCGTCAACAAACTCAAGACCCCGGAGGACGTCGCAACGATGGTCGAGGAACTGCGCTACGAATTGCACAGCAACACCGTGGGCGGCGCGCTCTCCATCTGACAACACCCCCTCTGTAGGGACGCCTACCCCTGTGGGAGCGGGCTTGCCCGCGATGGCGGTGAGACAGCCAACAGTGACTTGACTGACCCACCGCCATCGCGAGCAAGCTCGCTCCCACAGGGGCGCAGCTCCGCTGCTTTGGCCTTGTCTACAGCGGGCGTGGCTTCAACGATGCCCCTATAAAGTAGAACAGCCCCCCGGCCACGATAAACCCCGCCAACATGTAGAACATGTAGTGCGCCGGCAGGCTGGCCAGCACCAGGCCGCACAACACCGGCCCCAGTGCGGCGCCGAGGTTGGAGAGGTTTTGCGCACCGTAGTACATGCCGCGCAGGTGGTCAGGGGCGATGCGGTCGATAAACATGTATTCGGCGGGAAACACGATGATCTCCCCCACGGTGAAGATCGCCATCGACACCACCCACCACCACACGCTGGTGGACAGCGCAAAACCCATCACCCCGAGCATGAACATGCCCAGCCCGAAGATCAGCCAGCGGCTCAGGTGACGGTGGCTGATCTGCCGACCGATCACGTATTGCAGGGCGATGACCAGCAGGGCGTTGGTGGTCAGGATGGCGCTGATCACGGTGTAGGTGTATTCGGCGTCCGAGGTGGTCACCAGGTACTGCGACAGGTAGGCGGTGAACTGCCCGAATACCACGGCACTGAGCAGGCCGCCGAGGGTGAAGCACACCAGGCGATGATCGCGCAGCAATACCCGGCCCACCGCCAGGAACGGCACCGGTTTTTGCGCGGCGTCCACCGTGGCCAGGCTGCGGTCGCCCCAGCGCCAGTACAGCAGGAAGAACCCCATCCCCAGCAGCACCGACAAGACAAACGGCAAGCTCATATCGACCTTGGCCACCATCGCCCCCAGAAACGGCCCTACCGCGTAGCCGATATTGGTCAGGGTGTACTTGATGGAAAACACTTCGCTGCGCGCATCGACCGGCAACAGGCTGGCAAAGCCGGCCTTGACCGCGACATCGATCACCGCATACGCCAAGTTGATCAGGATCAGGCAACTGTAGAAAAGCCATAGCTCGCGAGCCAGCAAGGTGCCGACGAATCCCAGGACGAACAGCAGGCTCAGGCCCAGCAACAGCCGGTAGCTATTGACCCGGTCCACGAGGAAACCGCCGTACACGCTCAACAGGGAACCGACGATCAACGAGCTGCCGATCACCAGGCCCACTTGGCTGATGCCCAGGGCGAAGTGACTGGACAGGTAGATCACCATGTACGGAAAGGTGATCGCCTTGGCCAGGGTCAGTACCAGCGTGGCCGATAGCAGCAGGTTTACGCTGCGGGGGTAGTTTTTTATTGTTTTCAGCATCCTGCTCTCGTTTCCTGAAAAGAGTCGTAGCACACGCCATGACGGGCGCATTGCGCAGCTACCTTACCTCAGGATGAGCAGCAAAAAAGACTGTTTTATGCATTCGTGCATGCAATTTTTAAATGCGCGCAGCGAAGGGGGGAAAAGCGGCATCAGCCCGTTTCCCCCCACACCCGTTATTTGGCAGGGGTGATGTCGAGGATGGTGCCATTGGTGATTTTCACCAGCACATAACGATCATTGATCCGCGCCCACTGGCTGTCGTCGTGGGGCGGTTTCAGGCCGCGCTTTTTCCAGTCGCCCAGGGCCGACTCCTTGCGCACCAGGATATCCGGCGCACGGTCTCCGACTTTCAAGTCTCGGGTGTTGATGTTCGAAGGCTCCACGGTTTTCTGCGGATTGTCCTCGGCTTGCACGGTAACGCTGGCGGTGGACAGGCTGGCGGCAACCAGCAGGCTGGCAATCAGGGACGTTGCTTTCATGGGTATTCCTTCAGTAAATAATGCGTACCCAGGTTCCGACAGCAGGGCCCTGCAATCATTCACCGGCAATACAGCCACGGGTATCGGTGCCTGCTAATCTTGCGCCAGCCCTCCATCGAGTCCGATAACAATGAAAACAGCCCTGACCCGAACCAAACTGCTGGCCAGCGCCCTGATCGTGATCGCCGTGATTGGCGGTGCCACTTATTACTTGCTGGACCGCCGCGCCACCCACGGCCTGCTTGACGGTCCCGAATACAGCGAAGCGCAACTCAATGAGGGCGGTGTGGATGGCATCCGGGACCTGCCGTTGCCAGAAGCAAAAAAACGCCTGAATTACCTGATCCTCGATATGCGCGACGGCATCAACCGCATCGCCATGCTCGAAAGCATGCGCCTGGAAATCGGCCCGGCCACCGCTACACCAGGCGAACAGAAAGAGCTGAACTATGAGGAGCCGTTCGTGCCCTTCCCCGCCGCCGAACTGAAGGCGGCATTGACCGACCTCAAGCGTACACCGGGGCAGTTCCAGCAGTTGTTCTTCGACAATGCGTCCGGGCTGAAGCTGGAAGTCGAGGCGATTCGCGAGGTGCTCAAGCGCGGGGCCCTGCCCGATCAGCAGACCGAAGCCAGCTATCGCATCCAGACCCTGTACTTTCGCGACGGCTCGCAGCAGCCGTTCGCCGAGGTGGCGATCAAGGATGAGGACAGTGAGGAGCAAGACCAGGACACCACCCAGGCCGAACTCAAGCTCAACAAGCCCCTGGAACGCATCAGCCTGGCCCTGACGTATCAGGCCTACCCCGGCTTCAATAAAATCGTCCTGGACCGGGCCCACCCGAAAGCCACCGCCGAGGGTGGCGAGGTGTACCAACTGACCCATCTGGGCGACGCCAGCGCCTCCTTGCAACTGGCAACGCCGAAAAACAAATCCTATGTGATCCAGGGCCTGACGGCCGATGGCAAGACCCTGTACAGCGGCGGCAACAGCTCCAATTCCTCGCCCACCGCCGAACAAAAGGCCAACCTGCGGGCCTATTACAACGAACTGCTGCGTATGGAAGACAACTTCGCCGACTTCAAGAGTGCCGCGGCGGTGCAGGATCATCTGGAACAGTTCGCCAGCAACCTGCCCAGCTCCGACAGCGAGCTGAGTAACGTGCAGGCCACCTACCAATTCGAAGACACCCCCGCCAGCATCGTGATTTACGTGCTGGACCCGCTCCAACCCCAAACCCTTGATTGGGACATGCACAACAGCACCACCCCTCGCGAGCGCTACATCGCCTACGACAGCGCCAGCGAAAGCAGCGGTTTTATCGACAGCAAGGGGCAATGGGTGGTCAAGCCGCGCTTCAAGCGCATTGATACCACCGAGATGCCCGGTGTGTACCACATCATGGTCGGCGAAAAATCCTCCGGCGAGGGCTGGAGCGAATTGCAGTTCAAGTACTTTGCCTTTGTACCCGGTACGCAAACGTTGAAAGAACTGCCCTTCGAAATCATAGACAGCGCGGTCAACGACGACCTAATGATTGTCGAGCGTGAAACCAACGGCCCCTATGGGGTCTACGACGTGAAGAAGCTACAGGTCGTGGTGCCCATGAAGTACGTCAACCCCAGTGTGATCGGCAACGTGTTCATCGCCCGCCCTGGCGAGACCACCTATGGCTCGAACTCGTTGTACGGCGCCTGGAGCCTGAGCGGCAAGGAGCTGTTGGCACCGCGCTACTCCGCAATCAACGGCAGCGGCGAGTTTATCTACGCCACCTCCGCCGACCAGAAACAGACCGACGTCTACAACCTGCAGATGAAGAAACTCAACCCACCCGGCGCGACCGTCTTCGGCCAGTTTGTCCAGGGCCAGCCCCTGCTGATCCAGGACCGTGGCAGCCGCAAATACAGCTTTATCAACGAACAGGGCAAGGCGCTGCCTTTGAGCCTGCCATTCGATGACGTCAACCCGTTCTCCAACGGCATGGCGGTGGTGCAAAAGGGCAGCCGCTATGGCGCCATTGATGTACACGGCAAACTGCGCGTGCCCGTGACCTACAGCAAACTCAACCCCTTCCAGAAGAACCTCGCCTCGGCAGAAATGGATGGGTTTGAAGGCTTGGTATTGATCGACAAAAACAACCGCGTGGTGAAAAAACTGGGGTCGTATACCCAGTACAGCTTCCCGTACAACAGTAACGACGCGACCTATAGCATCTGGGATGTGAAAGACGAGAACCGGGTGAATGTGTTTGATGCTGACGGGGTGCAGGTGGACTCCTACCAGCGCGAGTAAGCCATATCTTTCTGACAAGGCAGCTCGATACGGGCGACATCCGCTATGATCAGCGCCTTTAATCCTACAGATAAGGAAATCCAATGTTCGGCGCCGTTTTCTGGGTCATCTTGATCGGTTCTCTAAGTGTGATCGCGCTTTACTTGATCGGTCTCTACAACTCGCTAGTCACTTTGCGAAATCGATTCAAGAACGCGTTCAGCCAGATCGAAGTGCAACTCAAACGGCGCCATGACCTGATCCCCAATCTTGTGGAGACCGCCAAGGCTTACATGAACCATGAGCGCGGCACGCTAGTGGCCGTCACCGAGGCCCGCAACGTCGCCGCCGCCTGCCTCAAGCTCGCGGCAGCAGAACCGGGCAGTGCCCGGTCAATCGTGCAGTTAGGCAAAGATGAGGGGCGACTTAACACTGCAATGGATAACCTGAATGTTTCGCTTGAGGAATATCCTGACCTGCAAGCATCAGAAATAATGATGCAACTGAACGATGAAATGACCAGTACCGAAGACCGCATCGCGTATGCACGGCAGTTTTTCAACGACGCGGTGATGGAATACAACATCTTCCGCCAGCAATTCCCGACGATCTTGATGGCCGATGCCGTCGGACATGGCTCGGACGCTACCTTGCTGGTGTTTGAAGACAGCAAGCAGATTCAAAACGCCCCAACCGTATCCTTTACCTGATTCCAGCCACGGATGGCCGCATGAATTTTTTTGCGCACCAGGATCGAGCTCGGCGCGGTTCCAGGTATTACACGCTGCTGACCTCGGTCATCGTGCTCGGCCCGGCACTGCTATGGGGCCTATCGACCGAGACGATCGACGACGTGGGCTGGGCCGAAATCTGTGTGGCGATGCTTCTCTTCATCTCGGTAAGTTACTGGTTCCTAAACCGCAAGCTGAAGGACGGCGGCAGCGCCATTGCCGAACAATACGGCGGGTATCTGATCAGCCTGGATCCCCATGAGAATGATCGCTGGCTGTTGGATATTGTCGAGGAAATGGCCATCGCCTCCGGCAGCCCGGTGCCCATGGTTTACCTGCTTGATGCCGATGGCATCAACGCCTTTGCCGCCGGACGCACCCCGCAGGACTCGGTCATGGGTGTGACCTATGGCGCCGCAGCCATTCTCGACCGTGAAGAAATGCAAGGCGTTATCGCCCATTTGTTCAGCGCGATTCACAGCAACGACATGCGTCTTGATACACGGATGAAAGGGGTACACTTAGGTTCCGGCCTGTTGGTTTTAATCATCGGTTTGAGCTCCGCATCCTTGCTCCCCGTTGGTCTGGGCTGGATCTTCCTTATGTTCCTTGCCATGTCCCGCGTCCGTCGCCAGCGAAAGTACCTGGCCGACGCCGCCGCTGCGCAATTCACACGTAACCCGCAGAGCGTAGCAAGCGCCCTGAGGAAAATTGGCGGGCATGAATACGGCGCACTCATTGGATATCGTGACAAGGAAGATTGCCCTCAGATGTTTTTCGCAACGCCGTTCAAAAATCTCGAACAACGCCTGGACTCACCTTACCCTCCTCTGGAAAAGCGCATCTGGCGCCTTGATCCCGACTGGGATGGCGAATACCCCGAGGTTCCATGATTGGAATCCCCGAGGTGAGATGCAGGATGCCGGAAGGGCTTGAAACACCCGCGCTTTAAACTGACGGGGTTCCACCATTGCCGGCGTGAAATATTTCCTGTAAGTTTTCATGAAATTTCTCGACATAAATTTCATGACACCACAAGAAGAACTTGCCGCCCTGGCGACCCTGATCCACGATCTGCGCAAGCATAAGAAACTCACCCTCACTCAATTGGCACAAAAGATCGAGCGTTCGGTAGGTTTCCTGTCCCAGGTCGAGCGGGGTCTGTCGCGACCTACCGTGGCGGACCTGACTGCCATCAGCCATGCCCTCGATGTGCCCACCACTTATTTCTACAGCGTGCCCAAACCCAAGGCGGTGGATTGGGTCACCCGCCCCAACGAGCGGCGCACGGTGTATTACGCCAACGGCATCACCGACATCCTCGTCTCCCCCAGCATGCAGGGGGCGTTTTCGATCCTCGACAGCCTGCTCGAACCCGGCGCCAACAGTGGCGAGCAGACCATGAGCGACCGCGCCGAGCAGGCCGGTTATGTACTCGAAGGCCACCTGACCCTGTGGGTCGAAGGCGAGGCCGACGCGGTGACTCTCGGCCCGGGCGACAGCTTTCACCTCGCCAGTTTTGCCCACTGCCGCTACGGCAACCTGACCGACCTGCCGGCACGCGTGCTGTGGGTCTACAACTAAGGCACACCAAGGAGCGTCACCCGTGAAAAGCCATTCCTCCACGTTACTGGCCGAAGTACGGACCTTTCGCCAGAACCATCCGGATGTACGTTATGTCGACCTGATCGCCCTGGATATCCCAGGGCGTTTCTACGGCAAGCGCTACCCGATTGAAATGTTGGAAAAAGTCGCCGCCGGCAGCCCCCTGAAGTTGCCGCAGAACGCCGTGCTGCTGGGCGCCCAGGGCGGTCTGTTCAAGATTGGCGACTACTGCTTCCATGACGGCGACCCCGACGCCAACCGCCGCCTGGTGCCCGGCACGCTCAAGCCGGTGAGCTGGGAAGCCCAGCCTCTGGGGCAAATGCTGATCACCTCCGACGGCACCGAGGCCCCCATCGAATTCGAACCCCGTGAAGTCCTGGCCAAAGTCCTCGAGCGCCTGCACCGCAAGGGCATTCACCCGGTGGTGGCGTTTGAGCTGGAGTTCTACCTGTTCGATAAAAAGCTCAACGACGGCCTGCCGCAATTTGCCCGGGACCCGTTGAGCGACGACCCCGATGACCAACCGACCCTGCATATCGAGCGGCTGTCGCGTTTTGCGCCGGTGCTCGATGATATGGTGCAGACCGCCCAGGCCCAGGGGATCGACATTACGGTGATCACTGCCGAACTGGGCCCCGGCCAGTTTGAAATCAACTTTGGTCACCTCGACGATGGCCTGCGCGCCGCCGACTGGGCCGCCCTGTTCTGCCGCAGTACCCGTGGCGTGGCGCTCAAGCATGGCTATCGCGCCAGTTTCATGGCCAAGCCCTACCTGCAACATCCGGGCAGTGGCATGCATGTGCATGTGAGCCTGTATGACGCCGCCGGCAACAACCTGCTGGCGGCGCACCAGCAACAGCCGTTGCGCCACGCGGTGGCGGGTTGCCTGGCACTGCTGCCGCACTGCATGCCGATTTTCTCGCCCAACCACAACGCCTTCCGCCGCCTGGGCGGCACGGTCAATGCGGCCACCAAGGCCTGCTGGGGTTATGAGGACCGGGACGCCTGCGTGCGCATTCCCGAGTCCGACCCGCGCAACCTGCGGATCGAACATCGGTTGGCCAGTGCCGACGCCAACCCGTACCTGGTGCTGGCGGCGATCCTGGTCGGGCTGGAGCACGGCCTGGACGCCGCACAGGAGCCTATCGCACCGCTGAACGAAGACCGCACCAGCGGCCATGACTTCCCCCTGGAAATGCTCGAGGCGGTGCGCGCCATGCAGCAACAACCGATCCTGCGCGAGGGCTTGGGGGCGGAGTTTGTCGACGTCTATTGCGAAAACAAACGCCAGGATCACCTGGCCTTCCAGCAGGAGATCAATGCGCGGGAATATCGCTGGTACCTGTAGATACCGAGCACCCTGCATATTCCTTGTGGGAGCTGGCTCCCACATTTTGAGCTTCGCGGCCTTGAGTAAGGTGCTACTTTGAAAAAGCCCGACCATCGCCCTCTCCTGCGGATTGCCCATGACCGACCAAAGCGCCCCTGCCCTCAAGGAAATCTTCAACGTCGAACGCCTGCAACACATCGCCGATGAGATGAGCGCGGTGTACCCGCCCTTCGATGCCCAGGGCTTTCTCAAGCACGCCAAGCGTGACCTGGCCGGGTTGTCGGTCATGCAGCGCATGGCCCGGGTCAGTGAAAGCTTGCACGCGGTGATGCCCCTGGACTACCCGCAAACCCTCGAACATTTGTATGCCCTGGCCCCGCGCCTGAACAGTGGTTTTGTCAGCCTGTTCCTCGGGCATTATGTGGCCAGCTATGGCCTGGATGATTTCCAGCGATCAATGGCGGCGCTCAAGTACTTCACCACATTTGGCTCTGCCGAATTTGCTGTGCGGGCCTTTCTGCTCAAGGATTTCCAACGCACCCTGGCGGTGATGCAGCAGTGGTCGCTGGATGACAACGAGCACGTACGCCGCCTCGCCAGCGAGGGCTCGCGGCCGAGGTTGCCATGGTCGTTTCGCCTGGCCCAGGTGCAGGCCGATCCGCGCCTGTGCGCGTCGATCCTGGAGAACCTCAAGGCCGACAGCAGTCTGTATGTACGCAAGTCTGTGGCCAACCACCTCAATGACATCACCAAGGACCATCCGGATTGGGTGCTGGATGTCATCGAAAGCTGGTCCCTGGACAACCCCCACACCGCCTGGATCGCCCGCCACGCCCTGCGCAGCCTGATCAAACAAGGCAATACCCGCGCGCTGACGATCATGGGGGCCGGGGCGCGGGCCGAGGTGAAAATCCACCAGTTCAAGGTCGAGCCCCCGGTGATTCGCCTGGGTGAGCGGATCAACCTGTCGTTCAGCCTCGAATCCACCACCAGCGCCCCACAAAAACTGGTGGTGGACTACGCCATCGACTATGTAAAAAGCGCAGGCCATAGCGCCGCCAAAGTGTTCAAGCTCAAGGCTTTTACCCTCGGCGCGGGTGAACGGCATACGCTGCTGCGTGGCCAACATATCCGCGATATGACCACGCGCAAGCACTACCCCGGCCGGCATACGGTGCATGTGCTGGTGAACGGCGAACGCCTGGCCAGCAGCGACTTCGAGCTGCTCGACTGACCACTTTTACCAAGACGAAGGCTCTATCTCGGGCCTTTCAGCGATATTTATTGTCCGACAATACTGGTTTTTGGTGTTGCGATCAATTATCATCTGCCGCCTTCTTGGTACCCGCCAGGGTATCTGTGTCAATGTTCCACCTGAGGCGCCCATGCACCGTTTCTCGTTTTACTGCCCTTTGATTTGCGCCAGTCTGGGGCTTGTTTCGCACACTGCTCATGCCGCGTTGCAACCCATGGCCGAAGCTGCACTTGCCAACGAATCCGAGCTGCACTGCCACTTCAACCGTGATGCCAGCACCGATTGCACCACCACCTACCGCTATACCATTCTCAAGCCCAGCGGCCGGGAAATTTTGTCGCGAATCGACTTCAACTATGCCGAAGGCGATAGCTTTGAAGTGCTGCACGCCGAGTCCACCCAGCCCGGCGGCAAGCCACAGCTGCTCGGCGAAGCACAGATCGACACGCGCACCGCGCCCAACCCTGACCAGGGGTTTTCCAGGCTGAAGCAAACGTCCCTGGCATTCCCCAACCTGCGGGTCGGCACGCAGATCCGCTACACCGTGCGCGAGCATCACCCCGCCAAGCCGCTGATGACCGAGTTCCACTACGCCCTGCAGTTCGGCCCCAGCAATGCGCGGCGCGACCGGCTCAAGGCGCGCTTCACCGCAGAACGGCCGATCGAGTGGCGCGCCGAGTTGATGGACGGCTTCACCATTACCCCCTCGGTCAATCGCAAGACCCTGGATATCGAGCAAAAGACGCCGACCTATCTCAACTACATCAACGAATCGGGCCACGCCTATATCCGCCTGATCCCACGGATCGAAGTGGGCAGCAGCCTCGATGTGCAAAAACATTTCGGCGGTTTTGCCCAGCGCTACAACCAGATCCTCGCGGCCAAGCTGCCGGCTGACAGTGCCGCCGCCGTAGCTGCGGTGAAGGGCTTGGACCCGGCGCAGCAAGTGGCCGGCCTGATGCAGCACATCAACGACCATTACCGTTACCTGGGTGACTGGCGTGCCACCGATCGCGGCTATGTGCCGTTTAACCTGGAGGAGATCGAACAGCACGGTTATGGCGACTGCAAGGACCTGTCCATCCTCCTCACCGCCATGCTCAAGGCCAGCGGGATCAAGGCCGAGACTGCCTGGGTCAGCCGTGGGGATGTAGTGGATTCGCTGCTGGTGCCGGGCACCGGTGCGCCCAACCATGCCATCGTGCGCGCCGAAGTGGCCGGCCAGGTGTGGTGGCTGGACCCGACCAACCCGGTGTTCGCCCCAGGCCAGACCCTGCCCGATATCCAGGACCGCTGGGTACTGGTCAACGATGCCCAGGGCCGGGTGCGTGAGGAACATATCCCCCTGGCACGCCCTGACACCAGCATCCGCCTGGACAAGCAGGTGCATTACGACAAACAGGGCAATGGCACGACCCGCGCCAGCGTCACCTTCAGCCGCCTGCCCCTGATGCAACTGAGCATGGCTGATCGCGAACAGGGGGCTACCGCCACCGACCAGAACATCTGCGACAACTTTGGCCGCGAGATCAGCGATTGCCAGGTCACCCGCCAGCCCACCGGGTTCGTGCAGCCCGACAGCTACACGGTCAAGGCCAGCATGACCGACCTGGGCGCCCTGGAAAAACTCGACGAAGGCTACGTCTACACCGACCAGTCGCTCAAAGAGAAATGGGACGGCCTGCTCAACTACCGCCGCAACGGGCAACGGGGCGACCTGTACATGGGCAACCCGGACACCGTCGACTACACCTTTACCTTGACCGGCGGGCAGATGGACAAGCCTGTTCAAGGCTGCAAGATCCACTCGCCGTGGTATGACCTGGAACTCGATGGCGAACAGCTCAAGGATGGCTTGCGCTACCACTACCGGTTGACCCAGAAAGTGCGCTGGTTGAGCCATGATGAAATCGTCAGCGCGCCGTTTGAAAAGATGATCAACGATGCTCGTGCGTGTGGTGAACAGGTACACCAGACAGTAAAACTCTAAGCCCACACACAGTCCCATGTGGGAGCTGTCTCGCCCTGCGAGGCTGCGATGGCGGCAGGTCAGTCAACATCAATGCTGGCAGTACCGCCGCCATCGCAGCCTCGCTAGGGCTCGACAGCTCCCACATATGATCTCTGTAGATCCCCCTTGCCCTTCGCTACGCGCCCAACAGCAGCCCCTGCTCCTTGGCACACAACTCCACCACGTAATCCCACAACACCCGCAACCGCACCGACTTGTGCAATTCGCGTCGGGAGCTGATCCAGTAACTGCGCTGGATGCCCTCTTCCGGCAATAGCGGCACCAGGTCCGGGTCCCCGGCGGCGACAAAACACGGCAACACGGCAATCCCCAACCCCGAGCGCGCCGCCTGGTGCTGGGCTATGACGCTGGTGCTGTGGAATACCACCCGGGGGTTGCGGCAAAAGCTGCTGAGGAGTTTCAGTTCCTGGCTGAATAGCAGGTCGTCGACGTAGTCGATCCACGCGTGGGCGGCCAGGTCTTCGCGTTTCTCGATGGCTGGCGTGCGCGCCAGGTAGCTGCGGCTGGCATAGAGGGCCAGGCGGTAGTCGGTGAGTTTGCGCGTGACCAGTTGATCGACGCTGGGGCGCTCCAGGTGGATGCTGATCTCCGCCTCGCGGTTGAGGATGCTGACAAAACGCGGCACCGCCACCAGTTCCACTTCCAGCCCCGGATAACGCTCGAACAGGCCGCCCATGCGGCTGGCAAGGAACATCACCCCCAAGCCTTCGGCGACCCCCAGGCGAATCTTGCCCAGGGGCGCGGCGGAATGGGTCAGCTCTTCTTCGGCGAGCAGTGCAACGTTCTCCATGGCTTCGGCATGCTTGAGCAGTGCTTCGCCCGATGGCGTCAGTTCGTACCCCTGGGCATGCTGCACAAACAGCGCGGTGCCGAGGCTTTTCTCGATGGCCTCGATATGCCGGGCCACAGTGGCATGCGTGGTTTTCAGGCGCTGGGCGGCGGTGAGCAGGCGCCCGCTGCGCTGCAACTCAAGAAAATACCGCAGGTCATTCCAGTCGAACATGTCACCTCCCCTCTCGGCCATGAGCGCAGCGCTGTTTAAAAACGCACAGCAGCTGGGTAAAAACTAACATTTTTAAGACGAAAACTAACAACTAGGATGGAGCCAATAAGAAAAACAAGCGAGACCCCAGATGACTATTGCACCTGCGCAATACGATTACGTGGTAGTAGGCGCCGGCCCTGCGGGCTGCCTGCTGGCCAATCGACTGTCCGCCAACCCTGCCCATCGTGTGCTGCTGCTTGAAGCGGGCGGGCGCGACAACTACCCCTGGATTCATATCCCCGTCGGCTACCTGTTCTGCATCGGCAACCCGCGCACCGACTGGTGCTTCAAGACCGAAACCCAACCCGGCCTGCAAGGTCGTGCCCTGAGCTATCCACGGGGCAAGGTGCTGGGCGGCTGCTCGTCGATCAACGGCATGATCTACATGCGCGGCCAGGCCAACGACTACGATGGCTGGGCCGCCGAAGGCAACCCCGGCTGGGCCTGGGACGATGTATTACCGCTGTTCAAGCAAAGCGAAAACCATTTTGCCGGCGCCTCGCCCCTACATGGCGACAGCGGCGAGTGGCGCGTGGAGCAACAGCGCCTGCACTGGCCGATCCTCGACGCCTTCCGCGAAGCCGCCAAGCAAAGTGGCATCGCCAGCATCGACGACTTCAACCAGGGCGATAACGAAGGGTGTGGCTACTTCCAGGTCAACCAGAAAGGCGGCGTACGCTGGAATGCGGCCAAGGCGTTTCTCAAGCCCATCCGCCAGCGCGCCAACCTCACGGTGCTCACCGGCGTGGAAGTCGACCGTGTACTCCTGGAAAACGGCCGCGCCAGTGCGGTGGTGGGCCGCCAGCTAGGGCAAGGGGTGACCTGGAAAGCCCATAAGGAAATCATCCTGTGCGCCGGGGCGGTGGGTTCGCCCGGCATCCTGCAGCGCTCCGGGATAGGGCCTTCGAGCATCCTCAAGCCCTTGGGCATCGAGGTCCTGCACGAACTGCCAGGGGTCGGTGGCAATCTGCAGGACCACCTGCAACTGCGGCTGATCTACAAACTGGAAAACGCCCGCACCCTGAACCAGATCGCCGGCTCCGTGTGGGGCAAGATGGGCATGGGCCTGCAATACCTGTATGACCGCAGCGGCCCGCTGTCCATGGCGCCCAGCCAGCTCGGCGCCTTCGCCCGCTCGGGGCCGGAACAGACTTCGGCCAACCTCGAATACCACGTGCAACCACTGTCGCTGGAACGCTTTGGCGAACCGCTGCACGCGTTCCCGGCATTTACTGCGTCGGTTTGCGACTTGCGCCCGCAGAGTCGCGGACGCATTGATATCCGCTCGGCCGATCCCGCGACGCCGCCATTGATCCAGCCCAACTACCTGAGCCATCCCGAAGACTTGCGCGTGGCCGCCGATGCCATCCGCCTGACCCGGCGCATTGTCGGCGCCCAGGCCCTGCGCCCCTTCAACCCGGTGGAATACCTGCCCGGTGAGGCCTTGCAAAGCGATGAACAATTGCAAGAGGCGGCGGCGCGGATCGGCACCACGATTTTTCACCCGGTTGGCACCTGCCGCATGGGCCCGGATAAAGACGCGGTGGTCGATGCCCAGTTGCGCGTGCACGGCGTGCCCGGCCTGCGCATCGCCGATGCCTCGATCATGCCGCGCATCACCTCCGGCAATACCTGCTCACCCACCCTGATGATCGCGGAAAAAGCCGCGCAACTGATTCTGTCCCCTCAAACAAGGAACCTCACCCCCGAAAGAGAACAGACAACACCGGCATGACCTGTAGGCGCGAGTTTGCTCGCACCTACAGGACAAGAGCGGCGCTGAAGTTGGCGCCGACAGTGGAACAACAATAAATAATCACTGTGAGGGCTACCCCATGTCAGAACGTGCTCAACCCCTGGACGCCATGCCTGGCGCCACTGTCAGCAGCAAGGAGTCGCAAAAGGTCATCTTCGCCTCGTCCCTGGGGACGGTGTTCGAGTGGTATGACTTTTTCCTCTATGGCGCCCTCGCGGCGGTGATCAGCAAGCAATTTTTTGCCGGGGTCAACGACACCACGGCCTTTATCTTCGCCCTGATGGCCTTTGCCGCCGGCTTTGTGGTGCGGCCGTTCGGCGCGCTGGTGTTCGGCCGCCTGGGGGACATGATCGGACGCAAGTACACCTTCCTCGCCACCATCGTCCTGATGGGCGTGGCGACCTTCTGTGTGGGCCTGTTGCCCACCTACGCCAGCATTGGTATAGCCGCGCCGATCATCCTGGTAGTGCTGCGCATGCTCCAGGGCCTGGCCCTGGGCGGTGAATACGGCGGCGCCGCGACCTATGTCGCCGAGCACGCCCCCGCCGGCAAACGCGGCTTCCACACCAGCTGGATTCAATCCACCGCGACCCTCGGCCTGTTGCTGTCGTTGCTGGTGGTACTGGCTTGCCGTTATTTCACGGGCGATCAGTTTGAAGTCTGGGGCTGGCGCCTGCCGTTCCTGCTGTCCATCGTGCTGCTGGGGATTTCCACCTGGATCCGCTTGAGCCTGCACGAATCCCCCGCGTTCCTGAAAATGAAAGAGGAAGGCAAGGCCAGCAAAGCCCCGATCCGCGAGTCGTTCGGTAACTGGCAAAACCTCAAGGTGGTGTTGATTGCGCTGTTCAGTATCAACGCCGGCCAGGCCGTGACCTTCTACGCCGCGCAATTCTATGTACTGTTCTTCCTCACCCAGTTCCTGAAGATGGACCCGGCCCTGGCCAATATGCTGCTGATCATCAGCGTGGTGATTGGCGCGCCGTTCTTTATCTTCTTCGGCTGGCTCTCGGACAAATGGGGGCGCAAACCAGTACTGATGGTTGGCCTGCTGCTGGCCACCGCGCTGTACTTCCCGATCTTCAAGGGCCTGGCCCACTACACCAACCCGGCGATGGACCAGGCTAGCCGCCAGGCCCCGATCACCGTGCTGGCAGACCCGGCCACCTGCACCTTCCAGTTCGACCCGGTGGGCAAGGCGCGGTTTGACAGCCCATGCGACAAGGTCAAGACCTTCCTGGTCAAACAGGGCCTGCCCTACAGCAGCGAAGCCGCACCTGCCGGCAGCGCGGTGCAAGTCAGCATCGGCGATGTGCGCATCGACGGCTACGACGAAGACGCCCTGCGCGGCGCCGTGACCCTGGCCGGCTACCCGAAATCGGCAGACGTGGCCCAGGTCAACAAAACCATGGTGGTGGTGCTGATCGTCGCCCTGATCCTGATCGCCGCAATGTGCTACGGCCCACTCGCCGCACTGATGGTGGAACTGTTCCCGACGCGGATCCGCTACACCTCCATGTCCCTGCCCTACCACATCGGTAACGGCTGGTTTGGCGGGTTCCTGCCGACCGTGTCGTTTGCCTTGGTGGTGTACACCGGCGATATCTTCTACGGGCTGTGGTACCCGGTGGTGATTACCGGGGTGAGCCTGATCGTCGGGCTGCTGTGCCTGAAGGAAACCAAGAACGTGGATCTGGATAAAAACTAATCTCCCGCAAACCCTGTAAATCCCTTGTGGGAGCGGGCTTGCCCGCGATAGCGGTGGGTCAGTCAATGAATGTACTGACTGGCACCCCCCCTATCGCGGGCGAGCCCGCTCCCACATTGGTTTCCCGCCGCCCACACAAATTGCTGTATATCCATCCAGATAAAGGTTGCTCAATTGCCTTCTTTTGCCCATCCTTCGCCCATTCAACTGTGTAACGAATGGGCTGAGCATGCGGCTGTTCCTCTGTGAAAAACCCTCCCAGGCCAAGGATATCGCGGCCGTGCTTGGCGCCCGGCGCCGGGGCGATGGTTGCTGGCTGGGCACGGACGTCACCGTCACCTGGTGCATCGGCCACCTGTTGGAAACCGCCCCGCCCGATGCCTACGACGCCAAGTACAAGCGCTGGGTGCTGGCTGACCTGCCCATCGTCCCGGAAAAATGGAAGATGACGGTCAAGCCCAAGACCGCCAGCCAGTACAAGGCGGTCAAGCGCCTACTGGGGGAAGCCCGGGAACTGGTGATTGCCACCGATGCCGACCGCGAGGGCGAGATGATCGCCCGCGAACTGGTGGAGCATTGCCGCTATCGCGGGCCGATCCAGCGCCTGTGGCTGTCGGCGCTCGACGATGCCTCGATCCGCAAGGCCCTGGCATCGTTGAAGCCTGGCGCAGACACCTTCAGCCTCTACCATTCGGCCCTGGGCCGCTCCCGTGCCGACTGGCTGATCGGCATGAACATGAGCCGCCTGTTTACCCTGCTCGGCCGTCAGTCCGGCTATCAAGGTGTATTGCCCGTTGGGCGGGTGCAAACCCCGACCCTGCGCCTGGTGGTGGACCGCGACCGCAGCATTGCCGACTTCGTCCCGGTGGCTTACTGGGCCATTGATGTTGAGTTGCTGCACCAGCAGATGCGTTTTATCGCGCAATGGCGCGCCGCCGACGATATCTGTGACGACCAGGGCCGTTGCCTCAACCCGGAGCGGGCACAACACGCGGCGACGGCGATGAGCAACGCGGCCAGCGCACGCCTGGTGAAGCTGCGCACCGAACGCATGCGCGAAGTGGCACCCCTGCCCTTTGACCTGGGCACCCTGCAGGAAATCTGCTCGAAGAAACTCGGGCTCGGCGCCCAGGAAACCCTGGATATCGCCCAGTCCCTCTACGAAACCCATAAGGTCATCACCTACCCGCGCAGCGACTGCGGTTACCTGCCCGTGAGCCAGCATGGCGACGCGGCGACGATTCTCGCGGCACTGGGCCGTGCCGACCCGGCGGTGAGCGCGTTGATGCCACACCTCGATGCGCAGCGCCGCTCCCGCGCCTGGAACGATGCCAAGGTCAGCGCCCACCACGGCATTATTCCTACCGGCGCCGGCAAAGATCTTGCGCAGTTGACCGGCAAACACCGCGCCGTCTACACCTTGGTCCGCGCCCGATACCTGGCGCAGTTCCTGCCCAATCACGAATACGACCGCACCCAGGCGGACTTCGACTGTGCCGGCGAAGCCTTGCGCGCCGTAGGTAAAGTGGTGGTGGAACCCGGCTGGAAGCGTGCGTTGCCCGAAGCGCTGGCCCCGAGCCAAGGCCGTGAGGCGCCGGCGCCGCAGCCTCTGCCGGCGCTGGTGCAGGGCCAGGATTACGCTGTGGCCAAGGTCAACCTCAAGGACCTGTGGACCCAGCCACCCAAGCCCTTTACCGAAGGCGACCTGATCAAGGCGATGAAAAACGTCGCCAAACTGGTGCAAGACCCGCTGCTCAAACAAAAGCTAAAGGACACCACCGGCATCGGTACCGAGGCGACTCGGGCCGGGATCATCCAGGGCCTGCTGGACCGTGGTTACTTGGTGAAAACCGGCAAGGCGCTGTCTGCCACACCGGCGGCCTTCAGCCTGATCGACGCGGTACCCAGGGCGATTGCCGATCCCGGCACCACCGCCATCTGGGAGCAGGCCCTGGACATGGTGCAGAGCGGTGAGATGAGCCTGGAAGAGTTCGTCGCCAAACAGGCCGCCTGGATGAGCAAGCAAGTGGCCCGCTGCAATGGTATGCAAATGACCATCAGCGG
Organism: Pseudomonas sp. DD1; assembly: GCF_044510355.1. Lineage (NCBI taxonomy): Bacteria > Pseudomonadati > Pseudomonadota > Gammaproteobacteria > Pseudomonadales > Pseudomonadaceae > Pseudomonas > Pseudomonas sp. DD1. The sequence continues at coordinate 88,121 of NZ_MSAJ01000008.1, read as the reverse complement.
CCCGGCCAGCCCGGCAGGTCGTGGTGCCACCCCCTGGAAAAACAAACGCAAGCCGGCCAGCCGCAAGACCGCCGCCAGCCCGAAACGGGCGGTAAAACCGGCAAACAAGGGCTGAAATTGCAAAAAAAGTCAGGTAATGACGCTTTTCAAGCGGATATACGCCGCTTTGGCTCTTGCCCTGGCGCCAGCGGTCGAGGATTCTGTAGGCACTGCCTAATAACAAAACCGGGGTGGACACCATGAAGACCGTCGCACAACTGCTCAAGTCCAAGGACCAGAAGAATCAGGAAGTCCATACCATCCAGTGGAATCACACCGTGTTTGAAGCGTTGGTGGTGATGGCAGCGAAGAACGTCGGCGCCTTGCCGGTGGTCAAGGACGGCAAGGTCGTCGGCATCATCAGTGAGCGCGACTACGCGCGCAAACTGATTCTCCATGGACTGTCCTCGACCACCACTCAGGTCCACCAGGTGATGAGTTCCCCGGCAATCACCGTGGACACCCACAAAAGCGTCGAAGATTGCATGGGCATCATGACTGACGGCCACCTGCGCCACCTGCCAGTGGTGGAAGAAGGAGAACTGCTGGGCCTGCTGTCCATCGGTGACCTGGTCAAGGAAGCCATCGCCGAGCAGGCGGCACTGATCCAGCAACTGGAACAGTACATCCGCGGCGAATAGCATTCCCCTAAGCACCACAAATCCAATGTAGGAGCTGGCTTGCCAGCTCCCACAGCAGCGCAACCCCCCGACTCCCCGGCACAAAAAGTGACGCCCAAGTCACCTTTCCCCAGACCACCCTCTCTTCTGCAAAAAATATGTAGTGAGCAAAAATAATCACTACATAACCGTTGACGTAACCATTTTGAGCTTGCATGATTCAAGCGTCTCCCGGATCGGGAGCGTTGGTAACAAGCGTTTTGAACAAGCTCGTCTGACCGCCGAGCTGTTTTTCCGGATGTGCACTGCCCACAAGGCAGATTGATGAAGCTGACCGGCCCGAAAGGATCGGTACAAGAAGCTCAAATGCTGCTTGTCTTCGTTATGAAACCATTGCGTAGCAGTTCTTCAGAAACACTACATGCATCAGGTTCAAGACCCTGCCCGTATTTGGCAGACCGTTTCTGACGCCCGGTTTTCATAGCCGGAGACAACTAACGTGAATTAACGAATCAACTGAAGATCGCCAACTGGTCAAGGGGCTTACACATGAATCTGAACAACCAACCAACTATTGATGAATTGGCTGAGATGTTCGCAGCGCAGAAAGACACACTCGACGACCATATCCTGTGGATTGGCAAATCGGGCGAAGTGCAAATTGACTGCCTGGCGCCCCATACCGAAGAAGCCGAGTTCGACCGCAATAACCGTGAACTGGCGGCGCGCCTGAAGATGTACCGCCGCGGCCAGGGTTATGTTGGTAAAAAAGCAGCTGCCGATCGCAACTTTATCGAGCAGGTCTTCGATACACTTAACAATGCCTGGGAGTCGTTCAAGGACAACTCGCAAGTTAAAGTGATTGACCGCTACTACTAAGAATAACTAGACCTTTGTGGGAGCTGGTTTGCCTGAGATAACCGTTTAACGATCAACCTAGTTGTTGAGTGTTAAATAGCTATCCCTGGCAAGCCAGCTCCCACATTTGTTTGTGTCGACTTAAATCCCCGGGAATCGCCCCTTCCCCGCTTCATCGCGGAAGATATCAAACAGCGCCTGCGCCGCCGCCGACAGCTCATGCCCAGGTTTGGTCAGCACCCCAATCGGCCGCTCGATCACCGGGTCACACAAGGTGATGCAACGGGCCCCCGCCTCTTCCATCTGCTGTGCGCACAATGCAGGCACGGCGCTGACGCCCAGGCCGCTGGCAACCATCTTGCCCACGGTTGCCAATTGATGGCTTTCCAACGCCACCGGCAGTTTCATCTGTAACGCGCCGAGGTGCTCCTCAAGCATCACCCGGACCGTGGAAGGCCGCTGCAAGGTAATGAACGGTTGCGCCAGCAGGGTTTTCCAGTCGATCGCGGTCATGTCCGCCAGCGGCGAGTCGCCGGGCACCACTGCGACAAAGCGGTCCAGATACAGCGGGGTGAAGGCCAGCGACGACCCCGGTGAAGGCTCAAACGCCACACCCAGTTCCACCTGGCGATCACGGACCATTTCCAGGACCTGCTCATTGATCAAATCGTGCACCGTGACATTGACTTGGGGAAACCGCGCACGGAACACCTTCAGGATCGGCGGCAGCAGGTTGCCGGCAAACGACGGCATCGCCGCCACCGTCACGCGCCCGCGCTGCAGGGTAAAACGCTGGCGCAGTTCATCCTCGGCATTGTCCCAGTCGGCAATCAACCGGCGAGCCAGGGGCAACAGGGATTCGCCTTCAGGGGTCAGCGCGACGTTGCGCGTATTGCGGCTGAACAGCCGCCCGCCCAGGCCCTCCTCCAGGCCCTTGATGGTCAGGCTCAGGGCCGACTGGGACAAATGCAGGCGCTCACAGGCGGCGGCAAAACTCAGGCTCTGGGCCACGGCAAGAAAGGCCCGCATCTGTTTAACTGTCATGACGCTGCTCCTACGGCTTGGCGATTGTGCTGTTTTTTAAATCAATCAACCTTAAAAAACAACTTAACAAATCAATCTGTCAGCGCAACACTCGAGTCACTGGCTGGACCACAAACAATAAAAGAGGTGCATATGGCAGGTTTCGATAAACGCGTGGCGTCCTATGAAGAAGCGCTGGCAGGCCTGGAAGACGGCATGACCGTACTCTCCGGCGGCTTTGGCCTGTGCGGCATCCCGGAAAACCTCATCGCCGAAATCAAGCGCAAAGGCACCCGCGACCTCACGGTGGTCTCCAACAACTGCGGCGTCGATGGCTTTGGCCTGGGTGTATTGCTCGAAGAAAAACAGATCAGCAAGGTCATCGCCTCCTATGTCGGTGAAAACGCCCTGTTCGAGAAGCAACTGCTCAGCGGTGAAATCGAAGTCGTGCTGACGCCCCAGGGCACCCTGGCCGAAAAAATGCGTGCAGGCGGCGCGGGCATTCCGGCGTTCTTTACCGCCACCGGTGTTGGCACGCCCGTCGCCGAAGGCAAGGAAACCCGCGAGTTCAATGGTCGCCCGTACCTGATGGAAGAATCCATCACCGGCGACTTCGCCATCGTCAAAGGCTGGAAAGCCGACCATTTCGGCAACGTCATCTACCGCCACACCGCCCAGAACTTCAACCCGCTGGCCGCCACCGCCGGCAAGATCACCGTGGTCGAAGTCGAGGAAATCGTCGAACCGGGCGAGCTGGACCCGGCGCAGATCCACACCCCTGGCATCTACGTCGACCGGATCATCTGCGGCACCTTCGAGAAGCGCATCGAACAGCGCACCGTCCGCAAATAATCTGCCCAGCCCGAACAATAAGAGGAACAGCACCATGGCTCTTACCCGCGAACAAATGGCTCAACGCGTCGCCCGCGAAATGCAGGACGGCTTCTACGTCAACCTCGGCATCGGCATCCCGACCCTGGTGGCCAACTACATTCCCGAAGGCATGGAAGTGATGCTGCAATCGGAAAACGGCCTGCTGGGCATGGGACCGTTTCCTACCGAAGACACCATTGATGCCGACATGATCAACGCCGGCAAGCAGACCGTCACCGCGCGTATCGGCGCCTCGATCTTCTCCTCGGCCGAGTCCTTCGCAATGATTCGCGGCGGCCACGTAGACCTCACGGTACTCGGCGCCTTTGAAGTGGACGTACACGGCAACATCGCCTCGTGGATGATCCCCGGCAAGCTGGTCAAGGGCATGGGCGGTGCCATGGACCTGGTGGCCGGCGCAGAAAACATCATCGTGATCATGACCCACGCCTCCAAGGACGGTGAGTCCAAGCTGCTCAGCCAGTGCAGCCTGCCGCTGACCGGTGCCCACTGCATCAAGCGCGTGCTGACGGACCTGGCGTACCTGGAAATCGAAAATGGCGCTTTTGTCCTCAAGGAACGCGCACCTGGCGTCAGCGTTGAAGAGATTGTGAGCAAGACCGCCGGTAAACTGATCGTCCCGGACCACGTTCCAGAAATGCACTTCCAGTGAGGACAGATTCCATGCAAGACGTCGTGATTGTTGCTGCCACCCGCACCGCCGTGGGCAGCTTTCAAGGAGCCCTGGCCGGCATCCCGGCACCGGAACTGGGCGCCGCCGTGATCCGCCGCCTGCTGGAGCAGACCGGCCTGGACCCTGCGCAAGTGGACGAAGTGATCCTCGGCCAGGTCCTGACCGCAGGTTCGGGCCAGAACCCGGCACGCCAGGCGTCGATCCTTGCCGGCCTGCCACACGCAGTGCCCAGCCTGACCTTGAACAAGGTCTGCGGCTCGGGCCTCAAGGCCCTGCACCTGGGCGCACAGGCCATCCGTTGCGGTGACGCCGAGGTGATTATCGCCGGCGGCATGGAGAACATGAGCCTGGCCCCGTACGTGCTGCCCGCCGCCCGCACCGGCCTGCGCATGGGGCACGCGAAGATGGTCGACAGCATGATCACCGACGGCCTGTGGGACGCGTTCAACGACTACCACATGGGCATCACCGCCGAGAACCTGGTGGACAAGTACGGCATCAGCCGTGAAGCCCAGGACGCCTTCGCCGCTGCCTCCCAGCAAAAAGCGGCCGCGGCGATTGAAGCCGGGCGCTTTGCCGATGAAATCACCCCGATCCTGATTCCCCAGCGCAAGGGCGACCCGATTGCCTTTGCGGTGGACGAGCAGCCCCGCGCCGGCACTACCGCCGAATCCCTGGGCAAACTCAAACCGGCCTTCAAGAAAGACGGCAGCGTCACCGCCGGCAACGCGTCGAGCCTCAACGACGGCGCCGCCGCCGTGTTGCTGATGAGTGCCGATAAAGCCAAGGCCCTCGGCCTGCCGGTGCTGGCGCGTATCGCCAGCTACGCGAATGCGGGTGTCGATCCGGCGATCATGGGCATTGGCCCGGTGTCCGCGACCCTTCGTTGCCTGGACAAGGCCGGCTGGCAGTTGGCCGACCTGGACCTGATCGAAGCCAACGAAGCCTTCGCCGCACAGGCGCTGGCAGTGGGCAAGGAACTGGATTGGGACGCGGCCAAGGTCAACGTCAATGGCGGCGCGATTGCCATTGGCCACCCGATTGGCGCCTCAGGCTGCCGTGTGCTGGTGACCCTGCTGCATGAAATGCTCAAGCGCGACGCCAAGAAAGGCCTGGCGACCTTGTGCATCGGCGGCGGCCAGGGCGTGGCACTGGCCCTTGAGCGCGACTGATTCAACGAGCAACATGAAAGAGGCCCGGCTCCACGAAAAGCCGGGCCTTTTTTTGCCTATTTGATTTGCGAACCCCCTCCAATGTAGGAGCTGGCTTGCCTGCGATAGCGGAGGGGCAGTCACCGGCAGCATTGACTGATACACCGCTATCGCAGGCAAGCCAGTTCCCACATTAGACTTCTAGCGTCCATTGGATTGCGGCACGGAAAATACCGCGGTGGCCCGCACCACCACCTTTTCCCCCACCTGCAAGCTGACCGTGGCAAACGCCATCTGCCGTCCGCGCTTGTGGTGCTCCAGTTGCACCTCGATCCACTCCCCCACCTGCACCGCCCCCAGATAATCGAGGGTCATGCTCGCGGTAATCAACGGCAACGGCGGGTCGCTGGAAAATGCCATGGCGTACCCCATGCCGACATCCGCCAGGGTCGCCAGCACGCCACCATGTACTGTGCCGCGCCCGTTGGCATGGCGGTTGTCGGCGCGCAGGCCCAGTTGCAGGTGCAGGCCCTCGCCACGGCAATACACCGGCCCCAGCAAATCCAGGAGCGGGCTGCTGCGGGGCAAGGGAATAAAGCCTTCTGGGACGTGAGTCATGGTGGATATTCCTTGTGACCGGGCCCGAGGTTTAACCTGCTCCGGTGGATGCAACCAGCATGATCAACCGGGTAAATCTGTGACGATAAGCCTGCACCCGCTTTGCGTTCGCCGGGCAAACCGGCTTTAATCGCCGCGCACTTTATCCCGCACACTTGAAGGAACCGTAATGCGCCACCTGGAAGGCAGATCTACTGCATTGATGTTATTGGCCGCCCTGCTGCTCGGCGGCTGTTCGCCCAAGGAGTATTCCGAGTCGACGCCGATCAATGGCGAACAGGGCCGGGCCGGCGCGCTGCTGGCCTATGAACACGAGTTGAGCCTGGCGATGCCGCTGGCCCTGCTCGCGCCGCGCATGCAGGCCACCCGCCAAGCCTGCGAGTCGGCACAGTTCGGCGCCTGCAACATCCTGCGTATCGAAGAGAACAGCGACGGCGGCACGATCGTGTTGCGCATCGCCCCCAGCGGGGTCGAACCCTTGGTGAAGATGGTGGCCGAGGGTGGGCAACTGGGCCAGCGCATCACCAGCGCCGAAGACCTGGCCGACGCGGTGGCCGATGTGCGCCGTCGCCAGGAACGTTTGCAGGCCCAGCAAAAACGCCTGGATGAACTGGCGGCGCGCAAGGACATCACCGTGGGTGACCTGATCACCCTGACCAAGGAACAGGCCTCCATCGAAAACGAGCTGCAGGAACTGGCGCAGATCGCCGCCGGCCAGCAACGGCGCCTGGACACCAACCGCGTGACCTTGAACTTCAGTCCATCCGACGGCGAGCATCAGCAATCACGTTTTGCGCGGATGTTCGGCAACCTCGGCGACAACCTGGTCGACGGCACCGCCGATGCCCTGGAACGCTCCAGCTACGTGCTGCCGTTCGTGATCCTCGCCTTCCCGGTGTTGTGGCTGTGGGTCTGGTTGTGGCGCAAGCTGGTCAAGCGCCGCCCCTGACCTCAGCGCTTCATGCAGCGCTGGTAACGCTCATCCACGCGCTTGGCGAACCAGGCCGTGGTGAGGTTACGGGTGATCTTCGGGCTCTTGAGCACAATCCCCGGCAGGATCGCCCGTGGCAGCGGCTTGCCTTCGGCTTTCTCGGCCAGGGCAAACACTCGCTGGTACAGGGTGGTCTGTTCAAAATCCAGGCGATCACCCTGCTCCAACTGGCTGCGAATGCTCGGGTTGCGCATGTCCAGCTTCTTGCCCAGTGAGCGCACCGCCAACTCCGTGGTGCCGGGCATGATCGAGCCATAGCGGATCAAATCGCCATCCAGCGCCAGGCGGGTCCCGGAAGCACGGCTGACCGCGGCCTGAAACGCGGCATTGCGGCTGGCGTACCAACCGGCGTTGAAGTCGGCAAAGCGGTACAGCGGCTTCTCGTAGCTCACCGGGTAACCCAGCAAATGGGCAATGCCGAAGTACATGCCGCCACGCCGGGTGAACACTTCGCGGCGAATGCTCCCGTCTACGGTGTAGGGATAATTGCGCGCCTGCTGCTCTGCGAAGGCAATGCTCACCTGCATCGGGCCTGCGGTATGCACTGGGTTGAAACTGCCAAACAAGGTGCGGCCCAACGGCACTGTGCCGATAAAGTCGTCAAAGATCCCACTCAGGTCCTTCTCGGTACGCGCAGCGCTCAGGCGGTCGGCGTAGGACTTACCCGTAGGCGAGCGCAGTTGCAACGCGGTGCGCACCAGCACGGCCGGCACATGCACCTTGGCTGCACGCTTGAGGATTTCATCCTGGGCGATCTTGCCCATGTTCGGCACCGGCGGGTCGACCTGATAGGTGGACTCTTGCTCGGTGACCGCCAGCACCGCACAGATATTTTCGGTGCTGGGGTAGATCTTCTGGCTGTCGAGCGCCGTGTAGATATCCTGGGCCCAACCGGCACGATCCGGCACCCTGGCCGGCATCAGTCGCACAATCTGCGCCTTGACCTCGGCCTCACTGCGTTCGGGGAGTTGCTGGCTGCGTTGGGTCGAACAGCCGGCCAGCACCAATAAGGCGGCCAGGCCGAGAGTCAGCCGGGATGAAAGCATGCGGGGGGTGTCCTGTGAGTCGCTGAAAGTGCCCACTATCTCACAAACCCACGCCCACCCCCTGCAGGAGCGGGCTTGCCCGCGATGGCGCCCTCAAGCCGGCTCCCACAGTACATGCGCTGGGATCAGATACCGGCGAGCGCCAGGTCCATCGCAAAGTAGGTAAAGATCAGGTCCGCACCGGCGCGCTTGATCGAACCCAGGGTTTCGCGCACCACCCGCGCTTCGTCGATGGCGCCGGCCTGGGCGCCGAACTTGATCATCGCGTATTCGCCACTGACCTGGTACGCCGCCACCGGTAAACGCGAGGCTTCGCGGATGTCGCGGATGATGTCCAGGTAAGCACCGGCCGGCTTGACCATCAGCGAGTCGGCCCCTTCCTGCTCATCGAGCAAGGATTCGCGCACGGCTTCGCGGCGGTTCATCGGGTTCATCTGGTAGCTTTTGCGGTCGCCCTTCAGCGCGCTGCCACCCGCCTCGCGGAACGGGCCATACAGGGCCGAAGCGAATTTAGTGGAGTACGCCATGATCGGGATATGGCTGAACCCGGCCGCATCCAGCGCCCGGCGAATGGCCTGGACCTGGCCGTCCATCGCGGCCGACGGCGCGATCACATCGGCACCGGCACGGGCTGCCGCCACCGCTTGCTTGCCCAGGTTGGCCAGGGTGCGGTCGTTGTCCACTTCATTGCCGTGCATCACGCCGCAATGGCCGTGGTCGGTGTATTCGCAGAAGCAGGTGTCGGACATCACGATCATTTCCGGCACCGCGTCCTTGCAGATCGCCGACATGCGCGACACCAGCCCGCGCTCGTTCCAGGTATCGCTGCCGCTGGCGTCCAGGTGATGGGACACGCCGAACGTCATCACCGACTTGATCCCGGCACGGGCAAAGCGCTCGATTTCACTGGCCAGTTTCGATTCGGGGATGCGCATCACGCCGGGCATGCTGGTGATCGGCACGAAGTCATCGATTTCTTCTTCGACGAAAATCGGCAATACCAGATCATTGAGGGTGAACTCGGTTTCCTGGAACAGGCTGCGCAGCTCAGGGGAACGGCGCAGGCGGCGGGAACGGGCTTCGGGGAACTGACTGGACATGGGGTTTCCTACAAAAAAGGCCAGGGCACGTGGCAAGGCCGCTAGCTTAAGGGCGAAAGCTTATGCCCGGATTGACCGAGAGCACAAATACGGCGGCCATAACGGTGTTTTGCCATTCACGTAACAATGCGGTCTAGGCTAAACAAGCAGGAGCAGCAACGAGTGACCTGTAGAGACCGAGCTGCCCCCTTCCCCACAGGTGCGTTACGGCGTTACAGGCCCAGGCGCCCTTCGATACACAGCGAGACGGCGCCGCCGATCCAGATCTCATCGCCCTGCTGCTGCACGCGAATACGCCCGGCGCGGCCGATGGCCGTGCCCTGGCTGACCACGTATTCGCTGGGGGCCAGGCCCGCACCGAGCAGCCATTGTGCGACACCCGCGTTAAGGCTGCCGGTGGCCGGGTCTTCGGGGGCGCCGTCACCGGCAATAAACGCGCGCACTTCAAACTGCGCATCCACCTCGTCGCGCGTCGGGTCGCACGGAGCAACCACGCCCACCGCCAGCCCGAGCAGTTTTGAATAGTCCGGCTGCAACTCCAGCACCGTCTGCCGGTCCGTCAACATCAGCGCCAGCCAACCGGCGCCGTTATCGACCCACTGGCTGCGCACAATCGCTTCGGGCTCAAGGTTGAGCGCCAGGCGCACACGCTCCAGCAACTCGGCATCCAACGGCCCTGAACGCAGCAAGGGTGGCGCGATAAACGCCAGCTCCTCGCCCTGGCGACGGATGCGCACCAGGCCGATCTCGCATTCCTGGATGATCTCGTCGCCCCGGGGCACACCACCGGCCTGCAACCACGCCCGGCAACTGCCCAGGGTTGGGTGGCCGGCGAACGGCAGCTCCTGCACGGTGGTGAAAATCCGCACCCGGTAATCCGCACGCGGGTCGCGCGGTTGCAGCAGGAACGTGGTTTCGCTGAGGTTGGTCCACTTGGCGAAGTCAGCCATCTGCTGGTCACTGAGGCTATCGGCGCCCAGCACCACGGCCAGCGGGTTGCCCTTGAGCGCCACGCTGCTGAACACGTCCAGTTGCTTGAAATCAAAAGTCGGCATGGGTCAGCTCGGAATGTTCAGGCCACGGATCACCGCCGGCCGGGCGACAAAGCCATCCAGCGCGCGCAGTACATTGGGGAAGTCGGTGATGCCCACCAGATCGCCCGATTCATAGAAGCCAATCAGGTTTCGGATCCAGGGAAAGGTGGCGATATCGGCGATGCTGTACTCATCCCCCATGATCCAGCTGCGGCCCAGCAGGCGTTTTTCCAGCACCTCCAGCAGGCGTCGGGCTTCAGCGGCATAGCGGTCGCGGGGGCGCTTGTCTTCGTAGGCCTTGCCGGCGAACTTATTGAAGAAACCGACCTGGCCGAACATCGGCCCGATCCCGGCCATCTGGAACATCAGCCATTGCAGGGTTTCGTAGCGCGCGGCGGGTGCCTGGGGCAGTAGTTGCGCGGTTTTCTCTGCCAGGTAAATCAGGATCGCCCCCGACTCGAACAACGCCAGCGGCTCACCGCCGGGACCGTTGGGGTCGATGATCGCCGGGATCTTGTTGTTGGGGTTCAGGGACAGAAACTCGGGCGAGAGTTGGTCCTGGGTATCGAAGCTGACCTTATGCGCCTCATAGGCCAGGCCCACCTCTTCGAGCATGATCGAGACTTTGACCCCATTGGGCGTCGGCAACGAGTACAGCTGCAGGCGTTCAGGATGCTCAGCTGGCCATTTGGTAATAATCGGAAACGCTGCAGCTGAAATCATCGATATACCTCAAGGTGAGAAAAACCCATGATAGCCATCCGGCGGCGCGCCTGCATCGGTCTTCAATTCGCAACATGCGCTGGTTAATCTCTTGCACCAAGCGAACCAAAACGCCCTGGCGCACTCTTAGAAGCGCTTGAACGGTTGAATGGAGGCATACCGCCATAACTGTCACGGAAAACCGCACGTTGCTTGGAGCATCGCTGTGGCTGGGCCTTCCAGCCTTGATCCGACGCACCGAAGACTCGACCACTAATGAAAATCAAGCCTTTGTGCCTTGGCAAACGTTTCAAAAAATATGCTTATTTCCTGGTGCCAACGGTGTTCGTCGGCGGTGCCTTGATGCTGGCTTTCGAAGCCCGCGAAAGCAGCGCCGAGCCGAAGAACGGCGTGCAAACCCTGGTGTTCCTGCGTCATGGTGAAAAGCCTGTGGGCGGCCTGGGCCAACTCAATTGCCAGGGCCTCAACCGCGCAATGAACCTGGCCACGGTATTGCCGGAAAAATTCGGCGCTGCCGACTTTGTGTTCGCGGCCAACCCGACGCGCAATGTCGAGGAAGGCGAGTTCGACAATTCCTACAGCTACATTCGGCCATTGATGACCATCAGCCCCAGCGCGATCAAACTCGGGCTGCCGGTGAACATCGAGTTTTCGGCCAACGATACCAGCGACCTGGCTGACGAATTGATGGAGGACAAGTACCACAACTCCACCATCTACACGGCCTGGTCCCATGGCTACCTGCCGGAATTGATCAACAAGGTGGCCAGTGAAGCGGTCGGTGAGAAGTACACCATCACCGAAGACTGGTCCGGCGGCGATTTCGACACCCTGTACGTGTTGACCCTGACCTGGCAGAACGGCAAGGCCAGCCTGCTCAGCCGCAACTACAAGCAAGGCCTGGATAACGGCTTGCAGACTTGCCCGGATGCAACGCACGTAGCCGCCGACACCTGACACCGGGACCGCGTATGATGCGTCGCTATCGACTTATCTGCGGATCTTGACCATGTCTAACCTCACCTCTGCCAGCCCTGCTCGCGGCTGGTCCTTCTGGTGGAAACCGGCGCTGTTCCTGTTGGTGGCCTGCGTCGGCCTGTATTACGTGAAGTGGTCGCCCTACTACTTCAAGGCCTTTGTCGCGGCCGACAGCCACAGCATCGGCAACTCGATTCTCAATGACCAGCAGGGCTCGCCATTGGCGGCCGCCCTGGCCTATGCCCAGGTGTATTTCCTGGCGATCTGGAAAGCCGCCGTGCTGGCGGTGATTCTCGGTTCGTTATTGCAGGTGCTGATTCCACGGGACTGGCTGTTGCGCCTGTTCGGCCGCGCCGGGCTGGGCTCCACGGTGCGTGGCGGGCTGTTCGCCTTGCCGGGCATGATGTGCAGTTGCTGCGCCGCGCCGGTGGCCGCCGGCATGCGTCGTCAACAAGTGTCGGTGGGTGCAGCATTGGCGTTCTGGATGGCCAACCCGGTGCTCAACCCCGCGACCCTGGTGTTTATGGGGTTTGTGCTGGGCTGGGACTTTGCCGCCCTGCGCCTGGTGGCCGGTGTCGTGCTGGTGATCGGTGTCGCGCTGATCGCCCAACGCATCGCCCGCCCCGAGCAGGTGCCCCAGGTAGCACTGGAGGCCGTGGCCGACGTCAGCGGCACCGAGACCCAGCCGTTCCTCAGCCGCTGGCTGCGCACCCTGTGGCAGTTGTTCTGGAGCACCATCCCGATCTACATCCTGGCGGTGTTGCTACTGGGCGCAGCGCGGGTGTGGCTGTTCCCACACGTGGACGGGGCGATGGCCGACAGCCTGCTGTGGCTAGTGCCCCTGGCGATCGTCGGCACCCTGTTTGTGATCCCCACCGCCGCAGAAATCCCGATTGTGCAGACCATGATGGCCCTGGGACTGGGCACCGGGCCAGCGGTGGCACTGCTGATGACCCTGCCGAGCGTGAGCCTGCCGTCGCTGTTGATGCTGCGCAAGGATTTCGATACGCGGGTGCTGGTGACGGTGGCCGGGCTGACCATGCTGATGGGTGTGGTGTGCGGGTTGGTGGCGGTGGTCGTCCTTTAGGAAGGGTTGACTGTCAGGGCCTCATCGCAGCATAGGTATCTACACAACTCTTTTATCTAGTGCTTGTTGGGTCTGTGTACATATCCGTTGCTGCGGTCACGGCGGCTATTGGTTCCGCCCTTACGGCGGCTCACTTTCGAAGAGCGCGAAAGTAAGCAAAGCGCTTTTGCCCCACCACTCGGTGCCTCGCCTAGGCTCGGCATGCCCGCAGTCAGGCATTGCTCCGTGGGCCCGCCGCGCAATACCTGCCTGCGGCCATCGTGGTTTAACGGGGCGCCTAAGATCAAGATCAAAAGCCAGATCAAAAGCAGAGCAACAGCAATCCCAAAGCGCGAAACTGCATTCCCTGTGGGAGCTGGCTTGTCGGATCGCCGCATCGCTGCGATGACGCCCGAAAGAACACATCAGAGTGTCAGGTATTCATTTGTCATCGTTAACGACCATCGCGGGCAAGCCCGCTCCCACAGGGGTACCCACACGCCTCGACGATCAGGTCGGCTACCAGGCCGCCTCGCTTTGCTTTTGATCTTGATCTTGATCTGAGGCGCCCCGTTAAACCACGCTGGCCGTCATCCGATTTTGATTTGGGGGGTAACCCGGCAGGACGCCGGGTTAGCCGCGCTGGGCCATGGATGGCCCATCGCGGCGGCCCCCCAAATCAATGTCGGATGACGGGCACACCGAGCCTAGGCGAGGTGCCGAGTGGTGGGGCAAAAGCCCTTTGCTTACTTTGGGGCTTTTCCAAAGTGAGCCGCCGTAAGGGCGGAACCCTAAGTGGCCATGACCGCAGCAACGGATATGTACACAAACCTAAAAATCACTAAAGAGATGTGTAGCTGGCTTGCCTGCAATGGGGCCCTGAAAACCAACCAATCACCCGCGCCGGGCAGCACGCTCGCGCAGATACTCCACCACCGCGCCCTGCTCCCCGGAAAACTCGATCCGGGCGCCCTTCTTCTCACGCTGGAACGCGTACATCGGGTCGTAGTATTCACGCAGCCCGACAATCCACCCGCGATGCAAATCCACGTTCCCCGAGCGGGCCTGCTCGGCCAGGGCGTCCTGCATCAGCCCGTGCAAGCGCTGGTAGCGCTCCCCACCCAGACGCTTGTGGATATTGGCCAGGCTCTGCACCAGGCGCTCGGCGAACAGGCTGAAGCCCGCTTCGCCAAACTCGGCGTTGAACTGCGCGCACAGGTCGATCACATAGTCGCGCAAGACCCGCTCGACGCGGTTTTCCAGGCTCTCTTCCAGCCACACCATCGGGTACACCTGCATGCCCCGGTGCAGGTTCAGCGGCAAAGCGCAGCTACCGATCATGCGGCTTTCGTCCTCAAGCACAAACTGCTCGATGCCCCGCGCGCGCTTTTTCAGTACGTCCACCGCCAGGCGGTTTTCAAAGTCGATATTCGACGGCTGGCCCGTGGCCCGCTTGCCAAAGCTGGAGCCCCGGTGGTTGGCGTAGCCTTCCAGGTCCAGGCCATTGCGCAGTTGCTGGAGCACTTCGGTCTTGCCGCTGCCGGTCAGGCCACCCAGCAGGACGAAATCGCACTGTTCCACAGCCTGGTCCACGGTCTCCAGCAAGAAGGTACGCATAGCCTTGTAGCCACCGCCGACCCGGGGATAGTCGATCCCCGCTTCGTCCTTGAGCACCTTCTGCACCAAGTGCGAGCGCAAGCCGCCACGGAAGCAATACAGGTAACCGTCAGGGTTGGCCTGGGCAAACGCGGTCCAGCGCGCCAGTCGCTCCTGCAGCGTTGCGCCGCTGACCAGTTGGTGCCCCAGCACAATCGCGGCCTGCTGCCCTTGCTGCTTATAGCAAGTGCCCACCCGCTGGCGCTCGTCATCGTTCATCAACGGCAGGTTGACCACGCAGGGGAACGCACCCTTGACGAATTCGACCGGCGCACGGGTATCCATCATCGGCCGGTCGTTAAGAAAGATATCGCGGTAATCGGTGATGTCGATGGGCATCAAGACACCTCTACCGCGTGGCTCTGTCGCTCGACCAACTGGCCAATGGGCGCAAGGTTCAGCCCCAGTTCGGCCGCTGCCGCGAGAAACTCGGCTTCGCCCTCAGGCGTGACCGCCACCAGCAGCCCGCCACTGGTTTGCGGGTCGCACAGCACGCGCTTGTGCAACTCATTGATACGGCCCAGTTGGCGCGAGTAACTGTCGAAGTTGCGCAACGTACCGCCAGGCACACAGCCCTGGTCCAGGTAGTATTCGACCCCTGGCAGGCGTGGGACTTTTTCGTATTCGATAAGCGCGGTCAAACCGCTGCCGTCAGCCATTTCCACGAGGTGCCCGAGCAGGCCGAAACCGGTCACGTCGGTCATGGCGCTGACCCCGGCCAGCTTGCCAAAGCGGCTGCCGGGCTTGTTGAGGGTGCACATCCAGTCCCGCGCCAGGCCGATATCGGCTTCCCGCAGCTTGCCCTTCTTCTCGGCGGTGGTAAGGATGCCGATGCCCAGGGGTTTGGTCAGGTACAAGCGGCAACCGGCGGTGGCGGTGTCGTTGCGCTTCATATGACGCTTGTGCACCAGCCCGGTGACGGCCAGGCCGAAGATCGGCTCCGGGGCGTCGATGGAGTGCCCACCGGCCAGGGGAATGCCCGCCGCGTCGCACACCGCACGGCCACCGCGAATCACTTCCCGGGCGATTTCCGGGGCCAGCACATTGACCGGCCAGCCGAGAATCGCGATGGCCATCAACGGATCGCCGCCCATGGCGTAGATATCGCTGATGGCGTTGGTGGCAGCAATGCGCCCGAAATCGAAGGGATCGTCGACGATCGGCATGAAAAAGTCCGTGGTGGACACCACCCCGCGCTCGTCATCGATGGCGTACACCGCCGCGTCGTCCCGCGAGGCATTACCCACCCAGAGCTTGGGGTCGAGGTTCTGCGCACCGCTACCGGCGAGGATCACCTCCAGCACCTGTGGCGAAATCTTGCAGCCGCAACCGGCACCGTGGCTGTACTGGGTCAGGCGAATCGGCTCGTTCATGGTGGACCTCAAACTATCAAGTGCGGGGATTCTAACAGACAGCAAAAGGCCGGCTGGGCTCTTGTGAGCGCAGCCGGCCTTTGGGGTTCAGCGGTTACTGGCGGGCAGCGAGCAAACGCTTGTGGCGATTACGCCGGGCAATGTTCAGGCACTCGATGGCAGCCGAGAAAGCCATGGCCGCGTACACGTAGCCTTTCGGCACATGGGCACCGAAGCCTTCGGCGATCAAGGTCATGCCGATCATGATCAAGAAGCCCAGGGCCAGCATGACCACGGTCGGGTTGTCGTTGATGAACTTGGCCAGGGGTTCAGCCGCCACCAGCATCACGATTACCGAAGTCACCACAGCAATGATCATGATCGGCAAGTGCTCGGTCATACCGACGGCGGTGATGATGCTGTCGATAGAGAACACCAGGTCGAGCAACAGGATCTGCCCGATGGCCGCGGCAAAGCCGATAGCCACTGTGTTGCCGACGCTGGCCTTCTCTTCGGGCTCCGGGTCCATGCTGTGGTGGATCTCGGTGGTTGCCTTCCATACCAGGAACAGGCCGCCGGCGATCAGGATCATGTCCTTCCACGAAAACGCCTGGCCGAAGACTTCGAATACCGGCGAGGTCAATTGCACAATAAACGCGATGGTGCTCAACAGGCCCAGGCGCAGTATCAGCGCCATGCTGATGCCGATGCGCCGTGCCTTGGCCCGGTGCTGCTCCGGCAATTTATTGGTGAGGATCGAGATGAAGATCAGGTTGTCGATCCCCAGCACGATTTCCATGACGATCAATGTCGCCAGGGCCACCCAGGCGGTAGGGCTCGCGGCCAGTTGTACAAGATAATCCATAGGTCAGTCCTGACTCGGTATACGGGGAATTAAGCTTCTTTGGAACTTGGCTCAGGCTCGGAGTCCTGATCCTGCTCGTCGTCCTTGGGGGCGATCAAGCCCTGGGTCGCTTCGCTCAACGCCTGTTCGGCGGCTTTATGGGTGTCGTCAATGGCCTGCTTGGCCGCTTCGCTGGCTTTGCCCAGCACCTGCTGCGTGCTTTTCTCGACCTGGTCGCAACCACTGAGCACCACTAATGAAAGCGCAAGCAACGACGCCGCGCCCAGGGAATTGAGTTTCATGATGTATTCCTCGTTAGAACCGTTGGGCCCAAGCATTGGGCCCGCGATAGCGAGGCATTCTAAGGAAGCGAACACTTCAGGAAAATTCGTATTTTTTTCGCTTATACTTCGATTTATACGAAGTAACACTCTGCAACCGAGGCACCTGATGCTCAACTACCGACAACTGCATTACTTCTGGGTGGTCGCCAAGACCGGCAGCATCGTGCGTGCCTGCGAGCAACTGAACCTCACGCCGCAGACCATCAGCGGGCAAATCAGCCTGCTGGAGCAGACATTTGGTATCGCACTGTTTCAACGAGTCGGCCGCCAGTTGGAGCTGACCGAGGCCGGGCGCCAGGCCCTGCCCTATGCCGAGCAGATGTTCCAGACCGGCAATGAATTGGAAGCGATGTTGCGCGCCCAGCCCAATGAACAACAGATTGTGTTTCGTGTCGGCGTGGCGGACGTGGTGCCCAAGTCCATCGTCTACCGCCTGATTGCGCCGACCATGGAGCTGAGCGAGCCGCTGCGCATCACCTGCCGCGAAGACAAACTCGAGCGGCTGTTGGCCGACCTGGCGATCCAGCGCCTGGACCTGGTGATCTCCGACAGCCCGATGCCGACGCACCTGGATATCAAGGGCTACAGCCAGAAGCTGGGGGAATGTGGCATCAGCTTCTTCGCCACCCAGGCGTTGGCGGACCTGCACGGCGGCGATTTCCCACAATGCCTGCACGGTGCGCCGCTGTTGATTCCTGGTGCAGAAACCGTGGTGCGCAGCCGTTTGCAGCGCTGGTTCGCCGAGCAGCAGATCCGTCCGAAGATTATCGGCGAATTCGACGACAGCGCCTTGATGCAGGCGTTCGGCCAATCCGGCAGCGGGATTTTTATCGCCCCCAGCGTGATTGCCGAGGAAGTGCTACGCCAATACGGCGTGGCATTGATTGGCCAGACAGACGCGGTCACCGAGTCGTTCTATGCCATCTCGGTGGAGCGCAAGGTCAAGCACCCCGGCATCGTGGCGATTACCGAAGGTGCTCGCCGCGAGCTGTTTACCGCGCTTTAGGCGCAGGCGACCCGGGTCTTGGCGGTCATCAGCCACAGGGCCAGGAGAATCGACAGCAGGATAAACCCCGACGCGGCAAACCCCAGGCTGCCCAGGCCCATGGTGTCGATCACCCGCCCACCGACCATCGCGCCCAGGCCAATGCCCAGGTTGGCCCCGGCAATGTTCAAGGACGCAGCAAATGCCGGCGCATGGGGTGCGGCCTTCATCAACCGCACATGGCTGACCAAAAACAGCGCCGCCTGGGTCACGCCCCAGATCGCCATGGCCGCCGCCAGGCCGAGGGTGGAGTGGATCGCCGGTACCAGCGCTACCATGCCGGCGATCATAAAGCCGCAGAACACCATGGAAGCGATCAGCGGATGCTTGTCGACCATGCGCCCGCCCAGGGAGTTACCGATCAGGCCGACGGCGCCAAAGCCCATCAGGCACCAGCCCACCAGGGTGCCATCGAAGCCGGCCAGGCGCTCCAGAATATCGGCCAGGTAGGTGTAAGCGGTGAACATGCCGCTGAAGACCAGGATCGACAGCAACACATGGCCCTGCATCAACGGGCTGCGCAGGATCTTGAACTGCGAACGCAGGGTCACCGCGTCCTTTTTCACGGTGGTGGCCGGCAGGTAGATCAACAGCAGCAATGCCTTGAGCATCGCCACCCCGGCGAGGATGCCAAAGGCGCTGCGCCAGCCGAATGCATCGGAGATCAGGGTGCCCACCGGGATGCCGAAGACGGTAGCGCAGACAATCCCGAAACCGATCTTGGCAATCGCCCGGCCAGCGTAGTCCGGCCCGACGATGTCCACTGCCGTTTCACTGGCCAGGGCCCAAAACACCGGCAGCCCCAGAGCGGGAATCAGGCGGGCCACGGCCATCACCCAGATATTCGGCGCCAGGGCCGCCAGGGTATTGGCCGCGCCAAACATCAATAGAATGCTGATAAACAGACGCTTGCGCTCGAAACGCGCGAAATACGCGGTCAGAAACGGCCCGAACGCGGCCACGGTAAAGGCAAACAAAGTCACCAGCAGACCGGCCTGGGACACGCTCACATCCAGGTCGCGAGCGATGGAGGGTAATAGCCCGACAATCACAAATTCGGTGGTCAACACGGTAAAACCGGCTGCGGACAGCAGCAGGATGGGCAACAACATGCACAACTCCAGAAACGGCGACGCCAGCGTTAGCCTTGAGGCCCGCTGACAGAGATATAAGAAGAGGATGGCGAATCTTAACAGAATGTGACCGTGCCACACACGGCCTTGGCGACTGAATGCCGCAGTAAACTGGATATTTCCTACAGCATGTTAGACTTCGCGCCCCGCATAGCGCTGTACACATTAAAAAAACTAGAGACACTCTTATGACTGCTGCTCCCTCACTCTTTCAACGACTTATGCGCCTCAGCCTGGTCACCCAGATTGTCATCGGCCTGACCGCTGGCATCTTGCTGGCCCTGCTGTCGCCCAGTGCGGCCCTGTCCACCGCGTTTATCGGCAAGGTATTTGTCTCGGCGCTCAAGGCCGTGGCGCCAATCCTGGTGTTTGTGCTGGTGATGGCCTCGATTGCCAACCACAAGCATGGCCAGGAAACCCATATCCGGCCGATTCTGTTCCTGTACCTGCTGGGCACCTTTTCGGCGGCGGTGGTCGCGGTCATTGCCAGCACCCTCTTCCCCTCGAACCTGGTGCTCAGCACCCATGACGTGGCCGTCAGCGCCCCCGGCGGGATTGGCGAGGTGATGCAGGGCCTGTTGCTCAGCGTGGTGGACAACCCTATCAGCGCCCTGATGAACGCCAATTTCATCGGGATCCTGGCCTGGGCCATCGGCATGGGCATCGCGATCCGTCATGCCGGGGAAACCACCCGTACCGTGCTGGCCGACCTGTCCAACGGCGTCACGCTGATCGTGCGCGTGGTGATTCGCTTCGCCCCCCTGGGTATTTTCGGCCTGGTGGCCTCGACCCTGGCCGCTTCCGGCTTCGATGCCTTGCTAGGTTATGCGCACCTGTTGCTGGTGCTGATCGGCTGCATGCTGTTCGTGGCACTGGTGGTCAACCCAGCCATCGTGTTCTGGAAACTGCGCCGCAACCCGTACCCGCTGGTGCTGTTGTGCCTGCGTGAAAGTGGGATCACCGCCTTCTTCACCCGCAGTTCGGCGGCCAATATCCCGGTCAACCTGGCGTTGAGTGAGCGCCTGGGCCTGCATGAAGACACCTATTCGGTGTCGATCCCGTTGGGTGCGACCATCAATATGGCCGGCGCCGCGATCACCATTACCGTGCTGACCCTGGCGGCCGTGCACACCTTGGGCATCGCCGTCGACCTGCCGACCGCCGTGCTGCTCAGCGTGGTTGCAGCGATCTGTGCCTGTGGCGCGTCGGGTGTGGCCGGGGGTTCGCTGTTGCTGATTCCACTGGCGTGCAGCCTGTTCGGCATTCCGAGTGAAATCGCCATGCAAGTGGTGGCCGTAGGCTTCATTATCGGGGTGTTGCAGGATTCGGCGGAAACCGCGCTGAACTCGTCTACCGACGTGTTGTTCACCGCTGCGGCGTGCCTGGGCCAGGAAGACAAGAACCCGGCCTGACACAACCCGGCAAGCAAGTGGGCGCTGGTTTGGGTGGAAGCTGGCTTGCCTGCGATGCAAGCAACTCGGTCTATCAGTGATACCGAGGTGATGCTATCGCAGCGATGCGGCGATCCGACAAGCCAGCTCCCACACAAGCCAGCGCCCACATTTGTTTTGCGGTGTGACTCGGGGCTTAGAATGCGCCCATGTAGTCACGCTTGCCCACTTCCACACCGTTATGACGCAGCAAGGCGTAGGCGGTGGTGACGTGGAAGAAGAACTGCGGCAGGCCGTAGGTCAGCAAGTAGGACTGGCCGCTGAAGCGCTTCTCTTTAGGCGTGCCCGGACGGGTGACGATCTCGATACCTTCCTTGCCGTCGATCTGTGCCGGGATGATGGTGTCGATAAAGGCCAGGACCTTGGCGATCAGCGCTTGCAGGTCAGCGAAGGTAACTTCGGTATCTTCGTATTTCGGCACTTCGATCTCAGCCAGGCGCGCGGAAACGCCCTTGGCAAAATCCACGGCGATCTGTACCTGACGGACCAGCGGGAACATGTCCGGGAACAGACGCGCCTGCAGCAAGGCGTTAGGGTCGATGTTCTTGGCGGTGGCGTGGGCCTCGGCCTTGTTCAGCACATCGCTCAGGGCGTTGAGCATTTGCTTGAAGACCGGAAGTGAAGCGGCGTACAGGGAAATAGTCATGACAGTCTCGACAGTGGTGACAGGGTTTGAACAGCGGCGATTATAGACATGAGCGCTGCTTGTCTTTTATTTTTTCGGGATTAGGCTAGTGGGCTCACTGCATAGGGAAAGCGCGATGACCGCCGAGCACGACACCACCTCTTCCGAGCCGCGCCTGAACAGCACGGAAATCCGCGTTTTGGGCTGCCTGATCGAGAAACAGGCCACTAATCCGGAAACCTACCCGCTGACCCTCAATGCCCTGGTCCTGGCCTGCAACCAGAAAACCAGCCGGGAACCGGTGATGAACCTCAGCCAGGGCCAGGTTGGCCAGAGCCTGCGCGCCCTGGAGGGCCGTGGTTTTACCAAGCTGGTGATGGGCAGTCGCGCCGACCGCTGGGAACACCGCGTGGACAAGGCCCTGGAACTGGTGCCGGCACAGGTGATCCTTACCGGCCTGCTGTTCCTGCGCGGGCCGCAGACGGTCAACGAACTGCTGACCCGCAGCGGGCGCATGCATGATTTTGAAGATGCCGAGCAGGTGGTGCATCAACTGGAACGCCTGATCGCCCGTGACCTGGCGGTGCTAGTACCCAAGCAGGCCGGCCAGCGCGAAGACCGCTACACCCACTCCCTGGGCGATCCCGCGGATATCGAGGCGATCCTGGCCGCCCGCGGTAGCCCGGTGGAGCGCAGCAGTGCCAGTGGGGTTTCCGTGGAGCGCATCGAGGAGCTGGAGGCGCGGATTGCGGCGCTGGAAGAGCGCCTGTCACGCCTCGAATAAACGTCCCCCCTTATGGGAGCGGGCTTGTGTGGGAGCGGGCTTGCTCGCGAAAGCAGTGGGTCAGTCAACATCAATGTTTGCTGGGCCGACGTCTTCGCGAGCAAGCCCGCTCCCACATGGGCCGGCGGTGTTTACTGCCGGGCGAAATCCACCGCCTTCTGGAACTGTTCGTCCGTCGGCCGGATGCCGGTGTACAGCACGAACTGCTCCAGGGCCTGGATCGCGATCACTTCCAGGCCGGTAATCACCCGCTTGCCCTGGGCCCTGCCCCGCACGATCAACGGCGTTTCGGCGGGGATGGCCACCACATCGAACACGGTGTCTGCCGCATCAATCGCGTCGGCCGCAAACGCCAGGTCCTGCGCCTGGGCGCCGCCAGTCATGCCGATCGGCGTCACGTTGACCAGCATCTGCGGGCGCGCTTCACCCAAGGTCGCCTGCCACTGATAGCCCAGGTTCTGCGCCAGGGCCCGGCCCGCCGTTTCATTGCGCGCAACGATCACGCCATTGGCATAGCCACCATCCCGCAAGGCACTGGCCACGGCCTTGGCCATGCCGCCGCTGCCGTGCAGGGCGAAGGTCGAGTCCTTGGGCACCGCGTGTTTTTGCAGCAGTTGCTCGATGGCGATGTAGTCGGTGTTGTAGGCCTTGAGGTGCCCGGCGGTGTTGACGATGGTGTTGATCGAGGCGATCGCGCGGGCCGATTCGTCGAGCTCATCGACCAGCTCGATGCAGGCTTCCTTGAACGGCATCGACACCCCACACCCACGAATCCCCAAGGCACGGATCCCGGCCACGGCGCCGTTCAAGTCCTGACTGCTGAACGCCTTGTAGTAGAAGTTCAGCCCCAGCTGCTCATACAAATGGTTATGAAATCGCAGGCCGAAATTGCCCGGACGGGCCGACAGCGACATGCACAACTGGGTATCCTTGTTGGGGTTCATCAGCATCGGTAACGCCTCTTCGAAGTAAGCAAATCGGTACAGACCTTACACAACCTTTACCTAGTGGCCGTGCTGTTTTCCTGAAATACGTTGTCTTAAAAGTATCCCCGCGACAATCCTTGAGTCTATTGATTGCAGACCACAAGCGCAGGGGCCAACCGAGGAAAGACCATGATTCGTAAAATCCCCAGGATCGCTTTGCTGATCGGTGCACTTGCTGTAGCCGGCCAAGCCTCCGCCCATGGTGGCGGTTGGGGTGGCCCGGCCGTATTGGGTGCGGTTGTCGGCGCAGCCGTAGTGGGCTCTGTGATCGCCAGCCATGATCGACCGGTGTATGTGCAGCAGCAACCGGTGTATTACCAGCCCCAGCCGGTGTATGCCGCCCCGCCACCGGTCTATTATCAGCCGGCGCCAGTGTACGTGCAGCAGCCGGTGTATTACCGCCCGGCGCCCGTGTATTACGGGCCACCACGTGGCTACTACGGCCCGCCCCGTGGCTATTACGGGCGTGGCTGGTAAACCCATCAGCAAAAGCCCCGCACACCCGGCGGGGCTTTTTTATGGGTGGCCAGGTCTGAGTAAATCTCGCCAGGGTCGTTATGGGGACAACCCTGGCTGTTAATTCCGACATTATTAGGGGCAACGTGCACTTGCCCAATGGGGGGCCGCGCTGTCATGTTTGTGTCACACGGCACTCTCACTATCAAAACTGTCCCCTATAACAGGCCATAACAACAAGGACGCCCCAGCATGCCCACACAAAATCCGCACCGTACCGCCGGCCTCTGCACCTCGAGCAAGGTCTATAGCGCCTTGACCGAGCTCAAGCACCTGGAAGGCCATCGCAGCGCCAAGTTTCTTTCGCTGCTGGCAGAAAACCTGGTCCACAAGGGCCTGCTCAATGAACAGGAAGTGCTGCACATGCTGGACCAGGTGGTTGACTGAGCCCCTGCCGGTGCAGCCTCGATGACAGTGATGTTGACTATCGAGCAGGGTGATTTTCCCTCGCCGCCGGGCCACCGTAAGGTGACCTCCATCAGCAATGGAGGTAGATATGCCCACTATCCAGATCATGTCCGTCGTCGGCAGTGCCGTCCCTGTCCCCCTTCGCGAGCTGGGTTTGCTCGCCTGCTGGTACCTGGTACGCGACGGTGAAGCCATCAGTGGCCCCCTGACGTCGCTGCCCGATGCCCAGGCCCTGTCACGCAAGATGGCCCATTGTTTCTCGGCTTAGGGCAATGGCAGGCGTACCCGAGGTTTGGTTTCGACAAACAGCCCCCAGCTGGAAATAAACAGCGCGGCAATCAACGGCCCGATTACAAAACCATTGAGGCCGAAGACCGACAGGCCGCCCAGGGTTGAGATCAGGATCAGGTAATCCGGCATCTTGGTGTCCTTGCCCACCAGGATCGGGCGCAGCACGTTGTCCACCAGGCCGATCACAAACACCCCGAACAAGGCCAGCACCACCCCTTGCCAGATTGAACCGCTGAGCAGGAAGTACGCGGCTACCGGCCCCCACACAATCCCGGCACCCACCGCCGGCAGCAATGACAGAAACGCCATCAGCACCGCCCAGAGCAACGCACTGGGAATATCCAGAAACCAGAAGATCAGGCCACCCAGCGCCCCCTGGGTCACCGCCACCAGCACATTGCCCTTGACGGTCGCCCGCACCACGCGGTTGAACTTCAGTTGCAGGCGACGCTTCTGTGGCTCGGCCAGCGGCACCGCCGTGCGCACTTTGCGCACCAGTTCGGGGCCGTCGCGCAGCAGGAAGAACAGCAGGTAGAGCATGATGAAAAAGCTCACCAGGAAATCAAAGGTGCCCTGACCAAAGCTGAATGCCTGGCTGGCAAAGAACTGGCTGCCCTGCATCGCGCCCTTGACGATTTTCTCGCGCAGGCCTTCCAGGTTGCCCATGCCGAAGCGATCTAGCAGGTTCTGGAAGTACGGCGGCAGGAAGTTCTTGAATTGCTCGATGTAGCCCGCCACATCCAATTTGCCGCTTTCGACGTTCTTGTACAGCGTCGCCCCCTCCTGCACCAGCAAGGCGCTGGTGATGATCACCGGCAAGATCGCGATCACCAGGCACACCATCAGGGTACACAGCGACGTGAGGTTGCGGTTCCAGCCAAACTTGAGCTGCAGGCGCCGCTGCATAGGCGCAAAGATGATCCCGAGGATGACCGCCCAGAACACCGCGCCGTAGAACGGCAACAGGATCCAGAAAAACGCGAGGGTCACCAGGACCAGCAGCAATAGCAGGGTTTTGAATTGCAGATTCGTTTGGTTCATGTCCGATCCGTGCCAGAAAAACGTCGGGCGCCCAGCGCGCCCTGTTGCTTAGTCCACCGCGCATCCGGCGAGTGCCATCTTTATTTCTACAGCGTAGACCCAGATCAATAACCGCCAGGCCCGGCTCGGCTACCCTGCCGCCCTTTTGCGATCTGAATCCCATGCTCCCTGTCCTCGCTCCCGAATTACTCGCCCCTGCCGGCACCCTGAAAAACATGCGCTACGCCTTTGCCTACGGCGCCGATGCGGTCTACGCCGGCCAGCCGCGCTACAGCTTGCGGGTGCGTAATAACGAGTTCGATCACGCCAACCTGGCCCTGGGCATCGCCGAGGCGCAGGTCCAGGGCAAGCGCTTTTATGTAGTGGTCAATATCGCGCCGCACAATGCCAAGCTGAAAACCTTCCTCAAGGACCTGGAACCGGTGATCGCCATGGGCCCGGACGCACTGATCATGTCCGATCCGGGCTTGATCATGCTGGTGCGCCGGCACTTCCCGCAGATGCCGATCCATCTGTCGGTGCAGGCCAACACGGTGAACTGGGCCAGTGTCGAGTTCTGGCAGCAGCAAGGCATCTGCCGGATCATCCTGTCGCGGGAGCTGTCCCTGGAAGAAATCGCCGAAATCCGCCAGCACGTGCCGGCCATGGAGCTGGAAGTGTTTGTGCATGGCGCGCTGTGCATGGCCTACTCCGGGCGCTGCCTGTTGTCCGGCTACATGAACAAGCGCGATGCCAACCAGGGCACCTGCACCAACGCCTGCCGCTGGAAATACCAGGCCACACCCGCGACCGAAAACACCGTGGGCGATATCGTCCAGCAGTATCAGCCCGAGCCGACCCTGGGCCTTGGCGCGCCCACCGACCAGGTGTTCCTGCTGCAGGAGGCCAACCGCCCGGATGAGCAGATGCCGGCCTTCGAGGACGAACACGGCACCTACATCATGAACGCCAAGGACCTGCGGGCGGTGCAGCATGTCGAGCGCCTGACGCAGATGGGCGTGCATTCGTTGAAAATCGAAGGCCGCACCAAGTCCCACTTTTATGTGGCGCGCACCACTCAGGTGTACCGCCAGGCCATTGATGATGCGGTGGCCGGTCGTGCGTTCGACCGGGGCTTGATGACCAACCTTGAGTCCCTGGCCCAGCGTGGCTACACCGAAGGTTTCCTGCGCCGCCACGTACATGACGAATACCAGAACTACCAGAACGGCAGCTCCGTCTCGGAACAACAGCAGTTTGTCGGGGAATTGACCGGCGAACGGCGCGGGGAACTGGCCGAGGTCAAGGTGAAGAACCGCTTTGCCGTGGGCAATCACCTGGAATTGATGACCCCGGCGGGGAACTTCCATTTTGACCTGGGGGTGATGCATAACGCCAAGGGTGAGGCGATTGAGGTGGCGCCGGGGGATGGGCACACGGTGTATGTGCCGGTGCCGTTGGACATGGATATCGGGTTTGGGTTGTTGATGCGGGATGTGTAGCGGCTGTTAGGGCCCCATCGCAGGCAAGCCAGCTCCCACATTTGACTGCATTCACAGTTCAACATGTGGGAGCTGGCTTGCCTGCGATGAGGCCAGAACCAGCACCGCAATTGCCAGATCAGATCCTGAACTGCCCCACCAGCTCCCACATTTGACTGCATTCACAGTTCAACATGTGGGAGCTGGCTTGCCTGCGATGAGGCCAGATCAAGCACCGCAATTGCCAGATCAGATCCCTAACTACCCCAGCAACTGCCATATTTTGACCATGTTCACCGATCAAGTGTGGGAGCTGGCATGCCTGCGATGGAGCCAGATCAAGCACCGCAATTGCCAGATCAGATCCCTAACTACCCCAGCAACTCCCACATTTTGACCATGTCCACCGATCAAGTGTGGGAGCTGGCCTGCCTGCGATGAGGCCAGAACCAGCACCGCCATTGCCAGATCAGATCCCTAACTACCCCAGCAACCGCCACATTTTGACCATGTTCACCGATCAAGTGTGGGAGCTGGCTTGCCTGCGATGAGGCCAGATCAAGCACCGCAATTGCCAGATCAGATCCCGAACTACCCCAGCAACCGCCACATTTTGACCATGTTCACCGATCAAGTGTGGGAGCTGGCTTGCCTGCGATGAGGCCAGAACCAGCACCGCAATTGCCAGATCAGATCCTGAACTGCCCCACCAACTGCCCCAACCGCTGCCCCAGTTCCGCCAGGCTGCGGGAGGTCTGTGCGCCCTGCTGGGTCTCGTCCGCCACGCTGTCCACCGCCACGGCAATCTGATGCACGCTGCGGTTGATCTCTTCGGCCACGACGGTTTGCTCTTCTGCAGCACTGGCGATCTGCGCGTTCATCGTGTTGATGGTCCCGATCAGTTGCGCCATGGTATCGAGGGACGCCCCGGCTTCGTTGGCCTGGGCCGAGGTGCCGTCGCCGGCATCGCTGGAGCGGCGCATGGACTCCACGGCCGCCTCGGTGCCCTTTTGCAGGCGGTCGATCATGCCCTGGATTTCCTGGGTACTTTGCTGGGTGCGGCTGGCCAGTGCGCGGACTTCATCGGCCACCACCGCAAAGCCACGCCCGGCTTCACCGGCACGGGCGGCTTCAATGGCGGCGTTGAGGGCCAGCAGGTTGGTCTGCTCGGCAATCGAGCGGATCACCCCAAGCACGCTGACAATCGACGACACGTCCTGTTGCAGGCTATCCAGGGACACGCCACTGCTGCGGATGTCATTCACCAACGCATGAATCTGCGCGATGCTGCCATCCACCACGCGCTTGGCGGCCTGGCCTTCGGCGTCGGTCTGCTGCGCCGCCACGGCCGCGCCCTGGGCACTTCGGGCCACTTCATGGGCGGCAGACGACATTTCATTGATCGCCGTCGCCACCTGGTCGGTTTCCTGACGTTGGCGTTCCATGGCCTGCTCCGAACGATGGGCCTGCTCGGACACCTGGCTGACCAGCCCGGTCAGTTGCGAGGTCATGTCAGTGATCTGGCGTACCAGGCCGTGGATCTTATCGACAAACCGATTGAACGAGCCGGCCAGTTCACCCAACTCGTCCTGGCTGGTGATTGCCAGGCGCCGGGTCAGGTCGCCCTCACCGGCGGCGATATCGTCGAGGTTGGCTTTCATCAGGTGCAAGGGGCGCAGGATGGTATTGGCCAGCAGCATGCCCGCTGCAGCGATCAGCAACAGCAGGATTACGGCGATGCCGACAATGCTCAACAACACCCCTTCCATGCGCTCGTTGACCTTGGCTTCGACTTCGCTGACCAGGGCCTCGATACCGTCGAGGTTGACCGAGGTACCGATCACCATGTCCCACTTGGGCAGGTACTCGGTGTAGCCGAGCTTGGGCACCAGTTCGGTTTGCCCCGGCTGGGTCGAGCTGTATTGCAGGTAGTGGGTGCCGTCCTTGCCGACCTTGACCAGGTCGCGGTTGACGTAGACGCCGTTGGGGTCACGGTTGTCCTTGAAGCTTTTGCCCACGCCGTCGGGGCTGTTGCCCTTGAACAGGCGGATGGTTTCGGAGTCGTAGCCGAAGAAATAGCCGTCCTTGCCGTAGGTTGTGTTGGACAACAGCTTGACCACCTGCGCCCGCGCCTCCGTATCGCCGGGGGCTGCGGCGTCGTACAGCGGCTTGATGGTGGTCATCGCCACTTCGACATAACTTTGCAGGGTGGCCTTGGCGTTGTTGAGCAGGCGCTGGCGGGTTTCGGCCACCTCGGTGCGCGCCTGTTCCTTGAGGATCCACACGGTGGTCAGGCTGATGACCACGGCAAACAACAACACTGGCAGTACAGCGAGGGACAGGACTTTGGCCTTCAGACTCAGACGCATGGATCTTCTCTCTTGTAGGGCAACGTTACGAGGTTAACGGCCCTAAAGGAGAAAACTGTAGGAATCTGCTTGTTACAGGGTCATCGCGGCAAACCAGCCGAACACCAGCAACGGCAGGTTGTAGTGCAGGAAGGTCGGGACCACGGTGTCCCAGATATGGTGGTGCTGGCCGTCGATGTTCAAACCCGAGGTCGGCCCCAGGGTAGAGTCGGACGCAGGCGAACCGGCATCGCCCAGGGCCCCGGCGGTGCCGACGATGCAGACAATGGCCAGCGGGCTGAACCCCAGTTGCACACACAGCGGTACAAAAATCGCCGCGAGGATCGGCACGGTGGAAAACGACGAACCGATGCCCATGGTCACCAGCAGGCCTACCAGCAACATCAACAGCGCACCCACGCCACGGCTGTGGCCGATGAATTCGGCCGAAGCCTGCACCAGCGTCTGTACCTGGCCGGTGGCCTTGAGCACTTCAGCAAACCCCGACGCCGCGATCATGATGAAGCCGATCATCGCCATCATTTTCATGCCTTCGGTGAACAGATCATCGGTGTCGCGCCAGCGCACGATGCCCGATACCGAGAAGATCAGGAAACCCGCCAGAGCACCGATGATCATCGAGTCCAGCCACAACTGGATAATAAAAGCCGAAGCAATGGCCAGCCCGGCGACCAGCAGGGTCAGCGGGTTGTACTGCACCGCCACTTGCTCGACCCGCTCGATCTTCTGCAGGTCGTAGATGCGCTTTTTGCGGTAGCTGATAAACACCGCCACCAACAGGCCGAACACCATGCCCAGCGCCGGAATACCCATGGCATGGGTAACGTTGACCTGGCTGATATCCACCCCGCTCTTGGCGACATTGGCCAGCAGGATCTGGTTGAGGAAGATATTGCCGAAGCCCACCGGCAGGAACATGTACGGGGTGATCAGGCCGAAGGTCATGACGCAGGCGATCAGGCGCCGGTCAATCTGCAACTTGGTCAGCACATACAGCAGCGGCGGTACCAGCAGCGGGATAAAGGCGATATGGATCGGCAGGATGTTCTGCGAGGCAATCGCCACCGCTCCCAGCAGGCAGATCAGCAGCCATTTGACAGAACTGCCGCCAGTGGCGTCCTGGCGGCCCACCAGCAGCAGGGCCTTGTCCGCCAGGGCATGGGCCAGGCCGGACTTGGCAATCGCCACCGCGAAAGCACCGAGCAATGCGTAAGACAACGCCACCGTGGCACCGCCGCCCAAGCCGCTGTTGAACGCGCTGAGCGTCGCGTCGATCCCCAGGCCACCGGTCAAACCGCCGACCAGGGCACCCACGATGATCGCGATGACCACATGCACGCGGGACAGGCTGAGCACGAGCATGGTGCCGACCGCGGCGATTACTGCGTTAATCATGGTTACCTCAAGACAGAAATATAAACACAACACGCGCCGGCGCCCCGGCCAGATGTCGACCACGGCACACGCAGAAAGGGAGTTTTATTAGAGGCCGCGCACTTTGCAGCAGCCGGCGCGCCATGTCAAAGAACGACGTCGCGAATAGATTCAATTGAACGTATGAATAAAGAAAAACAACCCGCGGCCGATAGAGTGGATTATCTCTGTCGCAACGAAAGGTTAAGGATCTCCATGTCGCTCAGGCAGCTGTCCATTCAATGGAAAATCACCCTCCTCGCCGGCCTTTGTCTGTTGGGCATCGTGACCCTGCTGGTGGGTCTTTCGCTGTATCGGATGGACCAGAGTTCACAACGGGTCCAGACCTCCAGCACACAGATGCTTAATGTTGCAGCCCAATCGCGCATCGAAGCCCAGGGTGAAGTGCAGGCGCTGGGCATCCGCCAGCAATTTATGGACGCCTACCAATATGGCCATGGCTTTTCGCGCCAGGTGCTGTTTTTGCGCGAACAGGCCGAAAAACGCTTCCTCGATGCCTTCGACCTGCGTGAAGACCTGACCCGCCAGGTCAAGGCCGCCCTGCAAGCCAACCCGGACCTGCTGGGCCTGTCCCTGGTCTTTGAAGCCAATGCCCTGGATGGCAAGGATGAGCTGTTCGCCGGCCAAGCGGAACTGGGCAGCAATGAAAAGGGACGCTTTGCCCTGTACTGGTCGCAGCCGACACCCGGCACCCTGACCTCGATGGCGCTGCCGGAAAGCGATATGTCCGACACCAGCGTCGGCCCCAGCGGCGAGAAGGCCAACACCTGGTTCACCTGCCCACGCACGACCCTCAAGCCGTGTGTGATCGAGCCGTACTTCTATGTGATCGACGGGCACAACGTCTTGCTGACCAGCATCGTGTTCCCGCTCATGGCCAATGGCAAAGTCATCGCCTCGCTGTCGGTGGACATCAACCTCAACAGCCTGCAGGCAGTCAGCCAGAATGCCAGCCGCGAGCTGTATGACGGCCAGACCAACGTCAGCATCATCAGCCCGGTGGGTTTGCTGGCCGGCTACAGCCCGGATGCGAGCAAGCTCAGCCAGCGCCTGGACAGTGTGGATACCGCCAGCGGCGCACAACTGATCAGCGCCATGGCCAGCAGCACCCAGACCTACAGCCTGCGTACCGACCATCAACTCAAGGTGCTGGCACCCTTCCAGCCCATTCCCAATGGCAAGTCCTGGGGCGTGTTGCTGGATGTGCCGGAAAAAGTCCTGATCGGCCCCGCCGAAACCCTCAAGGCCGAGCTGGATGCCGACAACACCAAAGGCACCCTGCTGGAACTGGGCCTGGGCCTGCTCGCCGCCATCGTCGGTTTGCTGCTGGTGTGGCTGATGGCCCGCAGTGTCACCCGGCCGATCCTCGGCGTGGCCCATATGCTGGAAGATATCGCCAGCGGCGAAGGCGACCTGACCCGGCGCCTGGCCTACGACAAGCGCGACGAACTGGGCGAACTGGCCAGTTGGTTCAACCGCTTCCTCGACAAACTGCAACCGATCATTGCCGAGGTCAAACGCTCGGTGCAGGACGCGCGCAGCACCGCCGACCAATCAGCGGCAATCGCCAGCCAGACCAGTGCCGGCATGGAGCAGCAGTACCGCCAGGTGGATCAGGTGGCCACCGCCTCCCACGAAATGAGCGCCACCGCCCAGGATGTCGCCCGCAGCGCCGCCCAGGCGGCACACGCTGCACGGGATGCCGACCAGGCCACCCGCGAAGGCCTGACGGTGATCGACCGCACCACCACCAGCATCGGCCACCTGGCTGCCGACATGAGCACGGCGATGGCCCAGGTCGAAGGTCTGGCAGCCAATAGCGAGCAGATCGGTTCAGTGCTGGAAGTGATCCGCGCGATTGCCGAACAAACCAACCTGCTGGCCCTCAACGCCGCCATTGAAGCCGCCCGTGCCGGTGAAGCCGGGCGTGGTTTTGCGGTGGTGGCGGACGAGGTGCGCAACCTCGCACGGCGCACTCAGGAGTCGGTGGAAGAAACCCGCCAGGTGATCGAACAGTTGCAAAACGGCACCCAGGAAGTGGTGAGTTCCATGAGCAACAGCCATCGCCAGGCCCAAGGCAGTGTCGAACAGGTCGGCCAGGCCGTCACGGCATTGCGCCAGATCGGCGATGCGGTGACGGTGATCAGCGACATGAACCTGCAGATCGCCAGCGCCGCCGAGCAGCAAAGCGCGGTGGCCGAGGAGATCAACAGCAACGTGGCGACGATTCGTGATGTGACCGAGTCGCTGTCGGAACAAGCCAATGAATCGGCGCGGGTCAGCCAGACGCTCAATAGCCTGGCCAATCAGCAACAGGGGTTGATGGACCAGTTCCGGGTCTGATCGCGGTTAAAAGGTGCGGGGCCGGGGGCTGGACGCAACCTCCAGCTCACACCCCCACAGCTCTACCGCCGGCTGGCTCGCCTGGGGCGGGCCGAGCCAGGCACTCAGCCACTGGCACTGCTGGTTGAAACACAGTTGATAATCCCCGGCCTCGGGGGTGCGGCCCAGGCGCAGGGGCTGCAAGGGTGGCAACTGACGCTGGTAATGCCAACTGCCCTCACGCAGTTCGGCGCCGTGCGGGATCTCCATACCGGCCCCGGAACCCTTGACCCGCGCCTCGCCCAACACCAGGCCCTCAGGCGTTACACGGTAATCCTCTTCCCAGCGCACTTTCTCAATCGTATGCGTCCAGGCCAGGGTGAACACAGGCGTAGGCACTTGTGCCCATACCGCGCCCGCCAAGCCCAGACACAGACCGATCACGCAGTGGCCGCCTGGGCACGATGGGCCCGCCAGCAGTGCTGTGCGATCAACAGCCCCACCATGACGAAGCCGATTTCATCGCTTAACGGCGTCGCCAGAATCAGGCTACCACCGGCGAAGAAGCCCAGCAGGCGCTCCCACCAACTCAGCCTGGCTTGCAAGTAGCCGGTAAATACCGCGCCCCAGATACCAATGGCCAGCAACGCTTTGGCCACCACATACAGTGTGGCCAGCAGGCTATCGCCCTGCAGCATCAGCGCCGGCTCGTACACCGCCATAAACGGCACAACGAACCCCGCCACCGCGATGCGTACCGCCCAAAAGCTGATCTTCAGGCCGCTCTCCCTGGCAATCGGTGCCGCCGCGAAACAGGCCAATGCCACCGGCGGTGTGAGGTCGGCCATGATGCCGAAATAGAACACGAACATATGCGAGACAATCAGCGGTACGCCGAGGTCCAGCAGTGCCGGTGCAGCGATCGAACTGGTGATGATGTAGTTGGGAATGGTCGGAATCCCCATGCCCAGCACCAGGCAAGTGAGCATGGTGAGCACCAGCGACAGGAACAGGTTGTCCTGGCCAATGGCAAGGATGTAGCCGGCAAAGGTGGAAGCCACCCCGGTCAGCGACACGACACCGATAATCACCCCCACCAGGGCGCAGGCGATCCCCACCGGCACCGCGTGCCGTGCGCCCTCTACCAGTGCATGCAGGCAGATGGTCAGGGTGTCGCGGCCGCCTTTGATAAACCAGCACACCGCCACCAGCAGCGCCACCACCCCGAACACCATGCCGATACCGAGCCGGAAGAAGCCCGCGCAAAGCAGACCCAGGACGATCCAGAAGACAAAACGCATCACCTTGGACGAGACCCGCAGGATGATCGCCGAGCCGAGAATCACAATGGACGTCAGGGCCAGGCCGACCATGCCGGAGAACAGCGGCGTGCGCCCGGAGAACAGCAGGTAGATCAGCACAAAGAGCGGAATCAACAGGTACCAGCGCTGCTTCACCGCGGCCCAGGGGTTCGGGCATTCGTCCTTGGGCAGGCCACGCAGGTTGGAGCGCTTGGCTTCCAGGTGAACCATCCAGAATACCGAGCCGAAGTACAGCATGGCCGGAATCAGCGCGGCCTTGGCCACCTCGAAGAACGGCACGTTGATCGTCTCGGCCATGATAAAGGCCACTGCGCCCATGATCGGCGGCATGATCTGGCTGCCCATCGACGAGGTCGCTTCCACGCCACCGGCAAACGCCGACTTGTAGCCGAAGCGCTTCATCAACGGGATGGTGAATTGGCCGGTGGTGACCACGTTGGCCACCCCCGAACCGGTGATGGTGCCCATCAGCGCCGACGACACCACGGAAACCTTGGCCGGGCCACCGACTTTGTGGCCGAACAGGCCCATGGCGAAATCGGTGAACAGCTTGATCATCCCGGCCTGTTCAAGGAACGCACCGAACAGGATAAACAGGAAGATGTACGTGGCCGATACATAGGTCGGCGTGCCATACAGCCCCTCGGTGCCAAAGGCCAGTTGGTTGACGATCTGGTCGATGGCATAGCCGCGGTGCATCAGATCGCCCGGCAGGTACTGGCCGAACAGGCCGTAGGCCAGGAACAGCGCACAGATCAACGGTAGGGCAATCCCCATCACCCGCCGCGCCGCTTCAAACACCAGCACAATCAGCAACAGGCCGATGACCAAATCGCTATCGGTCAGGTCGCCAGAGCGTTGAATCAAGTCGGCTTCGAAATACCACTGGTAGAACGCCGTGGCCATTCCGGCCAGCCCCAGCAGCCAGGCCATCGGCTGCCAGGGCTGAGCATTGCCACGCGCCGGGAAACACAGAAACACCACCAACAACAGAAAGCCCACATGCACGGCCCGCAGAATCTGGCTGGAGACCGGATGGAAGGCCGCGGTGATGATTTGGAAGACGGAAAACAACAGCGCGACATAGAACAGCGCTCGCGGCCAATCCCTGGGACTGGCGGCAAGGCCTTGGTCTTGCTCACTCATGCAGGTCACTCCCACGTTACAACATCGACATGCCAACAAGCCTGGCGCGTTGTGCGCGCCGGGCTATTCACCGCTCTGGCACAGCGCGCAGCGCTTGGCACCGCGCACCGCACCCACCTGGGCCTTACAGTGCGCCCGCTTCCTTGTAGAAACGCTCGGCGCCCGGATGCAGTGGGATAGGCAGGCCCTTGGCCGCACCTTGCAACTTGATATCTTTGGCCGCCGAGTGGGCGTTACCCAGACGATCGAGGTTGTCGAACATGAGCTTGGTCATCTGGTAGGCCACCTCATCGGTCACGCCGTCATGGCTGACCAGGATGTTGGTGATGGCCACGGTCGCTACATCGCTGTCCTGACCGTCATAAGTGCCCGCCGGGATCACCGCGCCCTGGTAGGCAGCGTTATCGATCTTCGCCGTGATATCCGCCGGAATGGCAACGAAGGTTATTGGCAGGGTCGCGGCCAGGTCGCGGATCGCCGCCATGCCCAGGCCCGAGGACTGCAGGGTGGCATCCAACTGGCGGTTCTTGATTAACTCGACCGACTCGGCGTACGGCAGAAACTCGACCTTGCCCATGTCTTCGTAGCTCAGGCCAGCAGCCTTGAAGATGGCGCGGGCGTTCAGCTCGGTGCCGGATTTCGGCGCGCCGACGGAGATACGCTTGTTTTTCAGATCCTCCAGGGTGGTGATGCCAGACTCCTTGCTGGCGACGATCTGGATGTAGTTGGGGTAGGTGCCGGCAATCGCCCGCAGTTTTTTCAAGGGTGCCTTGAAGCCGGCGTCTTGCACGCCATTCCAGGCATCGGCGACCGAGTCACCGAGGGCAAAGGCCAGCTCGCCGCGACCGGCTTGCAGCAGGTTGAGGTTTTCCACCGACGCCTTGGTGGCCTGCACCGAGGTCTTCGATCCGTCTATACCGTTGCTGTACAGCTGTGACAATGCCACCCCAATCGGGTAATACACGCCGCTGGTGCCACCGGTCAGTACATTGATAAAGGTTGGGGCGGCGAGTGCCGAGGAACTGGCGACAAGGGCTGCGGCAGCAGCAAACAGGCTCAAGCGTTTGGTCATTTGCATGGGTTCACCTTTTATCTTTCTTGTTAGGTGCCGAGCAGCCGCGTGACCGGCTGGCGAGGGCTATAGCAACTGCCGTGGCCGAAACAGAGAAAAAACCAGGGTGCCTTTCACCTGTTCCACACGGCCTGCGTGGTGGCTGTTATAAGCGAAATTGCGCGAGCCAGGTTCTGTAAGAAAAGTCTTGTTGCAAATCGGCGCGCGTATCCGCCAGTCAGGTTTGGCGCCGGGGCAGTTCGATCAACACTTTGAGCCCGCCCAGTGGGCTCTCTTGCAACTGCAATGTACCGCCCCATACATCGACAATATCGCGCACGATGCCCAGCCCCAGGCCATGACCAGCGGTCTGTTCATCCAGGCGGGTGCCACGACTGAAAACCTGGTCACGCTGGGACTCGGGAATACCCGGGCCGTCATCTTCGACGATCAGTTGAAAACACTCCGGGGTCTGCTCAATGCTCAAACGCACCTCGGCATCCGCCCATTTGCAGGCGTTGTCCAGCAGGTTGCCCAAGAGCTCCAGCAAGTCTTCGCGGTCCCAGGGCAGTTGCAGGCCGGGGCGAACCTGGTAGCTCAACTCCAGGTGCTCGCCGTGGATCATGTTCAGGGTCGCCAGCAGGCCCGGCAGTTCGCTGTCGCAGTCGAACAGCGCGCCGGGCAGGGTTTCACCGGCCAGGCGCGCGCGGTTGAGTTCGCGGTTGAGCCGTTGCTGCACCTGCTGCAACTGCTCGCGCAACAACTTGGCCAATTGCGGCTGGTCCTTGAGCTGCTCGCTGGAAGCCACGCTCAACAATACCGCCAGCGGGGTCTTCAAGGCATGGCCGAGGTTACCCAGGGCGTTGCGCGAGCGTTTGAGGCTGTCTTCGGTATGGGCCAACAGGTGGTTGATCTGTGCCACCAGCGGCTCCAGCTCCGCCGGCACCTGGGTATCCAGTTGCGAGCGCTGGCCTTGTTGCAGCTGTGCAATCTGCTCGCGCGCAGTTTCCAGCGGGCGCAGGGCCCGGCGTACGGTGACCCGTTGCAGGATCAGGATCAGCAGCAACGCCGCCAGCCCGAGGACCAAGCCGACCTGGCGCATCAGGCGAAAACTTTCCCGCACGGGCGTGTAGTCCTGGGCCACGCTGATGGAAATCGACTGGCCAAAACGCTTGTAGTCCGATCGCAGGACCAGCAGTTGCTGGCCTTCCGGGCCCAATTGCAGGTTGCCCTTCAGGCCGGCCTGGGGCAGTTGCGGCAGTTCCTGGTCCCACAATGAACGGGAGCGCCAGTGGTTGTCGCCGAAGTCGATACGGAAATAGTGCCCGGAAAACGGCCGTTGATAGGCCGGTGACAAGCGCTGCTCATCCAGTTGCACGCCGCCGGGCCCACGCACCAGGGCCACCAGCAGGTTTTCGCTGTCGTTGCGCAGACCCGCTTCCAGGTAGCGTTGCAGACCCACTTCGAACAGCCACAGGCTGGTCTGCGCCAGCACCAGGCCGACGATCACCATCACGCTGATCAGCCCCAGGCTCAGCCGCCGCTGGATCGACCTCACGCGGGGCTGGCGCCAAAGCGATAACCCTGGCCACGCCGGGTTTCAATCACGCTGCGCCCGAGCTTGCGCCGCAGATGGTTGACGTGGACCTCGAGGACATTGGAGTCGCGCTCGGTCTCGCCGTCATACAGGTGCTCGGCCAGATGGCTTTTGGAAAGGATTTGTTCGGGATGCAGCATGAAGTAGCGCAGCAGGCGAAACTCGGCAGCGGTCAGTTGCACCTCGGCACCGTCGCGCATCACGCACTGACGGCCTTCATCCAGGTGCAAGCCCGCCGCCTGCAAGGTCGGCTGGTTGGCCTGGCCATGGGAACGGCGCAGCAAGGCCTGGATGCGCAGGTACAACTCCTCGGGGTGGAACGGCTTGCTCAGGTAATCGTCGGCCCCGGCCTTGAGCCCTGCGATGCGCTCGGCCCAGGAATCGCGGGCGGTGAGGATCAACACCGGGGTCGCCAGCGCGGCGGCGCGCCACTGGCTCAGCACCTCAAGCCCCGGCAAGCCAGGCAGGCCCAGATCGAGGATGATCAGGTCATACGGCTCGCTGCGCCCCTGATACACCGCATCGCGACCGTCCGCCAGCCAATCCACGGCATAGCCCTGGGCTTTCAGCCCGGCCATCAGTTCATCAGCCAACGGTACGTGGTCTTCCACCAGAAGCAGGCGCATCAGTCATCTTCCTCGTCTTTAAGCAGCGCGCCGGTGGTCGCGTCCAGTTTGATTTCCCGGACCACGCCATCGGTGGTCACCAGCTCCACCTCATAGACGTAACTGCCGTGTTTGCTCTCAAGCTCAGCCTCCAGCAACCTGGCACCGGGATGCCGCGCCATGGCCTGCTGCAGCAGTTGCTCCAGGGACAGGATCACCCCTTGCTGACGCAATTCCAGGGCTTCATCCTGGTTGAGGTCCCGGGCAGCCACCACCGAGCAAAAGGCCAGGAGCACCAGCGCCAGTCGACTGCCGGTGCGTAGATTTACCTTCATTACGTATCCTGATGATCCTTGAGGACTTGCCCGGTGACAGCGTCCAATTCCACATCCCACTCGACGCCTTGGGCATCGCGCAGGTCAACCTGGTAAATATACTTGCCGTATTCCTGCTCCAGCTCGGTTTCATGCACCGTGCCACCTGGGTGCTTGGCCAGGGCGGCGGCATTGAGCTTCTCGAAAGACTGGATGGTACCAGCGTCACGCAATTTCAGCGCTTCATCCGGCCCCAGGTCCCGCGCCTGGGCCAGGCCGCTGGTGAGGGCGATGATACTGGCGGTGATAATTGTGAGGGTTTTCATGATCGTTCTCCATTTCAGGATGTTTTGCCTACGGCCCCCACAGTACGGGTCGCAACTTAACTGAAACTGAATTGCCACCATGGCAATTGTCCCACAACACCTTGCCAGGCTCCGGGGAATATTTCCTATACTGCCCGGCTCGCCTGCACAGAGATCGGTATGACGGCCATTCACATCAAGTTCCCAGCCCTGACGCTCAAGGCTGGCCAACGCGCTTTTGCACGCATTCGCGAACAAGGCCTCCAGCCTGCCGATGTGGGGATTCTGCCCGGCGCGGCCGGTGGTCCCAAGGCCCTGGGCATTCAGGGTCTGGACCTGGCGCTGTTTGGTGACTGGCTGGCGCGTGCCCCCCGCGAGCGTGCGCTGATCGGCGCGTCGATCGGTTCCTGGCGCTTTGCCAGTGCCTGCCTGCCGGATCCGGTACAGGGCCTGCTCGACCTCGGGCGCCTTTACAACGAGCAACGCTTTGCCAAGGGTGTGACCATGGCCGAGGTCAGCCAGAGCTGCCAGCGCATGCTCGACGACCTGCTGGCCGGGCGCGATGCGTCGCTATTGGATAACCCGCACTATCGCCTGAATATAGTCGTGGTCAAAAGCCATGGCCTGTTGGCCGACGATCACCGAGGGCGCCTGGGCCTGGGCCTGTCCTCGGTGATCGCCGATAACCTGCGCGGCCGTGCACGGCTGTCCCGGCATTTTGAACGGCTGATCATCCACGACCCGCGCCAGGCGCCGCCACTGCACCCGCTCACGGATTTCCCTTCGCGCTTTCTCGCCCTGGAACCGGGCAACCTGCGCCAGGCCCTGCTGGCGTCCGGTTCGATCCCCATGGTGATGCAAGGCGTACGCGACTTGCCGGGCGCCGGTGCCGGCACCTATCGCGATGGTGGCCTGCTGGACTACCACCTCGACCTGCCCTACCACGGCGATGACGTTGTGCTGTATCCGCACTTCACTGATCGAGTCATCCCCGGCTGGTTCGACAAGAGTCTGCCGTGGCGGCGCAGTAGCCCACAGGGTCTGCAGGATGTGTTGCTGGTGGCCCCCTCACGGGACTACCTGGCCCGCCTGCCCCACGGCAAATTGCCGGATCGCAGCGACTTCAAGCGCTTTATGGGGGATGACGCGCGACGCAATCAGTACTGGCAAACCGCGATGAGTGAAAGCCAGCGGCTGGGCGATGAGTTCCTTGAACTGGCCGATAGTGGCCGATTGGGTGAGCGCTTGATTGCGCTCTGAGCCACCAGGCCTTATTTTTCCGCAAATTGGCGTAGCGCCCGGCGAGCGTACGTTCACCCTTACCGTGGGTGTATCATCCGGCGCTATGTATGCGATCATACAAGGCATCTTTCTGTGTGCATTCTCATTAACAGTGGCCGAATCAAAAGTTATCGACGATGAAAACAAAAGCATCATCTAACCCATGACAATCATCATTCGATTGGACGTCATGATGGCGAAGAAGAAGATTCGCTCCAACCAACTGGCAGATGCCATTGGGATTACCGAAGCCAATCTATCGCTATTGAAAAACGGAAAGATCAAAGGCGTTAAACTCGAAACCCTGAACAAGCTGTGTATCGCCCTGGATTGCCAGCCAGGCGACTTGCTGGAGTTCGAGAGCGAAGAAGCCTAGCCCTGGAATGAGCTGCCTGGCTTGCGGGCAACCCTGTAAAACACTGATAAATTCAACGCGGACCTCCCCCTTATGAAACCCATAAAGTTCCTGGGCCTCGTCACTACCGCCCTGATTACTGGTTGCAGTAACACCAGTTTCAGCCCTTCCTCGTTCAAGGTTTATGAACCAGGTACGCAGTTCGGCAACCGCCACGGCTCTTCTTTCTGGCTGGATACACCCTGCCCTAAACGTGGTTGCGATAATAATAAGTTGTTCTTCAATCCAGCCCACCAGGAAACAACTTTGGAAAGATACAACCATGCATTCTAATCGCAAAAAAATGTACAGCCTTGGCATGTTCCTGCTTCTGGCAGCAGCCCAGGCAAGCGCGCAGGACTTGCCCAACCTTTCGCTTCTCACGCGCTATGGCGTCACCGAAGATCAGTTGCCGGCAGCCCCCACCGACCTGGCACTGAGCACCGAACCGACGAAAAGTCGCTTTGAAGTGCAGCCCGAACGGCCACTGATCCGGTTGGAGAAAAACGGCAACCTGGTGTCTGAAACCACCGGCAATATCAGCATTGATAACGCCGCCGCCCAAAGCCAGGTGCAGTGTGCCCGTGCGTATGCCGAACTGGAGCGCCGAGGGTCGCAGCGCTCATTGCCGTGTGGGGATGGGGTCAAGGTCAGTACAACGTTATGGTCCCAGGAGTAACAGCGCTTTACGCACTCCGCCTGGTTGCCCGATAAAACAGGTTAGAATGCGCGCCAAGTCGGTCACCTGGGCCCATAAAGCGCTCACCCCACACTGACAATCGCACACAGCCCTAGAAACTCCTGCCTTACAGGTCATACCGTGGAAATTTTCAAAGAGTTTACATTCGAGTCCGCCCACCGCCTGCCCCACGTCCCCGAAGGCCACAAATGCGGGCGCCTGCACGGCCACTCCTTCAAGGTGGCCATCCACCTGAGCGGCGACCTCGATCCGCATACCGGCTGGATCCGTGATTTCTCGGAGATCAAGGCGATTTTCAAGCCGCTCTATGAGCGCCTCGACCACAACTACCTCAACGACATCCCCGGCCTGGAAAACCCTACCAGCGAAGTACTGGCCAAGTGGATCTGGAATGAGCTGAAGCCGTTGTTGCCGGAACTCAGCGCCATTCGTATCCATGAGACCTGCACCAGTGGCTGTATTTATCGCGGTGAATAAAGCACCTCTACAAAACCGAGGGGACACCTCCCTAGCCATGGATTGCTCCATCCCTGGCTTGCCCTCGACGATAGCAGCGAATAAAACCAGGTTTTGAAGCAAACCAAGGAACCACACCATGGAATCCACCTGGCTGGCACAGGCCAAGCGTTTGCAGGCACTGGCCTCTACCGCGTTGCATTTTTGCAAAAACGAATTTGACCGTGAGCACCTTGAGGAAATCGCCCATATCGCCCACTCGATGCTCGCACAGTTGGGTAACGTGCCTCTGGAAAGTATTACTGGCCTAGTCTCGGACTTCGCACAACGCTACTCAACGCCATTGATTGATGTGAGAGGTGCAGTGATCGAAGGCGATCGCATCCTGCTGGTGCGCGAGGCAACGGACGGTTGTTGGGCGCTCCCCGGTGGATTTGCGGATGTCGGTTTTTCAGCGGCCGAGAACGTGATTAAGGAAATCCACGAAGAAGCCGGGCTGACCGTCACGGCACGAGTGCTCTACAGCATTACTCACAAAGCCAAAGGTCCGTACACACCCGATGTAAGGGACTTCTACAAGTTGTACTTTCTCTGTGACCGGACAAATCAGACCGCCCCAACGGTCGGGCTTGAAACCACCGACGTCGGCTTCTTCAGCCTCGACAACCTGCCGCCCCTGTCACGCGGCCGCACCATCGAAAGTGATCTTGAAGCAGCCTTCGCCTTTCACCGTGGGGAAATCACCCAGACCCTGTTCGACTGACACCCTGGACCGGTGATCCCATTTGTATCACCGCCGCACCACTTTAGTGCCGGGCTGGGCACAATCCACAAGCCATCCCGCCTCCCTGCCCTACCCACCCCCAAATATTGTGCAACCTGCACAGCTCCCACCGTGCACCCATCACTGCCCGGCAGTTGGCACGGGCGCTGCAACAGGCCCTGCGTCACTCACAGGGGAACGGCACATGACGCAGAACGAACCGGGCAACGATTACCCTCTCAGCGAAGTGCCCATGCATGCACGCAAGGGCCTTGGCTCCACGGCCATGGTGTTGCTGGGCTTCACCTTTTTTACCGCGACCATGTTTGCTGGCGGCAAGCTGGGGGTGGCCTTCAGTTTTACCCAGATGCTCGGGGTCGTGGCCCTGGGTAACCTGCTGTTGGGTATCTACGCCGCAGGCCTGGGGTACATCGCCTTCAAGAGCGGCTTGAACTCGGTGCTGATGGGGCGTTTCTGCTTTGGCGAAGTGGGCAGCAAGTTGAGTGACCTGATCCTGGGTTTCACCCAGATTGGCTGGTACGCCTGGGGCACCGCCACGGCGGCCGTGGTGCTGGGCAAGTATTTCGAGTTGAGCCAGGGCAGCGTACTGGCACTGATGGTGTTGTTCGGCCTGGCGTTCTGCGCCACGGCCTACGTGGGCTATCGGGGGCTGGAAATTCTCTCTTACATTGCAGTCCCGGCCATGGGCCTGCTGTTGTTGCTGTCGATGTGGGTGGCCACGGTAAAAGTCGGCGGGCTGGAAGGTTTGCTCGCCGTGGTGCCCAGCAGTGAGTTGGATTTGTCCACGGCCATTACCCTGGTGTTTGGCACCTTTGTCAGCGGTGCCACCCAGGCCACCAACTGGACGCGCTTTTCCCGCTCGGCCAAGGTGGCGGTGCTGGCCAGCCTGATCGGCTTTTTTGTCGGCAACGGCCTGATGGTGCTGATCGGTGCCTACGGCGCCATCGTCTATCAGCAACCGGATGTGGTGGAGGTGTTACTGCTGCAAGGTTTCGCCATGGCGGCGATGGCCATGCTGCTGCTCAATATCTGGAGTACCCAGGACAACACCATCTACAACTTTGCCGTCGCCGGCTGCAACCTGCTGCGCACCAGGCGCCGCAAGACCGTGACTCTGGTCGGCGCAGTGATAGGCACCCTGCTTGCCTTGCTGGGTATGTACGACATGCTGGTGCCCTACCTGATTTTGCTGGGCACGGTGATCCCACCGATTGGCGGGGTGATCATGGCCGACTTTTTCTATCGCTACCGCGGCCACTATCCACGGCTGGCAGATGTGCGCTTGCCGGCCTTCAATTGGCCGGGGCTGATTGCCTATGCCGTGGGTACGGTGCTGGCGTTCAGCTCACCGTGGGTTGCGCCACTGGTGGGGATTATCGCTGCGGCCGCTACCTACATCGCGCTCACCGCCGTCCTGCGGGTGCGGGTGCCATCGGCTGACGCCCAGGCATGAGCCTGACGGTGGCGGATGTACTGGCCCTGCCGGGGCTGGAGTGCATGAGCCTGCGGGCGGGTAGCGCAGGCCTGGATAATGGCGTGCGCTGGCCTTATGTAGCCGAGAACAGCGGTATTGCCGAGTGGGTGCTGGGCGGCGAACTGGTGTTCGTCACCGGCATCAACCATCCCCGTGACGAGGCCAACCTTTTGCGCTTGCTCGACGAAGCCTGCGCGCGGCAAGTCGCCGGCCTGGTGATCCTGACCGGGCCGGCTTACATCCAGGCAATCCCCCCTGGGCTGCTGGAAGCTGCCGA
Organism: Pseudomonas sp. DD1; assembly: GCF_044510355.1. Lineage (NCBI taxonomy): Bacteria > Pseudomonadati > Pseudomonadota > Gammaproteobacteria > Pseudomonadales > Pseudomonadaceae > Pseudomonas > Pseudomonas sp. DD1. Next base: position 43,540 of record NZ_MSAJ01000008.1, on the reverse strand, counting down.
CGCCGTCGGCATGCCGCTGATCGAACAGCCTTATTCCCTGAAGATGGTCCTGGTGACCCAGGCCATCGGCTCCGCGCTGATCGAGGCCGAGCAACTCGGACGCTCACGGCATGAGGTGCTGGAGCGCCTGTTGGCGGGCGACTATCAGTCCCTCGACCTGCTCCTGCATCGCGCCAGCCAGCTGGGCATGCCGCTGGACGGGGATTGGCAAGTGGTGCAGTTGCAACTGGACGGTGGCGACGCGCTATTTGCCCAAACCGCGGCCGCGGATGCCGAAGCCCAGTTGGCCCGCCAGCACGATGGCATTACTCGCCGATTGCGCCAGTTCGCCGCCGAGCATCCTTCGCGTCTGCCCGTGCTCGGCAGGGCTGGGCAGTGGACCTTGCTACTGCCCACCGATGACAACCGGCAACGCCTGGCAAACTGGCTCAGGCCCCTGAACCTGCGCCTGGCCCCGCTGAAGCTGTGCATCGGTTTGAGCGCGGCAAAACATCCGCCAGCCGGCCTGGCCCAGGCCCTGGATGAAGCGCGCCAGGCGCTGGCGGTCGCCCGGCGCTTTGGTGAACATGCCGGTATCTGTGTCTACGATGAACTCGGGGTGCTGAAGCTACTGAGCGCAGTGCGCGATCGCGGGTTGCTCGACCAGTTTCTCCAGGAACGCCTGGGGCCCCTGCTGCGCCATGATCAACGTCACGGCCCGAGCCTGATGCCGACCCTGCAAGCGTGGTTCCTGGACAATGGTAACCTTGTGGCTGCTGCCCTGCGGTTGGCGGTCCACCGCAACACCCTGACCCATCGCGTCCAGCGCATCGAGGCCCTGTGCGGGCTGTCGCTGGACAACCCCAATGACCGTCTGGACATCGGCGTCGCGCTGATGATCTGGCGGCTGTCTGCCTGATTGCTTTTTGCCCAAGAGGAACTTGCCCATGCATATCATCAACGCCCGCCTGCGCAACCGTGAAGGCCTGCATGATCTGCACCTGGAACATGGCCGGATCGCCAGCATTACCCCACAAACCGCCGCGCCGACCCTGGGGCCGGACGACTTGGACGCCGCTGGCAACCTGGTGGTACCGCCATTTGTCGAGCCACATATCCACCTCGACGCCACCCTCACCGCCGGCGAGCCGCGCTGGAATATGAGCGGGACGCTGTTTGAAGGGATCGAATGCTGGGGCGAGCGCAAGGCCACCATCACCCAGGAGGACACCAAGAACCGCGCCAAGCAGACCATCCAGGCCCTGGCGGCCCATGGTATCCAGCATGTGCGCACCCATGTCGACGTCACCGACCCGGACTTGACCGCACTCAAGGCCATGCTCGAAGTCCGCCAGGAGAGCGGCCACCTGATCGACCTGCAGATCGTGGCGTTTCCCCAGGAAGGCATCGAGTCCTACCGCAATGGCCGCGAACTGATGGAAGAAGCCATTCGCCTGGGCGCCGATGTGGTGGGCGGTATTCCCCATTTCGAGTACACCCGCGACCAAGGGGTCAGCTCGGTCAAGTTCCTTATGGACCTGGCCGAACGCACCGGCTGCCTGGTCGACGTGCATTGCGATGAAACCGACGACCCGCACTCGCGCTTCCTCGAAGTGCTGGCCGAAGAAGCCCGCAGTCGCGATATGGGCAGCCGGGTCACCGCCAGCCACACCACGGCCATGGGTTCCTACGACAATGCCTACTGCGCCAAGCTGTTCCGCCTGCTGGGCCACTCGGGCATCAGTTTTGTTTCCTGCCCCACCGAAAGCATTCACCTGCAAGGCCGCTTCGACAACTTCCCGAAACGCCGGGGTGTGACCCGGGTCAACGAACTGTTGGAGGCCGGCATGAACGTCTGCTTTGGCCAGGACTCCATCGTCGATCCCTGGTACCCACTGGGCAACGGCAATATCCTGCGTGTGCTCGAGGCCGGGCTGCATATCTGCCATATGCTCGGCTACAGCAACCTGCAAAGGGCCTTGGACCTGGTCACCGACAACAGCGCCAAAGCCATGGCCCTGGGCGACCGCTACGGCCTGGAGCCCGGGCGACCGGCGAACCTGCTGATCCTGTCGGCAAACAGCGACTATGAAGTCATTCGCAGCCAGGGCCTGGCGCTGTATTCGATCCGCAACGGCAAAGTGTTGATGAAACGCCAGCCAGCGCAGGTGACATTTTTGTAACCCGCGAGGCTAAACGATCGAGTCCAGGTCCAGTGTCTGGCCCTTGTCCCGATCGCCCTCGAAGGCCGGCGGGATGCTTGCCACCTGGGGCAACTCATGGTTTTCCGGGTGGCTGAACCAACGAGCCAGGCTGGGTTGCAGGTTTGAGGATGAAGCGTGACTGCCGTATACATCGCGCCCTTCCACACGGCGCCAGCGCAGGCTTTCCAGACGCTGGCGACTGGTTTGCAATCGGTCGATTTCAGCGGTCAAGGCATCGTAATGCTCATGGCCGCGTCCGTTCGCCGGGCTGCGACGGTGCAGCTCAAGCCGTTTGTCCTGCAGTTGTCGGCGCAGGGTGCTCAGCGCGTGGTCGATCAATGCGTATTCCCGTGCCGTCACCAGGGAGCCGCGGGTATCCAGTGTCTGTTGCCAGCGGCGTAACGTGGCCCACGCCGCCGGCACGTAGCTGGCGACCATGAAGTGCTGGCTGGCCTGGAACAGTTGCTTGAGCAGGTTGTCACGCTCGGGCATATCGCCGTGCAAACGCAAAGCGTGATTACACGCCGCCTCCTGCACCGACGCACAACCGGGCTGCCACAGCACCGAGGACTGTGTGCCGTCCGCCAGGATGATCGGCATGAAGTGTTGCTGCTCGCCGTGATGCCGATAGGGCTGGCCACCGAGCCGCACCAGCCCCGCAGCAAACAACAGGCCTCCCGGCGCGGGCGCGCCGAATAAGGTCACGGCGCCCGGCACCCATAGCTTGGCCGTGGTGTTCATCCAGGTCGCCGGCACGCTGGGGACCGGATCATTGTGGTTGACGATACGATGGTGAACCAGGGCAGCCGCTCCCCCTGTGAATTCAGCATCGGCGGCGCGCGGGGCACCGTAGGTGTACAGCAGCACGTTGTAGTCGGCATCCTTGACCCGGCGCAGTCCCTCGGCCAGCAACAAAGCGATTGCCCCACCCAGGCTGTGGCCACAAATCACGATGCGTTGGCCGCTGTAGAACTGATCCAGATAGCGCAATACAAAGTCACGCAAGGCACGGTACGCCTGGTAAAAGCCTTCATGGACCTTACCGATGCCGTCCGCGAAAGGTACCTGGTGGGCATTCGCGTCACGCAGGCCATCCGCCGCACTGGCCGTGCCCCGCACCGCAATCAGTACCACTTCATCGTGATGGCTGATAAAGGCCTGGGTATCCGTACCCTGCTCTTCGTCATCGAAAAAATGCAAGCGTGCCGGATGCTCCTGCCTCGCCTCCAGCTGCGGACTGTTCTGCGGATACAACTGAGGGTCGAAGGGCAGGATCTCGAAACGCCGCGAGTATGGGACATCCTCATACAGCGGGTAAAAACGCCGGACTTGCTCGGCATCGACCCTCCAGGCCTGCTGATACCCCGCGAGTTTTTCAGCAAATAGATGGCCGATGCTGGGGTCCAGAGGAAAATGGACTTCATCTTGCGGGTGAGTGGCCGGCTCCTGGCCAAAACGGCAGTAACTCAAGGTCGCCATCAATGCCAGTTGGTACAGGTTCAAGGCACAGAATTCGTCGTCCCTCGACAGCATCGGGCGCAGTGCCCGCAGGGGTCGGACTTCCAGCGCCGTGTGCTGGTTGGGGAACAGCACCACGCCCGACAACTCGGGCTGGGGTGGGCCAAACCCAAGGTCGGCCATCATTTTCAGGGCATGTGGCTGGGGGCCGTGAGACCGTGGCGCCAGCGGTGGCAGGTGGGCAACATGGCGAACCAGATCGCGCACTTCGACCTGGTAGAACCGATCGGCTTGTCGCCTTGCTGGGTTACCCTCGAGACGCTGGCCATCCCCGGTAGAAAACTCGCTGCGTTCGGCGCGAACCTGAAGTTCGGTGATGGGTAGTTTGTAAGTCAGGCGCGTCGTCAGTCGGTGATACGGTGCTTCTGTCCCGGCATAGGGTTCATCCAACGTAAGCACCACAGGACCACAGTAAAAATCCGTTATTTTGGCGAAGCCCTCTCCATTCAATCTACCGCTGTATTGTTGTCCGGCACTGTCATGGAACGAGTACGGCAGCCCCCCATAATTCTTGCCATTGCCGGTTTCATCGACCAAACAAAAACTCACCCAGTGCCCTCGCAATGGGCACGCCGGCATCTTGTCACTGAAAAACTCCTGCTTCCATGCCTCCAACTCCATGACTTCACTCCCTGTTAGTAGTTGCACGTTGGATAAACATCACAGATACGTCCGTCAGGCATTTTTATAGGTTTGAAGTCGGTCGTATTGCCCCGGCAGTACGCGAACATATCTTCGAAACTCTCACCCCGGCACCGCCTCCAGCCGTTTGGAACAGCTACCCAGTTATCGTCAAAGGCAGGCAGCTCTTCGTCAGACAGGTTCAACACCAGCCTGAGTTTTTGCCCCGCCAGTCGATTTCGTTGCACAGCGCCGCCTGCCGACGCTTTACTTGAAAGCCCATTTGCGTCCACTGATCTGCACATGAGGATTTTCCTGATCGCATGCACCGGCCCCACTGTGCGAAAGAACCACCTGCATCGTGCTTGCAACTCCAGCACCCCCGACTCAGGCCTCCCCGACCCATCCGCGTCTAAACGATCCTGAATATGGATAGCCGCAATATCTCCGCCAACATCCGTATCGCGCGCGCCCCACCGCGCATAAAAATCAAACTCCACGCTGCGCAATACCAACGGGCAGCCCTCGACTGTTTCAGTCAGGGGCAGCGCCTGGGTCACGCGGCTGGCTACCGGGCTGTAGGGAACACTAAAAATCTTCCGCTCGGGCCTTTTGCCTCGACGCCAAGGCAAGGTGCAACGTTCACCTGCTGCGGGGCTGTAGTTAGCGGCGCTTTTAACGCGGAAATTGGCTGGCAAATCCACCTCCAAGGTAAAGCGATCAACGGGCACCACCGCACACCCCGATGTCCAGGCCATACCCAGCACCAGCAGAACTCCACACGCCTGGTTACTCATGCTTGCCCCAACGTGCGCCACTGCTCAGCCACCCGCCTGAAGTGTTCCTCCGGCGCCTCCCCCTTCAGCGGCTGCCACTGAATCACCCTGGGCCCGGTTGCCTCTGCCAAACGCCGCACCACCAAAAACTCCAGTTGCAGAGCGCCGTACCATTGCCAACTGCGGGCCTCGTCCAGTACCTGGGCCAGCCATCCCCCTGGATCCTGGAACTCGACCAGCGCCGCAAGGCTTTCGCTGTGTTCGGCCAGCAGGTAGCGCAGGATATTGGCCTGCAGAATGGCCGAGGCCTGGGGGTTGGGGATGTTGAGCCAAGGAGCGGGGTCGGGTATCGGGTACTTTCCGGGCGCTGGGTTGTTGGCGCAGCACCATTGCTCTTCGTGCCAGTAGCAGACGCTGATCAGTGGCCCGAGATAGGCCGGCCATTGCGCTACCGGCACGCTGGTCAGCGCACGCCCCAGGGTGCGGTTGTCGTGGAAACGGTACAGGGCCTGATTGCCCGGTGGCCCCACCAGCATCCGCGCCTGCCAATGCTCGATGACGTTGCCCAGGTCCGCGTCGGGCAAGCTGCCCAGCCAGCCCCAGTTCATCTCAGGGTGCTCGAGCAACCCCACAAGCGCAGGCTCATCGAACTGCTCCACCAGCAGGATCACCGGCCCGTCAGCCGCCAGTACCGCCACTGCACTGCCACCGTAAAGGCTGCAACATTGCCCCAGGTTGCGAGGCGCCATCAGCGGCTGACGGGCATTGCTGTTTCCCTCAAGAATCAAACACAGCCGGCGTCCTGCCTGCTGCTGTTGGGTCATCCATTGGCCCGGTGTACGCAGCATCAGGCCGCCCTCCCACGGATGTCGCACACGCCTTCGCGGCAGCGTTCACATACCGGGCAGAAGTCCGCATCCAGTTGCCGGGCCATGCTCATGACGACAGCCTGGGCCGCTGAAATTTCCGCACCGCTGACGGCCGCACCCGCAGGGCTGGCCGAGCGCGCAACGGCCGGTTGGCCACCCAGGGTAATCGGGCGACTGCTGAAGATCCCACCAGCCTGGATCAGTACGTGCTCGCCTCCGGCCTTGAGGCTCAACTGCGCGCCAGCGTCGATCACCAGGCTGGCACCCGCCTTGAGATGAACCTGTTGCCCTGCCTCGATCACCAGTGCCTGGCCGATATAGGCCAGGCTATCGCCCTGCACCTGGAGGTGATCGCTCGCCCCCAGGACCACCTTGCGATCACCACTGACATGTCGCTGTTCGGCGCTTTCCAGGCGCACCGTGCTCGGGCCGCGAATGGTTTCCCGCCGCTCCCCGCCGACTTCCAGGTGGCTGTCACGCCCTACCTGCTGCTGCCAGTCCCGCTGGGCCCGCAGGTAGATAAGCTCTTCACCCAGGCGGTCCTCCAGGTGCAGTTCGTTGCCGCCCGCACCACCGGGGGAACTGCGGCTGCGCAATACACTGCAGGTTTTGTGTTGCGGCAGTGGATAAGGCGGCATATGCCGCGCATTGGGCAGGCAACCGTTGATCAATGGCCGGTCCGGGTCGCCCTCCAGGAAGGTCACCAGCACTTCCATGCCGACCCGGGGCGTCATGATCGCGCCAAAACCGTCGCCCGCCCAGCCGGAAGCCACCCGTACCCAACAACTGCTTTTATCACTGGCCTTGTCCAGGCGATCCCAGTGAAAACGCACCTTCACCCGGCCGTAGGCATCGCAATGCACCTCCTCGCCCACCGGGCCCGTCACAGTGGCTGTCTGGCTGCCGGTAATGGTTGGCTTGGGATGCTTGAGCGCCGGGCGGTGGATCGCACGCCAGGGCGTGGCGTTGAAGCGGTTGCGATAGCCCTGGAACCTGTCGCCAGCGGGCATCGCCTCCTCCAGCGCCTGGGGTTGATACCCCTCGTGACGCACCGACGTAAGCAGCCACAAGTCATTGCAGGCAGGCTGCGGGTGATCGTGCAACGGCAGGAAATGACCACTGCACAACGCCGGTTGATCACTCTTGCCCAAGGCCCGGTGACGGTCGCGCTGATGGCGCTCCAGGCTGCGACGCGCCAATTGCACACCCCGCGCATGGCCGGTAAACCCGGCGGGGTAATGGTAGTCCTCAAGAGGCAGCACCGATGCAGCCCCGGCGTGTTCCTGCAAACGCCGTGAAGGATGCTCGAAGTCGTGATCACGGCGCACTGCCTGGCGGCTGCGCGTCGCCAGGCGCACATCGAAACGCTGGATCCCCCGTGCCTCGGCGGCCGGCCCGCTGGCAGGGCGATAACGCTGTGCAGGCAGGCGACGGAACACCGTCTGGTCATCCCCAAACACCAATACATGGGCGTCCGGGCTGTGGCGAAAGTGGTAGTGAATCCCCTCCTCCTCACACAGCCTCTGGAGGAAGTGCAGGTCGGTTTCCGCGTATTGCACACAGAACGTGCGGGGCGGATAGACCACCGGACCCAACTCGAAGGCATACGCGTCGGCCAGGATGCCGTGGTGCTCGAGCACGGCCGCGATGATCTGCGGCACGCTGCGTTGTTGAAAGATGCGCTGGTCGCGCCGATGCTCCAGCCACGCCAGGCGCGGCGCCAGGGTCAGGCGATAACGAGTGAGCCGGCCCCCGGGGTCATCGCGACCGACGGCATACACCTGCCCGTGCAAACCTTCGCCCATTTCACCGAAGCCTAGATAGGCCGGCTGGTGCAGCAATGCTTCTAGGTCAAGGCCGGGGTTTTCGCTGACCAGTTGCACTTCGATGAAGTAGGGCTGGTCAAGGGCTTCGCGGCCTTTGAATGCCAGTACTTGGAAGTCTGTCTCCATGCCTTGAACAATAAAGTTGAAACGTGACGAAACAAACGCACTCACCATCCGTTGTTACCCGCCATCCACTATCTGACTGAAATACTCCCTCCCGCCAAACAAAAAATCTGCGGCCAAAGAAGTGCCTGAACGCTCTAAAGATTAGCGAGATCCACGAGAATTCGGCGCTTTGAAAATAAAAAAGAAGTTTCGTACGGACACAATGGAAGTCTCTTTTACAAGATGAGAAATCCTCAAAACAAACCAAGCCCTAACAGCAGGAACTTCCTTACGCGACGCTTCAAACAATAACTAAACAATAAAGAAACAACTGACACTTAGTTAAGCCATCACGTACCTCAGCCTTGAAGCATCGCGGTCCCGAACAGGCTGACACCCAGCAGCGCATCTGCCTGAACGTGCAAGCGTACTGGCGCCGTACCGCCCGGCATCACCACGGCCACCTCTCCCGCCTTGACCCAACCCGCCCGCCATGCCGCACAGGCCACTGCGCTGGCACTGGTCCCGGAGGATGCCGTGGGCCCCTCACCGCGCTCGAACACCCGGGCAATCAGCCGATTGGCAGAGTCTCGCGCTGCCCATTGCAGGTTGACCCCGGCCGCACAGGGCCGGCCATTACCTGCGGGAGGAGCGAAGGCAATCGCTTTCAACGGCTCGAACAGATCAGGTTGGTGCATCTGCCGATTGTCCGGCAAGGCCGATACGTGTTCGACCAAGGTCACACAATGGGGGTTGCCGATACGCACAAATTGGCTGCGGGTCCATTGCGGGTTGATCGCAGCCAGCTCATTCACTGGGCCAGGCTCGGCGCTTTCCGGCCCCATCGCTGCCACTGCCTGCGGCCCAAATGCTGGCTGCCCCAGTGCCAGCCAGAACCCATGGAGCTCCCCATAGACCGCCGGTTCAACCCCGGTCACCAGCGGCGTCACCCCATCAGGTTGATCGTGGTGTACCCGTAGCTCGCAGGCCTGGGTCATCAGCCCCGCGTCCGTCAGGGCCTGGGCAAAGATCGTCAAACCATTGCCGCTGCGCTCGGCCAGGGAACCGTCGGTATTGACGATCAGCAGGTCATACGGCGGTGCAGCCTGGAACGGCCCGACCAGCAAACCGTCGCAGCGATAGGCCTTGGCCTCGGCTGGGCGCGGCGACGTCCCCCAGCCACATTCGGACGCTATCGCCAGCCCCGTCCACGCCTGGCGAGTGCTGGCGGCCAGGGCGGCGTTATCGGGCACGGCAAGGCCCCGGCTGCGCAACAGGGCCGGGCTGGCCACACCGTAGATATTGCCGCGAGCGTCGTAGAACAGGGTCATTGTGAGATCACCTCAGCATCCGCCGATGATCGGCCATGGGAAAAGCGCCTGGCGATTGTGGGCGATCTCAGCGTAGGACACCAACAGCGAGCGCGCCGAGCATGGCAAAAAAAACCAGCGCGCCCTACACTCCTGTGTCCCTGGATGGACGTTTTCATCAGGCCGAAGTCCGTGCGCAGTCGAGCAAACGCCGTCCTCATTTTCCTGGAGGATGCACCATGAAGACACTTGCCCCGCAGAGCCCCGTTGAAACGCTTTACCGCGCCGGCCGCAAAACATTCATTGAGCGGGTACCGGATGGCGGCGCACGCCTGGATGCGTTGTTCCATACCGCGCCGGCCCTGGGCGAGTTGGCGGTCGGTGTGGTGTACGGCTATCTGCACGAGCGCCCGGGCCTTGATCCGCGCTTGCAGGAAGCAGCGATCTTTGCCGCGATCGTCGCCGCCGGTATGGTCGGCCCGCCGTTGAGCGTGCATTTCAAGACCAGCCTGGCCCAAGGCCTGGCGCCTGGGGAGCTGACTGAACTGCTGCTGGTGGCCTCGGCCTTTACCGGTTTCCCCCGTGCCGTCGCCACCGCCGAGCAGCTCAACCTGCTGTTCACCGCAGCCAACCTGCCCTCGCCGCCACCACCGCCGCCACGGGCCGTGGCAGTAGCGTTTTGCGACAGTGTGCGCCGGGGCCAGCCGTCATTCCCGGTGGACGCCCAGGCTCGAAAGCTGCTGCGCAAACCCCATAAGCTATCGCTGCACGCCACGGCTGCGGATCGGGTGCTGGTGGAGAGTTACATCGGCCAGGAAACCACGCCCCGTGGCACCCTCCTGGTGCGGGTCGCTGGCGCCGACGTGGTGCAAGTCAGGGCATATCTCCCAACCCCCAACTGACCCACGCGCAGAAGTGGCCTGGAAGGTGGTAATCCTGTGCAAGCAGCCTGGGGTTCAACGCTACTCACAGGGATTACGCACCCTCCAGGCCACCTCAAGCAGGCCCGATAACCTCTGTGTGGTGATCCACGGTAAAAGTGTTCCGTGTTGTCAGTAAAAACTTCGCGGCCCGCAAGGGAACCTGGCTCGCTCGATAGGGCCTGATGTGCAAGGATGTCGCGCTGGACATCGTTCGCTGAACGCAAAACCAAGGATATTCATGACTGCCATCACCCCCCAGGCGCCTGTGGTTCCGGGACGCCTGGAACAAATGTCGACCCGTATCGCGTTTTTTATTGCCGGCTTCGGCATCGCGGCCTGGGCACCGTTGGTCCCCTATGCCAAGGCCCGTGCGCAGCTCAACGAAGGCACCCTGGGCCTGTTGCTGTTGTGCCTGGGAGTGGGGTCGATCATTGCCATGCCGATGGCCGGCGCGCTGGCGTCACGCTTCGGCTGCCGCCGCGTGTTGAGCGCCGGGACGCTGCTGCTCTGCGTGGCCTTGCCGATGCTGGCCACGGTCAGCTCGATACCCTTGCTGATGGCCGGATTGTTTCTGTTTGGTGCAGGCCTGGGCACGGTGGACTCCACCGTCAACCTGCAGGCGGTGATTGTTGAGCGGGCCAGTGGCAAAACCATGATGTCGGGCTTCCATGGGCTGTTCAGCCTGGGGGGGATTGTGGGGGCGGCAGGTGTCAGTGCGCTGCTCGGCCTGGGGCTGTCACCGCTTTCGGCCACCCTGGTGGTTATCGTGATTACCCTGGGCGCCTTGCTCAAGGCGGCCCCGCACTTGTTGCCCTACGGCAGCGAAAGCTCCGGCCCGGCCTTCGCCATCCCCCATGGGGTGGTGCTGTTTATCGGCTGCCTGTGTTTTATCGTATTCCTGGCAGAGGGTGCCGTGCTCGATTGGAGCGCGGTGTTTCTCAGCGACGAACGCGGCCTCGACGAAGCCTACGCGGGCCTGGGTTATGCGGCGTTTGCCTTGACAATGACCCTCGGCCGCCTGACCGGCGATGCCATTGTGCGCCGCCTGGGTGCCAAACGGGTGATCGTGATCGGTGGTTTGCTGGCCACCGCCGGCATGCTGCTGGCCACCCTGCTCCCGGCATGGGAAACCGCCCTGCTGGGTTATGCCCTGGTCGGTGCCGGCTGTTCGAATATCGTGCCGGTGCTGTACACCGCGGTGGGCAAGCAAACGGTCATGCCGGAGCACATTGCGGTGCCCGCCATTACCACCCTGGGATATGCCGGTATTCTCGCAGGCCCCGCGCTGATTGGTTTTATCGCCCACGGCAGCAGCCTGAGCGTGGCCTTTGTGTTGATCGCCGTGCTGCTGTTGGCGGTGGCGATCAGCGGCAAAATACTGCGGGTGTAAGGCCCCCAGGCGCTACAGGTCTCTAGTGTTTTCAAGCCAGCCGTCAAGGTCTTTGTTGCTCAGCCATCCCTTCTGGTAATGACTACCGTAAATGCGTCGCCAGCCAGAATGGATGCGTTCCAGGGAACTCAAAAGCCTGGGACGGTCCACCAGGTTTTTTGACATATACACCAGTTGTTCGCTGTACATTTTTTTCGGTAGCCCCGTGGCAGGGTCTCGAATAACGGCACCGTTCTGGTCCGTTTCATCCGGATCCTTACTGATTGACACAAGCCGCTCGATCTGGACGTAGCCGACACTCTCAAAAAAGCCCGTGCGGTCCCGGGATCTGTCACGCAGTTCATCAAAAGCGGCCCTGAACGCCAGCACCAACTCGACATTGGTCTTGGCGTGAAAAGGATCCGGACTGAAGGCATTGGGGTCGCTGTTGCCAAACACACCCTGTACCGCCCGCTCCAGGCTTTGCCGCGTTATAAACCCCTCTTCGTCAAGGATCGCGTCGATCAACCGCGGGCGCTGGACCAGTGCCCTGGCCAGCAGAATGGCGTTGTTGAGCGCCGGTGTGTCAGTCATTTTTGCACTGGCAATTCGCCGCAGCGACGACAGTTTCAGTCCTTCATTTTTCATGAAAATTTTCCAGCACGGAAAAATGGTCACCCAGCGCCTTGACTAACTGGCGGTCCGGCAATTGGGTATAGGGGTTCACATTGGGGGTACGCGTCGAGGGTGCGTTTCTCAGCTCCTGATGATGCAGCATGACCTCATCGGGCGTGGCCCACCGCAACGGGCGGCGGAATCCCGAAGAGCGGATAGTGCTGGGCAAAGGTTGATTATCGGCCTGCCAGCCACGCGGCGTGGTCTCGCTTGAAGCAGCATGAGCTTTCTGTTGTGCGTCATCCGGTATCGCTTCATGGCGGCTCGTAACATCGGGCCGCAGGAGAGGTACCCCACCGTCAATTGCCATGTTCATATCCACCTTTTCTAGATCCATACTCAGACCGGCTGCCACCACCGTCAGTGCAAGGGTGGGTTTCCAGCAAGCGCAAAGTATGTGGCCAACCACCGGCAATGGTTCCGGGGCACCCGATCAATTTCGATGTCTGTATGTAAACAATGATCAGTCCTGGGCGCGGCCCTCAGTCAGGTTCTCGGGGCGACAATGCTCCTGATCGAGAACCGCCCAGCAAGGCTTTTATGGCATTGATCAACCCGCTCGTCGTACCCGCAGGCGTCTGCATGGTGGTGGTTGGGACGGCAGTGGCGCGGTAGGACTGCATGCCTTTGGCGAAGTCATCCGCCGCCGGGGCCTTGAAGGTGTACTGGCCGGAAAAATTCCTTACCCGTTGGGCTTCGGCGCCTTCCCCTTCCGGCATAGCCTGATTCTGGGCATCGAAAAGTTGTCTCTGCGTCGTGTTTTCGCAAGGTGGAGCAAGAAGGGATTGCGGCAGGCCGGGAGTTTGAGTTCCAAACGACGTTGAAGTCATGTCAACACCCTCTCTTTGAGTGAAACTGCCGGCGTCATAAAGGCCGTCAGATACACGTTATGTGGCAAACCGCTGAAAACAGTTCCTGATCAGCGAAGTGGCAGGCGATAAGTGGACACGTGCAGCCCCAGCCAGAGCGGTCATCCGCAAGACTGGCAACCCTGGTCGAACCGGGAAATACCGCGAAAGACTCGCGGCGCTTCCCGGTTGTGTGCTCCCAGTGCAATACCGGCGGTTTAATGGGACAACTTCTTCAACCCACGCTTGCTGATTCTGCCGTCATAGTCGGGGCTAGCAACGTTGTCCATTTGTTGCAGCAAGTTGGAGCGGTTGAAGACCTCCCTCGCCAGGTGGGTGAGTTGGTCCCGATGAGGGTTACCTGTCAACGGGCGCTGGGCCCTGGCATTGAGATCGGCGACCTTGATGTCTTTGCTCCAGAAACTGCCTTTGAGCTGATTGAAATTCTTCAGCATGTCCTTGGCGAGTTGTTCATCGTCCTTGTACTTCAAGGGGTTGTCAGAGCGGATGACGTCATAGATGTTTTGACGGCTGATCTGAGCATCCAGCCCCCCCGTACGACCATCACGGTCAAGCGCTTTGAGCAGGTCCGGACGCTTCATGATTTCCCTGGCCAGCCGGATGTCCTGATTCTTGTGCGGGTACTTTGTCAGGGGTGTTTCAGCCTTTGCTTTCAACCCCTGCGGCGTAATGTAGTCCGGGTTTTTCGGATCGTTGAACGCCTTGAAATTATCCAGAAGTTGCTGGGCCAACTGATCATGGCTGCGCTTTGAATAGATCGGATCGGGTTGCTGCGGGAACGGCCTTGGCGGCAGGCTCCCAGGGAGCGGGGGCCTGCCCCCCCGGGCAGCATCGGCCTGTACGCCGGCGGCGCCTTGTGCCATCGGCTGCGCAGCCGCAAACACCGGCCCAGACTTGCTCTCTGGCCCGCTGAAACTAGGCCCCTTGGCGGCTGGCCCGGCGGCCGACGCCGCAGCGCCCGTGGTGTTGGCCTCGGCCTCGTGACGCATGGCGTCATTCGGTAGATTGACGACAGGCTGATTGAACGCAGGTACCGACATAATGTTCTCCAGTGCGGCTTGTTGACACGATGTACCTCACCGTCCGAAGCACCCAGGCGATAAATTGATCACCGGATGTCTGTGCACAGTGGGCTAATTGTGTCTGTGGCGGACTGGGGGAGTTCGGTTCCGGAAAGCGACGAAAATCGCCTAAAAAAGGTAGGAAGCCCGCCAACGTCCCCTTCAACCTCGGCTGAAGGATCGTAAGGAGCAAGAGAAAGGCCAAGAGGAAAAGCGCGTGGAAGGGCGTCAGCAGCGACGCCCCCCATCAATAGAAAAATCGTCGCCGGCAGGCGACGATTCCCCGTCAGAACCCCACGCTCGCCTGTACAAAGAAGGTGCGTGGCTCACCCAGGTAAATCCCGGCGTTGTTGTCGCTGGAACGGGTGAAGTGCTGCTGGTCAAACACGTTTTTCACCCCGACACCCAACTTCAGGTTCGACAGTTGCGGGCCGAAGTCATAGCCACTGCGCACATTGACGGAAACATACCCCGGGATATCCCCGTACTGGCCGTCGGCGGTCGGTTCGGTGATATAGGTGTTGGTGGTGCCTGGCGCGCGCTGGCCGGACTGGGCATACGCGTCCAGGTTATGGGTCCAGTGATTGACGGCATAACGCAGCCCCAGGGTCGCCACTTGCCGGGAGTACAACGGCAGGTCACGGCCCTTGAACGCCACATCACCTTCAGCGGTCGCCTTGGTGTAGGTAAAGCCGGCATTGGCACTCAGGCCCTCCAGACGTGGGTCGAGGTCGGCCAGGTCGTAATGGGCCGAAGCTTCGATACCCGTGTGTTTGGTCGCGCCCAGGTTAGTCCAGCCCACGTCATTGCTGACGTATTGCAACTCATCGGAGAAGTCGATGTAAAACAGCGTCACTTCGCCGCCCCAGACGTTGTCGTTGTAGCGGGTGCCGATCTCGTAGGTCTTGGCCTTTTCCGGTTGCAGGCCGTTGGCCGTCTGGTCGCCATTTCCGCCCTGGCCCAGCTGGAAATACTGCAGGCTGCCGAAGGATGTTTCGTAGTTGGCGAACAGCTTCCAGGCATCGGACACGTGGTACATCACGCTCAGCGCCGGCAGCGGTTCGTTGTTCTTGATCGCGCGGTGCTTCTCCTGGGTGCGGGAACCATTGAGCGCTACCACCGGGCGGTCATGCCATTGGGTGCGGATGCTTTCAAAGCGGATACCGGGGGTAATCGTCCACTTGCCCACGTCGATCTTGTCATCAATATAGAACGCGTTGGCCTCGGTGCCACCGGTGCGGTCCTGGTACACATGGCCGTCACTCTGGCCACCCGGCGTCGGCACGTTGTTGATCAGGTTGAGACTGGTGGCCTGCTCGTGCATGCCTTCTTTCAAGTAGCGATAGCCGATACTGGCTTCCTGGGTGGTCGGGCCCAGCTCGAACACATGGGACACCCGTGGCTCGATGCCGAACGTGTAGTAGGTCCGCGGGTAGGAGCTGAGGGTTTTCAGGTCACGGTTGGCGATGTTGCTGCCCCGGAAACTGTCGGAATAATAGGTCAGCACTTCGGCCTGGGTGCGGTCGTCGATCTGGCGGATGTACTTGAAGGACACATCCTTGCGCCGGCCGCTGAAGTTGTCCCAGTCGCGCACCGACTGGTAAGGGTTGGCGTCGAACTGCTTCTGGGTCAGGCCGCCGGGCATATCGGCGCTGGCGTCGTAGTAATGGAAATTGAGGGTGAAATCGTCTTGATCGGTCGGCGCCCAGTGGGTCTTGAGGATCACATCGTCAATGTCGTTCCCGTTGTTGCTGTCGCGATAACCGTTGCCATTGACCCCGGAATACAGGAGCGCCATGCCAATGCCGTTGTCTGCGGTGCCGCCGATAAATGCGTTGTCGACATGTTTCCAGCCGCCATGGGACGAGGTCTGCAGGGTGGTGCCGACTTCACCGGAAAAGGTCTCGGGGATCGCCCGGGTCACGAAGTTGATCACGCCGCCGACGTTCTGTGGGCCATACCGCACGGAACCGGCGCCGCGTACCACGTCGATGCTCTCCAGGTTACCGGCGGAAATCGGTGCCATCGACAACTGGGGCTGGCCATAGGGTGCGAACGCCGCAGGAATGCCGTCGATCAACACTGTGGAGCGCGGCGACAAGCGCGATGTCAGACCGCGTACGCCGACGTTGAGGGAAATATCGCTGCCACCGGTACCGTTGGATTCCTGCACCTGCACCCCAGGCACCCGGCGCAGCACGTCACCGACGTTCATCGCGCCCTGCTCTACCATAGCCTCGCGCCGGATCACGGTACGCGCGCCGGGATGGTTCTGCACCACTTCGGCGTTGGCATCGCCCAGCCAGTCGCCCACCACCTGGATCGCGGTCGTGCCAAGTTCCAGGGGTGAACCGGCTTCACCGGTGCCAGTGGCGAGGGGATGCAATGTCACCGAGCCCGAGTCGATCTGGTAGTCCAGGCCGCTGCCTTGCAGCAACTGGCGCAGGGCCTGCTCCGGCGACAGGTTGCCATCGACGGCCGGGGCTTGTTTGCCGGCCACCATCTGCGGGCTGAAAAACACTTGCAGTGAGGTTTGCTGGCCCAATTGGCTCAGTGCCGCCCCCAGTGGCTGGGCCTTGATGTGGATGGCATCGTCGGCATAGGCCGCAGTACTGATCGCCAGGGCCAGGGCCAATGGCGCCCAGCGGGCAGTTTTATTGTTGTTCGCAGCGAGTTTTGTCACGTCGTAATCCCAAGAAAGCGCGGCTGTTAATGCAAACCAGTTGCAGTTGGACAAGAAGACGAAGAACTCGGAAAAAACCTGAACCTAGCGTGAAATTATTTCCTGGCTACCGTCGGGCAGCGTGCGCAGAGCCACCGGCAGAATGTGCGGCAGGGCCTTGAGCAAGGCATCGGTGTCATCGGATTTGAACACGCTGGTCAGGCGCAACTCGCTGGCGGCAGCGCTGACCCGCAAGGGTTTTTCGCGGTAGCGCGAGACTTCCCGGGCCACCTCGGCCAGGCTGGCATCGTTGAACACCAGCTTGCCGGTCTGCCAGGCCAACAGTGCCTGGGCGTTGACCGGGCGGGCCGCCGCGACCGCGCCCTGACGGTCGATCGAGGTACCGAGGCCGGCGGTCAGGGTGACCGCTGGCTGGGCAGCCTGCCCTTGTACCTTGACCGTTCCGGCCTCGACCACCACGCGGGTCTGGTCATCGTCGCGGCGCACGTCAAACCGGGTCCCGGTGACCGTCACCTGCCCTGCCCCGGCCTGCACCACAAAAGGCCGGTGGGTGTCGTGCTCAACGCTGAACAGCGCTTCACCCTGCTTGAGTTCGATCCCACGCCGGCCCTTTTCGTAATGCACCGCCACCACGCTACGGCTGTTGAGGTCCATCAGCGAGCCATCCGGCAGCGCCACCTGTCGCCGCTCACCCAACCCGGTGCTGAATTGCGCCTCATAGCCGCGCGGGTGGTCCAGGCCACTGAACAACCCAAGGCCGACGGCCACCGCCAACACGCTGGCCGCCATGGCATAGCCCACGGCCCCGCGACGCTTGCGCGGCACAGGCGTATCGAGCAGGGCCTGCAAACGCACCTTGGGCAGCAGGTCGGCGGCGCTCCACAGCCCCTGCAGCACCTCGAACTCATACTGGTGCGCGGGATGCTCCCTACACCAACTGTCAAAAAGCCCCTGCTCCTCAACGCTCAGGGGCGGGTCCTGCAGACGCACAAACCACTGCGCCGCCTCGTCGCGCACCGTTGCACTGCCACAGGCACACTCGCGGGTATCCATCATGGAAGGTCCTGTTTCAAAGCGGGCATTGGTCATGGGGCCAGCGCATCCAGGCGCTCGCGCAGATGCCGCAGGGTGCGGATCATATACTTTTCCACCATGTTTTTAGAAAGCCCCAGGCGCTCGGCGATTTCCTGTTGGGTCATGCCTTCGATTTTTTGCCAGATGAAAATCCTGCGGCAATTGAGGGGCAATTCGGCCAGGGCCCGCTCGATGGAGTCCGCCAACTGGACGGCGTGCATGAAATGCTCCGGGTCGCCACTGTGCGGCGCACTCTGGTCAAGACCTTGCAGTTCCAGTGCTTCGCGCCGGTCTGCACGCCGATAGGCGTCCACCGCAATATTGCGCGCCGTCTGGTGCAAATAGGCACGCGGCTGCTCGACCCGCGCCGACTTGGACTCCAATACCCGCACAAACGTATCGTGGGCCAGGTCCTCGGCCTGCTGGCGATTGCGCAAGCGACGCGTCCAGGTCCCGACCAACTCTTCGTAGTACGCGAAAAAGCCTGGTCTGCGGGGCGGCTGGGGAGTCATCGACGGTGCACTGGGTAGGCGGGGCGTGAATAGTAATGCTTCCTATTAATGGGAGCAATTACTGACCGTCGCCTCCCCCTCTCTAGACCAACCGCTTGATCTGCTTATGCCGCCACACCAACCGGTAATACGCCGTCTGCAACCCCAGCATCACCAGGTAAGTCACCGGAAACGCCATCCACACCCCTTCCAGGCCAAAGCGTGCATTGAGCAGGTACGCCACCGGCAGTTCCACACCCAGCACGCAGAAGATCGAGATCGCCACCGGCATCAGCACCACGCCACTGGCGCGCATGATGCCGCCAATCACTGCCTGGAAGCCGAACACCAGAATGCTCCAGAGCATGATGTGCAGCAGGTGTTCGGCCTGGACCCTCGCCTGATCATCGGTGATGAACAGGCCCAGTAGCCAGTGGGACAAGGCGTAGCCCAGCACGATCAGGCCTCCGGTCAGGCACAGGTTGATCGCAAGCCCGGTGCGCAGGATCGGCCCGATGCGTTCCAGGCGTCCGGCGCCAATGGCCTGGGCGCCGAGGATCGAGGCGGTGATGGCGATCGACAGCGCCGGGAACTGCACATAGTTGACGATCTGCGTCACCGCGCCATACGCCGCCGTGGCTTGGGAGCCGTGGCCGTTGACCAGTGCCAGGATCACCAGCTCCGACAACGACAGCACCACCATCTGCAAGCCGGTGGGCAGGCCGATGCGCAGGACTTTGCCGAGGATCGCCCGGTCCAGGCGCAAGGCCGCCAGTAAAGCGCGGTCCGGCGCCATCACATGGTTTTTATGGCGCAGGCGCAGCACCAGAAACAGCATGGCCACGGCGTTGGCCACCAGGCCGGCATAGGCCGCGCTCTGGATGCCCATGGGCGCCAGCCCCAGCCAGCCGCGGATCAGGGCCGGGGTCAGCACCAGGCCGACCACCGTTGAAACCATCAGCGCCAGCAACGGCGACACCGTATCGCTCACGCCTCGCAGCAATTGGGTGTAGAGGATGAACACCAGCAGCAACGGCATGATCAGCATCATCACCTGGGCATAGCCGACGGCGTCGTCCAGCACATCCAGCGGCGTGCCCAGCGCGTGCATGGCCGGGCGGGCGAACAGGCTGCCGAGCACGGCGGCGAGAACTCCGATCAACGCCCCCAGGGTCAGGGTCGCGCCGGTGATGACCTTGACCAGTGCGGTTTCCCCCGCGCCCCAGGCCTGGCCGATCAGCACCGAGGCGCCCGCCCCCAGGCCAATCACCAGGGCGATAAAAAAGAACACGATGGGAAACATCCCCGACACCGCCGCCAGCGCCTGGGTGCCGAGCATCTGCCCGACATAAATGCCATTGAGGGTGCCGGAAAAACTCTGGAGGAAGTTGGACAGCACCATCGGCGCAAGAAAGAACAGGTACACCTGCCACAACGGGCGTTGCAAAGGGTTCTGCATGAAAAGCGGGGCCTCGGAATGACACAGCGACCGAGGGGTTATAGCGTATTGGATCCGATCATGCAGTGTTTTAAACCGCTACCCACCTATCCCAGCATTTCCCGAAGCCGGTACCACACCATGCCCAGCGCCAGTAACGGCGAGCGTAAAGCCTTGCCGCCGGGAAAGGTCATGTGCGGCACCCGGCTGAAGGTGTCCAGACCCTGGCTGACACCTGCGTGGATCCCCTCGGCCAGCAGCCGTGCGCACCAGTGCGTGACGTTAAGCCCATGCCCGGAATAGCCCTGGGCGTAAAACACGTTGGGGTACTGCTGCAACCGCCCGACCTGGGGAAAGCGATTGGCGGTAATCCCGATCTTGCCGCCCCATTGGAAGTCGATGGCGGTGTTGGCCAGTTGCGGGAATACCTTGAGCATCTTCGGCCGCATGTACGCGGCGATATCGACCGGGTCACGTCCCGAATAATGACAGGCGCCACCGAACAACAGCCGACGGTCGGCGGAAAGCCGGTAGTAGTCCAGGCCGACTTTCTGGTCGCACAGCGCCAGGTTCTGCGGGATCAGCTCGTCGGCGAGCGCAGCCGGCAACGGTTCGGTGGCGATGATATAGCTGCCGGCCGGCAGCACCTTGCCACTCAGGCGCGGCTCCAGTTCGTCGAGGTGCGCATTGCACGCCAACACCAGGCTACCAGCCCGCACGCTGCCGCCGGCGCAGCGCACCTGCACGGTGTCGCCATGGATCAATTGCAGCACCGCGCTGTGCTCGAAAATCCGCACACCCAGCGCCTCGGCCACACGGGCCTCACCCAACACCAGGTTCAGCGGATGCAAGTGGCCCGAGCCCATGTCCACCAAGCCCCCGGCGTACAGTTGAGAGCCGACCACCTGCGCCATATCCTGCGCCGCCACCAGGCGGGTTTCAGGCAGGTAACCCAGGGCCGCGAGGCTTTCCTGCTCCCCCTTGAACGCAGCAAATTGCGCCGGTGTATTGGCCAACTCGCAAAAGCCCCAGCGCAGGTCGCAGTCGATCCCATGCTCCCGGATGCGCTCACCGACCAACGCTACCGAGTCGATCCCGGCCCGTTGCAGGTAACGCACGCCCTCCTCGCCCACATGCCGGGCAAAACCCGAGACGTCATGGCCGATCCCCCGGATCAACTGCCCGCCATTGCGCCCGCTGGCGCCCCAGCCGATGCGCCGGGCTTCCAGGAGGATCACCGACAGGCCGCGCTGGGCCAGTTCAATCGCGGTGTTGACGCCGGTAAAGCCGCCGCCGATCACACACACATCGGCGCTCAGGTCCTCGGCCAGCGCCGCGCGCTGGGGCATGGCATTGGCCGACGCCAGGTAATAGGAACGGGCATGGTCTTGGGACTGATTCATCGGTTGGACTTCACTTTGCTCCAAGCCCGGGTCATCACACGCATGATGGCCGGGCTGGGGGTGGTGGAAATGTACAGTTTGTCGAGCACGTCCTGGGGCGGGTACACCTCGGGGTTATTCACCAGTTCCGGCGCCATGAAAGTCTTCGCCGCCAGGTTGGCGTTGGCGTAGCCGACATAGGTGCTGATCTTGGCGATGACTTCGGGGTCCAGCAGGTCGTTGATAAACGCGTGGGCCTGTTTCGGGTTGGTGGCGTCTGCGGGAATCGCCAGCAAGTCGAACCACAGGTTGCTGCCCTCCTTGGGAATTGCATAGGCGATGTTCACGCCATTCTTGGCTTCCTTGGCGCGGTTGGCGGCCTGGAACACATCGCCGGAGTAACCGAAGGCCACGCAGATATCGCCATTGGCCAGGTCCGAGATGTATTTGGAGGAATGGAAATAGGTGATGTACGGGCGCAGGGTCAGCAGCTTGGCCTCGGCCTTGGCATAATCGCCGGCCGTCTCGCTGCGCGGGTCCATGCCCATATAGTTGAGGATCGCCGGGAATGCTTCATCTGCCGAATCGAGGAACGCCACCCCGCATTGCTGCAGTTTCTTCAGGTTCTCGGGCTCGAACATCACCGCCCACGAATCAATGTGGTCGATGCCCAGCACTTGCTTGACCTTGTCGACGTTATAGCCGATGCCATTGGTGCCCCACAGGTACGGCACCGCATGGGCATTGCCAGGGTCGTTCTGCTCCAGCAGCTTGAGCAACTTGGGGTCCAGGTTCGGGTAGTTGGGCAGTTGCGCGCGGTCCAATTCAAGGAACGCCCCGGCCTTTACCTGGCGCCCCAGGAAGTGATTGGACGGCACCACCACGTCATACCCGGTACGCCCCGCCAGCAGCTTGCCCTCCAGGGTTTCATTGGAGTCGAACACGTCGTAGACCACCTTGATTCCCGTCTTGGCCTGGAAGTCGGCCAGGGTGGTCTCGCCGATGTAGTCAGTCCAGTTGTAGACACTGACCGTCGGCGCGGCATGGCTGGCGCTGCTGAACACTGCGGCGAGGGCCAGTGGGAGGAGCTGTTTGACGAGACGCATATCGACACCTTTTTTATGGTTGATGGTGGAGTCAGACACTTAGCAACAGGAACTCACGCTCCCAGGAGCTGATCACCCGCTTGAAATTCTCATGCTCGGCGCGTTTCACCGCGACATACCCGCGCACGAACTTGTCCCCCAGGTACTGCTTGACCGTGTCGCAGGCCTCCATGCGTGCCAGGGCATCTTCGATGGTGATCGGCAGGCGCAGGTTGCGCCGCTCATAGGCGCGGCCTTCCACCGGGGCGCTCGGTTCGATCTTCTCGATCATCCCCAGGTAGCCGCACAACAGGCTGGCGGCGATGGCCAGGTAGGGGTTGGCATCGGCCCCCGGCAGGCGGTTTTCGACGCGCATCGCCTCGGGGCTGGAGGTCGGCACGCGCAGGCCGACGGTGCGGTTTTCTTCGCCCCACTCCACGTTGACCGGGGCCGAGGTGTCGGGCAGGAAGCGGCGGAACGAGTTGACGTTGGGCGCAAACATCGGCAGCAGCATCGGGATGTATTTCTGCAAGCCGCCAATGTGCTGCAAGAACAGCGGGCTCATCTGCCCGTCGGCGTCGACAAATACCGGCTTGCCGGTGGCGATCTCCACCACGCTCTGGTGCAGGTGCATGGCGCTGCCCGGCTCGTCGGCCACCGGCTTGGCCATAAAGGTCGCGGCCACATTGTGCTTGAGCGCCGCTTCACGCAGGGTACGCTTGAATACGGTGATCTGGTCGGCCAGGTCGAGGGCGTCGCCGTGGCGGAAGTTGATTTCCATCTGTGCCGGGCCGTCTTCATGGATCAGCGTGTCGAGGTCCAGGCCCTGGGCTTCGCACCAGTCATAGACATCTTCAAACAACGGGTCGAACTCGTTGGCCGCGTCGATGGAAAACGACTGGCGCCCGGTCTCGGCACGCCCGGACCGGCCTACCGGGGTTTTCAGCGGCAGGTCCGGGTCTTCGCAGCGCTGGGTCAGGTAAAACTCCATTTCCGGCGCGACAATTGGCTGCCAGCCCTGGTCGGTATACAGCTGCAGGACTTTTTTCAACACATTGCGCGGCGACAACTCAATGGGGTTGCCCTGCTTGTCGAAAGTGTCGTGGATCACAATGGCGGTGGGCTCGATGGCCCACGGCACCACGTAGGTGGCATTGGCCACCGGGCGGCAGATCATGTCGATATCGGCCGGGTCCAGCAGGTCGTAGTAGATATCGTCGTCGACAAAATCCCCGGTTACCGTTTGCAGCAACACACTTTCCGGCAGGCGCATGCCGCGCTCATGCAGGAACTTGTTGGTGGGCGCAATCTTGCCGCGGGCAATGCCCGTCAGGTCGCTGATCACGCATTCGACTTCGGTAATCTTGTGTTCTTTCAGCCAGGTGGACAGCTGATCGAAAGGGGCATTCATAAAGACCTCGGCATGGGTTGGGTGCTGCGCCGACTTGTACTCCCGGCGCATTGAGGTCTATCTTGGGGCAGCCTTACCCAGGCATCTATCCACTTTGCACGACCCACAACGCACCAATAGAGTGCGCACGGATCACCCATGACACAGGCAACAGCTTTGCGCGTACAGGCCTTCACCACCGGTGATGTGGCCGCCCAATGCAGTGCGACACCCGGTTGGGTACAGCAGTACCAGCAGATGTCCCCGGGGCATTTTGCCGGGCAGATCCGCTACCTCGACCTGCAGGGGGTGCAGGTGTACGAAGAGTGCATGAACACCCGCGTCGAGCAGCACTTCAACGCGCCGCCAGGCGCCCTGGCGTTCTGTTTCGACGGCAGCGACAACGCGCTGTACCTGCTCAATGGCGAAAGCCGCAACACCTGGATCACCCCGGAAAACTACCGGGAAGTGGCCGTGGTGTTCGGCCCGCAGTTCGTGCAACGCCATGGCCTGGATGTGGCCAGACTCGAAGGCCTGTTCATGGCGCCGTTGACCTGCCAACAGAACGCGCTGTTCAGCCGCTGGCTCAGTGGCACCCTGACGCGCTTGTCCAGTGAGATCGACCCGATCAGCCGCGACGCCCTCACCCGGCAACTGCTCGACGATTGCCTGTTTATCCTCGACAACGCCTGCGTGTGCCTGGACCGCTACTCATTGCAGCGGCGCAGTGAAGAACGCCGGCTGATGGCGCGCATCGGCGCGTGGGCGGCGGATGCGCCGGATGAGACCGTCAACCTGCTACAACTGGCGCAGATTGCCGGCGTGCCGTTGCGCCAGTTGCAACAGGGCTTCAAGACCTACACCGGGATGAGCCCGGCGCAGTGGTTGCGCCTGCGCCGGTTGAACGGCGCACGGCGCGAGTTGTTGAGCTCAACCGAGACCACGGTGGCCGAGGTGGCGATGAATTGGTCGTTCTGGCATCTGGGGCGGTTTTCCAATAGCTACCGCGCGTTGTTCAAAGAACTGCCCAGCGAAACCCTCAAGCGTCATGGTTGATACACGGTCAACCCTGTGGGAGCGGGCTTGCTCAAGAAAGCGGTGTATCAGGCAATGAATGTCTGACTGACCCACCGTATTCGCGAGCAAGCCCGCTCCCACATTTGATTGCTATCAGGCTTGAGATTTGAGGAAGAGACTCAGCAACTGATTCACTTGCTCCGCCGCCTCCAACTGCACCATATGCCCCTGCCCCGGCAAGACCTCCACCTGGGCCTGCAACCCCTGGGCATGCCGTACCGGGATAATGGCGTCGTCACTGCCCCAGATCACCAGGCTCGGCTGCTGCCCAACCACCGAACGCAGGTCAAGCATCTGTCGCCCGCCGTCGAACAGCTTGGCATTGAGTTGACGCAACGCCTGATCAACCCCCTCCAGGCGCTTGAACTTGAGCATGTCCTCCAGCATCTGCCGCGTGACCAGCGCCGGGTCGCTGAACAGTTGCACCAGCTGCGGCTTGAGCGCGTTGCGGTTATTGGCCTCGGTGAATCCCTGCAGGTAATCACCGTTGATATCCGCCCCCAGGCCGGCGCTGGCGATCAATACCAGGGAGGCGACCCGCTGCGGTGCCTGGCGCGCCACCGTCAGCGAAACCAACCCGCCCATGGAGTGCCCGGCCAGGTGCACCCGGTCGAGCTTGAGGTGATCGAGCAAGGCCAGCACCGCCTGGCTCAATTCCTCGGCATCGCCACTGTGCAAGTGCTTGCCCGACTCGCCATGCCCCGGCAAGTCGAGGGCGATCACTCGGCGCTCGGCGGCCAGGGCCGGATGGTTGAACAGCCAGTTGTTCAAGTCGCCGCCAAACCCGTGGATCAGCACCAGCGGTAGGCCGCCCTCGCCAAGGTCGAGGTAGCGCAGCAGGCGCCCGCCCAGCTCGACTTTCTGCGCACTCGGCCCCGACGCCTGCGCCTCGGCGCTGCTGGAGACAAAGCCGGCATTGAAGCTGTCGATCACGCCGTCGATTTCTGCCTCGGTGGCTTCACCCTCCACCACAATCCCCAGTAATGCCCCCACCGGTAAGGTCTCATCGCTCTGCGCCAGCACTCGGCGTAACACCCCACTGAACGGCGCCTCGACACTGCTGGAGATCTTGTCGGTCTCCACGTCGAGCACTTCCTCGCCCTTCTCTACCCGGTCGCCCGGCTGCTTGAGCCAGACATCGACCCGGCCTTCAGTCATCGACAGCCCCCACTTAGGCATGGTCAAGGTATGGATCATGCCGCAGTCCTCTTGTCAGCGATCTTGCGCACCGCAGCCTCGATCTTCGCCGCGTCGGGGATGTACAGGTCTTCCAGGGCATCGGAAAACGGCACCGGCGTATGCGGCGCGGTGACCATCTCAATCGGCGCACGCAGGAAGGAAAACCCACGCTGGGCCACCAGGGCGCTGATATCCGTGGCAATCGAGCAGCGTGGGTTGGACTCGTCGATCACCACCAGGCGCCCGGTTTTTTCCACGCTTTCAAGGATGCTGTCTTCATCCCGCGGGCTGGTGGTGCGCAGGTCCAGTACTTCGCAGTCGATGCCCTGGCGCGCCAGGTTGGCCGCAGCTTCCAGGGCCACATGCACCATGCGCCCGTAGGTCACCAGGGTCACGTCGTTGCCTTCGCGCACAAAGTTGGCCTCGCCGAAGGGCACGGTATACAGCTCCTCCGGTACTTCGCCTTGCAGGCTATAGAGCATCTTGTGCTCAAGGAAAATCACCGGGTCGTTGTCGCGGATCGCCTGGATCAGCATGCCCTTGGCGTCATAGGGCGTGGCCGGGCACACCACCTTCAGGCCAGGGATGTGCGTCCACATCGAGGTAAGCATCTGCGAATGCTGAGCCGCAGCGCGCAGGCCGGCGCCGTACATGGCGCGCACCACCAGGGGCGTGGTGGTCTTGCCACCGAACATGTAGCGAAACTTGGCGGCCTGGTTGAGCAACTGGTCGAGGCAGCAGCCGATAAAGTCGACGAACATCAACTCGCACACCGGGCGCATGCCCCGGGTGGCGGCGCCGACGGCCATGCCCACGTAACCGACTTCGGACAGCGGCGCATCCAGCACGCGGTCAGGGAACTCCGGGTACAGGCCCTTGGTGACGCCCAGCACGCCGCCCCAGGCATCCTGCTCGCCAGGGGCGCCGGTGCCGCCGGACACATCCTGGCCGATGATAAAGACGCTCTGGTCGCGGCGCATTTCCTGGGCCAGGGCTTCGTTGATTGCCTGCTGATAACTGATTTTGCGAGCCATGAAATTCTCTCCGGGTCTTGTTGTTATGAGCGGTAGGCGACGTAGACATCGCTGAGCAGGTCGGCGGCCTGGGGCTTAGGATCGGACTTGGCCAGGCGCACGGCGTCGTCGATCAACTGCGCGACTTCGGCGTCGATGCGCTCGAACTGCGCCGCCTGCAACCAGCCTTCGGCACTGCAGCGCTGGCGAAACAGCGCCAGGCAATCCTGGGTTTCGCGCAGGTTTTTCACTTCGTCGCGGCCGCGATAGGTTTGCGCATCGCCCTCAAAGTGGCCGTAAAAGCGGTGCAGCTTGACCTCGACCAGGGTCGGCCCCTCGCCCTGGCGCGCCCGCGCCACCGCCACGCCCAGCGCTGCGTGGACGGCAAAGAAATCATTGCCATCGACAATCACCCCCGGCATGCCAAAACCCACGGCGCGCTCGGCAATGTCCTTACACGCCACCGACCAGCCGGAACCGGTGGCTTCGGCATAACCATTGTTTTCGGCGACGAACAGGCACGGCAGTTTCATGATCGCGGCCAGGTTCATCGCCTCGAACACCGCGCCCTCGTTGGAACCGCCGTCGCCAAAAAACGCCACGGCCACGCCCTGGCTGCCCTTGAGCTTGGACGCCAGGGCCGCGCCGGCCGCCAGCGGCGCACCGGCGCCGACAATGCCGTTGGCGCCGAGCATGCCCTTCTCCTGGTCGGCAATGTGCATGGAGCCCCCCTTGCCACCGCATACCCCGGTTTTCTTGCCATAGATCTCGGCCATCATGCCGAACACATCCACGCCCTTGGCGATGCAATGGCCGTGGCCACGGTGGTTGGAGGCGATGCAATCTTCATCGTTGAGATGGGCCATGACCCCGGCGGCGCAGGCCTCCTGGCCGGCATACAGGTGCACGAACCCGGGGATCTCGCCGGTGGCGAATTCCACATGCAGGCGTTCTTCGAAATCACGGATGGTGCGCATCACGGTGTAGGCATGCAGCAGTTGATCGGTGGACAGGTGAGTGGACATCTTGTTGTTCTCCAGGTTGTCTCGACACACAAAAGGCTGGCTGTGGCCAGCTGCAACCTGTTCAGCACAGCCTGTGCCAAGGCCCGCTAAAACCTGGCAAAGCCTTGACCCAGAGCAGTGCCGTGCGGTTGTGCCGGTGCGGCATGCCACCGCACAATGAGACGGCGCATTGCAGCGTGCAGGTTGCGTCTCAGGCAGGATGAGACGCTGCGTCTCAAGGCGGGCAGTTGGTCAGGCCGCCCTTGTCCCCCTGCGCCCCTGGGCGCTTAATGGCGGGCATAACAACAAAGATCGAGAACCGGAGGCCTTATGCTCGCCGCGAACTCCAGAGAGCACGTCGACTGCGTCAGTCGCGTGGTCCGCAATGCCGAGCGCCTGCCCCAGGCGCCGGTGCCGTCGCTGATTTTCGATTCATGGCGCCGCTCCATGGAGCAGCACCACCTCGATCCCGGCTCGCTGCAGGGGCCACGGATCCTCACCGAGCCGCTGCTCAAGGAATGCCGCGAACGTGCCGAACTGTTCATGCGCATTGCCAGCGAGCAAGTCAGCCAGTTGCACCACCGCGTGCGCCACGCCGACTACTGCGTGATGCTCACCGATGCCCAGGGCCAGACCATCGACCACCGGGTAGACGCGGCCATCCGCAGCGACTGTCGCAAGGCCGGCCTGTACCTGGGTACCTGCTGGTCGGAAGCCGAAGAAGGCACCTGCGGCGTGGCCACGGTGCTGACCAGCCAGGCGGCGGTGACGGTGCACAAGCGCGATCACTTCCGCGCCGCCTTTATCAACCTGACCTGCTCCGCCGCGCCGATCTTCGACCCCCAGGGCAACCTGCTGGGGGTGATGGACGCCTCGGCGCTGCAATCCCCGGATGACCGCCGCAGCCAGCACCTGGTGCGGCAGATGGTGGCGCAGAGCGCCCAGGCCATCGAAAACGCCTTCTTCATGCACAGCGCTGCGCGGCACTGGGTACTGCAGGCCCACAGCACCCCGGGTTATGTCGACAGCCAACCCGACCTGCTGCTGGCCTGGGACCAGGACGGACGCCTGCAAGCCTTGAACAGCAAGGCACGCCAGGCACTGCGCCGGCGTTTTGGCCAGGTGCCGGTGCATATCGGCGAGGTGTTCGACCTCGATGCCCTACGCGCGGTGACCGATCAATCGGTCCAGCAACTGCAGTGGCGCGGCGAAGCCGGGGTGCTCCATGTGCGACTCAACACGCCGCAACGCCAACCGGCGCGGGTGGCGCCCAACCCCCAGGTCGACCCCCGGGTGGAAGAACACCTGCGCCTGGCGGTGCGCGTCAAGGACCGCAACCTGCCGGTGCTGGTGCAGGGTGAAACCGGGGCTGGCAAGGAAGTTTTTGCCCGCCAGCTGCACGCCCGCAGCGCACGCCGCGACGCACCATTCGTGGCGGTGAACTGTGCGGCGATCCCGGAAAACCTGATCGAAAGCGAGCTGTTCGGCTACGTCGCCGGGGCCTTTACCGGCGCGTCCAGCAAGGGCATGACCGGGCTGTTGCAGCAGGCCCATGGCGGCACGCTGTTCCTCGATGAAATCGGCGATATGCCCCTGGCCCTGCAGACCCGCTTGCTGCGGGTGATGGCAGAAGGTGAAGTGGCGCCGCTGGGTGCGGCGAAAACCCGCACGGTGGATATTCAGGTGATCTGCGCCAGCCACCGTGACCTGGCGAGCCTGGTCAGTGAGGGGCGTTTCCGTGAAGATCTGTACTTTCGCCTGGGCTGCGCCCGCGTCACCCTGCCGCCCCTGCGCGAGCGCACCGACAAACTGGCCTTGATCAACCGGCTGCTGGAGCAGGAAGCGCGCAGCAGCGGGGTCATGGTCGGCATCGGCCAGGCCGCGCTGGAGCGGCTGCTGGGCTATGCCTGGCCGGGTAATGTGCGGCAACTGCGCCATGTGCTGGCGTATGCCTGTGCGGTGTGTGACGGCGGCACGATCCAGTTGGCGGACTTGCCGCTGGAGGTGCGTGGTGAACGGCTGGAGGTCGAGGTCGAGCACAGTATGAGCCCGGAGCGGCAGGTGCTGCTGGATGCGCTGGTACGCCATCGCTGGAAGCCATTGCCGGCGGCGCAGGCGCTGGGGATTTCCCGCGCGACCCTGTATCGCCGGGTCAAGCAGCTGGGCATTGATATGCCGGGTAAACACCCCTGACACAATGCAGTCCAAATGTGGGAGCGGGCTTGCTCGCGAAAGCGGTGTGTCAGGTAGCTTACTTGTTACTGATACACCGCTTTCGCGAGCAAGCCCGCTCCCACATTTTTACCGAGTCGAGTCTGGGGTTTAGCGGTAGACGAGGCCGCCGTCGATCAGCGGCGCCTGGCCGGTCATGTAGTCCGAATCCGGGCCGGCCAGGTAGGCCACCAGGCCCGCCACATCCTCCGGTGTTTCTGCACGGCCCAGGGCAATGCCATCCACGTACTTCTTATACGTTGCCCCCACTTGCGCGCCGGTAATCTCGGCCATGCGCTTGTCGATTTCGACCCACATATCGGTGCCCACCACGCCTGGGCAATAGGCATTCACCGTCACCCCGGCGCTTGCCAGTTCCTTGGCCGCTGCCTGGGTCAGGGCACGCACGGCAAACTTGGTCGCCGAGTACACCCCCAGCAGTGCAAAGCCTTCGTGCCCGGCAATCGAGCAGGCATTGATGATCTTGCCCTTCTGCTTGAGCGCCTTGAACTTATTGCCCGCCGCCTGGATGCCCCACAACACGCCCTGTACGTTGATGCCCAGGGTGCGTTCGACCTGTTCCGGGGTCACGTCCAGCAGCGAGTCAATCTGCGCCACCCCGGCGTTATTTACGATGATGTCAAAGCCACCCAGGGTCTGGTGCGCATGCTCGACCGCCGCGACCACCTGCTCGCGCTTGGACACGTCGGCGGTAAACACCGAGGCCTTGCGCCCGAGTGCCACGACCTCGGCCGCCACGGCTTCGAGCTTGGCGCTATTGATATCGACCAGGGCGATATCCGCCCCGTCCCGCGCCAGGCGCAGGGCAATGGCCCGGCCAATGCCCTGCCCGGCGCCGGTCACCAGTGCAACTTTTCCAGCGATACCCATGATGATCTCCTGCAACGATAAGCGAAGCCTTGTCTATCGCAGGTGCGGGGTCACGCTGTCGAGGCCCGGATGAATTGGCGCAGGGCTTGAGACGCAACGTCTCAAGCAGCCGGGCTGAGGCGAGTACTTGTAAAGACGCGCACTTATGCCTAGCTTATGCGCCCCCGCCCCGCGCTTTAAGGCCTTGCCCCCATGGTTTTGCGTTTTCGCCCCGTCGTCACCTCACATTTGGCCCTCGGCCTGCTGCTCAGCGGCGGCATCGGCAACAGCCTGGCGGCTGAGCTGGAACTGCCGGCGCTGAACATCCAGGGCCAGGATGAGTCCGGTTATCGTGCGCAAAGCGCGTCGGTCGGCGGCTTCAATGAAGCACCGCTGCTCGACACCCCGGCCTCGATCACCGTGATCAACGCCGCGCTGATCAAGGACCAGCAGGCACGCCTGCTCAGTGAAGTGCTGCGCAACGACGCCTCGGTGGGCGAAAGCTACGCGCCGATTGGCTATTACGAAAATTTCGTGGTCCGGGGTTTTTCCCTGAATGCCGCCAGCAGCTACAAGATCAACGGGCGCACCATCACCGGCGAGCAGAACGTAGCCCTGGAAAACAAGCAGCGGGTGGAGTTGCTCAAGGGCCTGGCGGGCCTGCAAAGCGGGATTTCCGAGCCCAGCGGCGTGATCAACTACGTGACCAAACGCCCGGAAGACGTGCGCTCGGTCACGGTGTCCACCGATGATCGCGGCAGCGGCTATATCGCCACCGATGTCGGCGGCTGGTTTGGCAGCGAGCAGCAATTTGGCTTGCGCGCCAACGTCGCCCATGAAGACCTCAATTCCTATGTCGAACATGCCAATGGCCAGCGGGACTTTGTATCCCTGGCCTTCGACTGGAACATCAGCCCCGACGCCGTGCTGCAACTGGATGCCGAATACCAGGACAAACAACAGCGCTCGGTGCCCGGCTACCAGTTGCTCGGCGGCACCGAAGTGCCCCATGACGCCTCGCCGAAAAAACTGCTCGGCCACCAGAGCGGCTCCAAGCAGGTGGGGATCGACTCGCTGAACCTCAACGGCAAGTTCGAGTACCGCTTCAGTGACCAGTGGAAAGGCAGCGTCAGCGCGGCCCGCAGCAAGGTGGTGATTGATGACTACAGTTCGTTTGCCTGGGGTTGCTACGGCTCCCCCAGTTGCGCCGGCGTCAAAGTGCCGAACTACTTCAGCCCGGAAGGCAACTACGACATCGCTGACTACCGCAGCCCTGACGACACCCGGCGCAATGATGAAATCCAGGCGGCCATGACCGGCCTGTTCAGCACGGCCGGCCTGAGCCATGAACTGACCTTCGGCACCAGCGCCTTCCGCCGGGTGATCGACAAGCGCAAGTCGGTCAATGAATACGTCGGCAGCGGCAATATCAATCAGGACCCGGAAACCTTCCCGCCCACCGACAAGCCCCTGAACGACAGTCACCGGCGCCTCGACAGCCGCCAGTACGGGCTGTTCGTCACCGACCGCATCAGCTTCAACGAGCAATGGCAAACCGTGCTCGGTGGCCGCGAAGTGCGCCTGGATGAAAAGTCCTTCGATCAACATGGCGTGCAGGAGCGTCACACCCAGCAGTACGAGTTCCTGCCCAACGCTGCGCTGATCTACAAGCCAGTGGAAAACATCTCGTTGTACACCAGCTACAGCAAGGGCCTGTCACTGGGCGGTGAGGCACCGTGGTATGCGAGCAATGATGGGGAAATCCTCGCGCCGACCGTCTCCCGGCAGATCGAAGCCGGGGTGAAATACGACTGGCGCCGCATCAGCTTCGCCGCCGCGGTGTTCCAGACACGCCAGGCCTACCAGTACGCCAAGCCCGACAGCGCCGGAGACTTCACCTACGTGCAGCAGGGCCAGCAGAAAAACACCGGCCTGGAGCTGTCAGCCAATGGCTGGGCCACCGAGCGTCTGCAGATTGCGACCAGCGTGGCGGCGATTCGCGCCCGGGTGAGCGGCAGCGGCACGCCGCAATACGAAGGCCACCAGACGATCAACGTGCCCAAGCTGCGCGCCAGTGTATACGCCGACTACGCCCTGCCATGGGTCAACGGCCTGGCGGTACTCGGCGGCGTGCAATACAGCGCCAGCAAGAACGCCAACCGTACCGGCAATGTGGAAGTGGGGGATTATGCGCTGGTCAACATCGGCAGCCGCTACACCACCCAGGTCGACGGCTATGAAACGGTGTTCCGCCTGAGCGTCGACAACCTGTTCGACAAGCGCTACTGGCGTGATGCGGGCGAATACATGGGCGATGACTACCTGTTCCAGGGTGCGCCATTGACGGCGCGCCTGAGTGCTTCCATCAACTTCTGACTCCCGACCCAATGTGAAACCTGGCTTATGTGGGAGCCAGCTCCCACACAAACCAGCTCCCACAATGGCCAGCGCCTACCCTTGAATGTCGTTACTTAGGCATCTTGCGAAAGCCCACCGCCAGGCGGTTCCAGCTGTTGATGGTGGCAATGGCCACGCTCAAGTCGACCTGTTCGGCAGCGCTGAACTCGGCATTGAGCAACGCATAGTCTTCGTCCGAGGCGTGGGTCTGGCTGATCAGCGTCAGGCTTTCGGCCCAGGCCAGGGCGGCGCGTTCGCGCGGGGTGAAGAACGGCGTTTCGCGCCAGGCCGACAGGGTGCACAAGCGGCGCTCGGTCTCGCCGCCCTTGCGGGCATCGGCAGTGTGCATATCCAGGCAGAAGGCGCAGCCGTTGATCTGGGAGACACGCAGGCGCACCAGCTCCAGCAGCGGCAGTTCAATGGACAGTTTGCCGACGGCGGCTTCCAAGGCGAGCATGGCCTTCATCGCATCGGGGGACGCGGTGTAGAAATCAATGCGAGCAGACATGGTGTTACTCCAGGACAGTAGGAATTGGCGCCCAGCTTAATCACCCCACTGCCTCGCACAAATAGCCAATCCTGACGAAGAACAGGTAGCCAATGCCAGGCGCTTCAGGCCCGGCGGCGCAGCCACTGTAAAAAGCCCTTTTTCACCGGCACGATCGGTGCGTCCTGGGTCAGGTGCTGGGCGGTGTGCAGGCGGAAATCCAGGAGGTTCTGCATGGCTTCACTGATATCGTGGCGCGCATCCAGGCACGGCTTGAGGTATTCCTTTTCGATGCGGTAGAGGGTGCAGTAGGTCTTGGCCACAAAGTCCGCCGGCACGCTTTGCGCCCCCAGAATCCCGGCTTCGCCAATCACTTCTCCTGGCCCCATGCGCCCGGCTTCGAACGCGTGCCCGGCCTTGACCAGCATCACCGAAACCACCCCGGACTCGATGATAAACAGGTGATCGCTGACCTCCCCCCTCGGCAGGATCATCTCACCGGCGCGGAAGGTGTGCAGGGTCATGTTCTGGCTGAAGGTTTCCTTCTCTTCCTGACGCAAGGTCGAGAAGATACTCGAGCTTTCCAGCAGTGCCCGTGCGGGTGTGGTGGCCGGCGAGGTCGGGCTTTCGGCGCTCGACAACAGGCTCACACCGGCCGCCTGCAAGTGCCGGTAGGCCAGGTCATAAAGCTGGTTGCGCACCTCGCGCTTGAGGGCCATGGCCGGCACGAAGCCGCTGATTTCATACTCCACGCCACCACCGGTAGAGGTTTTGAAGGCCACGCTCGGCGCCGGCTTGGCCAGCAATTGCCGGCAACCTTGCATGGCCCGTTCCAGGGCTTCCAATACTGTTTGCGGACGCGCATGGGGGCTGACTTGCAGGCTCACCGCCAGGCCGAACATATCCGCCGGGCGTGAGAAATTGATGATCTTGGCCTTGGCCGCCAGCGAGTTGGGGATCACCGCCATACTGCCCTGGGAGGTTTGCAGGCGCGTGGCGCGCCAGTCGATATCCGTCACCCGGCCTTCGGTGCCGTCGATGGAGATCCAGTCATCCAGCTGGTAGGGCTTGGTGGTGTTGAGCACGATTCCGGAGAACACGTCGCTCAAGGTGCTCTGCAGCGCCAGGCCGACGATGATCGCCACCGCGCCGGAGGTGGCCAGTACGCCCTTGACCGGCAGGTCGAGCACGTAGGCCATGGCCGCGATGATCGCGATCAGGAAAATCACCGCGCCCATCAGGTCTTGCAGCAACCGCCCGGTGTGGCCGACCCGCTGCATCATCAGCGCGCCGAGCAACACCGTCAGGGTGCGCGCGGCAAACAACCACCAGGCGATCTGCAAGGCCGTGGCGGCCAGGTGCAGCGGGGTGTTGTCGGCGTACGGCGCCAGTTGCATGGGGTTCATGCCGTCGTTGAACAGCACGGCGCTGAACACCGCGAAAATCCCCAGCCGCGCAATCAGCTTCCAGTTGCCGGGGCTGGCCGAAAACAGACGCCAGACGACGATATCGATAAGGATCAGCGCCAGGGCGCACAGCATCGGGTGATCGGAGAGAAAAGACAGCATCCAGGCGACTCCAGGGCGAATGCCCTGAAGATCGCATGAAATGAAGTTGGCGGGTATAGGGCGCCGCCAATCAGCGGGAGGCGCCGTGCATTTGGCCGAACTGGCCGGACTGGAAGTCGGCGAAGGCCTGGTGAATCTCTTGCTCGGTGTTCATCACAAACGGACCGTGACCGACGATGGGCTCGTCGATGGGTTCACCACTGAGCAGCAGCACCATGGCGTGGGCGTTGGACTCCAGGCTGAGCTGATCGCCCTCGCGCTCAAACAGCACCAGTTGCCCTTCGCGTGCCAGTTCCTGGCCGTTGACTTGCACGGTGCCTTTGAGCACCACCAGCGCGGTATTGCGCCCGGCATGCAGGTCCAGGGTCACGGCCTTGCCGCCATTGAGGCGCAGGTCCCACACGT
Source organism: Pseudomonas sp. DD1 (assembly GCF_044510355.1). Taxonomy (NCBI): domain Bacteria; kingdom Pseudomonadati; phylum Pseudomonadota; class Gammaproteobacteria; order Pseudomonadales; family Pseudomonadaceae; genus Pseudomonas; species Pseudomonas sp. DD1. The sequence goes on along the minus strand of NZ_MSAJ01000008.1, from coordinate 7,681 downwards.
CAATCGGCGTGAAGGTGCGTGCCGGCCCGGTGCGGCCAGCGAACTCACCGGCAATCAGGCGCAGGCTGCCGGCACCATGGGCCAGGGGCAACGACGGAATATCGCCGTCGAGAATGGTCTGGTAGCCGGCTTCGCTCATTTTGTCCTTGGCCGGCAGGTTGACCCACAGTTGCACCATTTCCAGGGCGCCACCCCGTTTGGCGAAGGCTTCGGAATGAAACTCTTCATGCAGGATCCCTTTGGCCGCAGTCATCCACTGCACATCGCCCGGGCCGATGGTGCCGCCGGCACCCGTGGAATCGCGGTGCTCGACTTCGCCGTCGTAGACGATGGTCACGGTTTCAAAGCCGCGATGGGGATGCTGGCCCACGCCACGTCGCTGCGTGGTGGGGGTGAAATCCGCCGGGCCGGCGTGGTCCAGCAGCAGGAACGGGCTGATGTGCTTGCCCATGGTGTCGTAGGAAAACAGCGTGCGAACCGGAAAACCGTCGCCGACCCAATGGCCGCGTGGGCTGGTGTAGATACCAATGATGTTTTTCATGATGGACCTCCAAAGTGCATCCACCTTAAATCCAATACCAATAAGGCACTAGACAGCGGATTTGGCTCGCATCGTTCCATGGATGGGACGACTTAACCGCGGCGCTTCGCAGCCATAGCCCATCCGGTTTCATTGGCGTGGGCGTTGAGACTACAGGCCACCCGCAAAACGCAAAGCAGGCATCTTAATCATCTACGCCCGAACAACCTGGACAACGTGTGACAACGCGATCCAAAGCAAAGGGTGGATTAAATTATATTTCGGTCGTAATATTTGGCCAAATATTACGTTCGTAATTTTTTCTACGCCAACGCCACCAGGAGCCTGAAATGAGCCCACGCCCTCCTCTTCACCGCCTTTTTTCGCCCCTGGCGCTGTTGATCCTGCTCAGCGGTTGCAACAGCCAGGCCGACCCCACCGCCAACACCGCCCCACCGCGCCCGGTGCTGGCGGCCAACGTCGAAGCCGCTGCAAGCCAGCAGAATGCCTATACCGGGGTGGTGGCGGCACGCACCGAAAGCGACCTGGGTTTTCGAGTCAGTGGCAAGGTGATCGAACGCAAAGTCGATCCCGGCCAGCACGTTTCCCGGGGCGACATCCTGCTGGTCCTGGATATCGGCGACTTCGAGCTGGCACTGCGCTCGGCAAAAAACCGCGTCAATGCCGCCCAGGCGCAACTGCGTCAGCGCCGTGATGATGCCAATCGCTACCAACGCCTGGCCAGCACCGGCGCGGTGTCACGGCAGATTTTCGACCAGTCCGCGACTAACCTGCGGGTCGCCGAAGCTGAACTCGCCGCCGCCCAGTCGGACGCCAGCCAGATTGAAAACCGTCGCACCTACTCGGTGCTGCGGGCCGATGGCGACGGGGTGATCACCGATGTGCGGGTGGAGCGCGGGCAGGTGGTGGCCGAAGGGCAGATCGTCGCGCGCCTGGCCCACGACGGTGCGCGGGAAGCCATCATCCACCTGCCGGAAAACCAGCGTGACCGCGCCTCGCAAAAAGCCCTGGCCTTGCCGTTCGGTGCGCCGGACCAGGCGGTCACCGCGACATTGCGTGAACTCTCGGCCAGCGCCGATCCCGTCACCCGCACCTACCGCGCGCGCTATGTGCTGCACGGCACGGTCGAGCGTGTCGCCCTCGGCTCCACCATCACCCTGCGCCTGCAAGGCAACGGCCAACCGCCACACACCCGCGTGCCGATTGGCGCCCTGCAGGATACCGGCAACGGCAGCGGGGTCTGGCTGATTGGCGCGGATGACAAAGTCAGCTTCGCTGCGGTCACGGTGGCCAGCCTGGGCCAGGAAGAAGCCCTGCTTTCCAGCGGCGTCAGCCCCGGCCAACGGGTGGTCGCCCTCGGCGCGCACCTGCTGCACCAGGGTGACAGCGTGCGCGTGCTGCCCGCCCAGGCACAGCCCCTCAACCGCCGCCAGGAACCTTGAGCATGCATGGCCTGAATCTCTCGGCATTGGCGGTCAAGCACCGTGCCGTCACCCTGTTCCTGATCCTCGCAATCCTCGCTGCCGGGATTTTTTCCTTCGGTAAACTGGGGCGCGCCGAAGACCCGCTGTTCACCGTCAAAGTCATGACCATCACCGCCGCCTGGCCCGGCGCCACGGCCCAGGAGATGCAGGAGCAAGTGGCCGACCGCCTGGAAAAGCGCCTGCAGGAGCTGGACGACTACGACCGCGTCGAAACCATCGCCCAACCGGGGTTTGTGTCGATGCGCATGACCTTCCTCGAGTCCACGCGCCCCAATGAAATCCAGGACCTGTTCTACCAGACCCGCAAAAAACTCAGTGACGAAGCCGCCAAACTGCCCAAGGGCGTGATCGGGCCGTTCTTCAACGATGAATATTCCGATGTGTACTTCGCCCTATACGCCCTGGAAGCCGAACACCTGCCCCATCGCCAACAGGTGCAGATGGCCGAAGCAATGCGCCAGGACTTCCTCAGGCTGCCGGGGGTGAAGAAGGTCAATATCCTCGGCGAACAGGCGCAGCGGGTATTTGTCGAGTTCTCCTATGAGCGCCTGGCGACCCTGGGGATCAAGCCCGAGCAGATCTTCGCCGCCCTCGCCGCGCAAAACGCCGTGGCGCCGTCGGGGTTTGTCGAAACCGCCGGCGCCCGTGCTTATATCCGTATCGACGGCGCCTTTGACAGCCTGGCGCTGATCGAAAACGTGCCGCTGCCGGTGGACGGCAAAGTGCTGCGCATCGCCGATGTCGCCACCGTCAGCCGTGGCTATGAAGACCCGCCCAGCTACCGTATCCGCCACCAGGGCGACGCGGCCTTGATGCTGGGCATCATCATGGAAAAACACTGGAACGGCCTGGACCTGGACCAGAGCCTCAAGGGCCAGGAGGCTAAAATCCAGGCGGACCTGCCCCTGGGCGTCAACTTCGCAAAAGTCTCCGACCAGGCGAAAAACATCAGCCTGGCGGTGGATGAGTTCATGCTCAAATTCTTCGTCGCCCTGGCCGTGGTGATGGTCATCAGCCTGTTGGCCCTTGGTTTTCGCGTCGGTTTGGTAGTAGCGGCGGCGGTGCCGCTGACCTTGTCCATAGTGTTTGTGATCATGCTGCTGACCGGCCGCGAATTTGACCGCATCACCCTCGGCGCGCTGATCATTTCCCTGGGCCTGTTGGTGGACGACGCAATCATCGCCATTGAGATGATGGTGGTGAAACTCGAAGAAGGCTTCGACCGCATCCACGCCGCGACCTTCGCCTGGAGCGCCACTGCCGCGCCAATGCTGACCGGCACCCTGGTGACGATCATCGGCTTTCTGCCGGTGGGTTTTGCCCGTTCGGGTGCGGGCGAATATGCCGGCAATATCTTCTGGATCGTTGGCTTTGCCCTAATCGCGTCGTGGTTGGTGGCGGTGGTGTTTACCCCGTACCTGGGGGTCAAGCTGCTGCCCAATATCAAGCCGGTACCCGGCGGCCACGACGCGATCTATGCCGGCCCCTGGTACCAGAAACTGCGCCACCTGGTGCAAACCTGCGTGCGCCGGCGCTGGCAGGTGACCGGGCTGGTGGTGTCGGCGTTTGTGCTGTGCGTATTGGGCATGGGTGTGGTGAAGAAGCAGTTCTTCCCCAACTCCGACCGTTCCGAATTGATCCTGGAGGTGTATATGCCGCCGGGCAGTGCCTTCAAAAGCACCGAGGCGGTGGCGGCACAGTTGGAAAAGGCGCTGCTGCAAGAGCCACAGACGCGCATGGTCGACACCTATGTAGGCGGCGGTGCGCCACGGTTTTTCCTATCGCTTAACCCTGAGTTGCCTGACCCGGCGTTCGCCAAACTGATCGTGCAAACCGCCGACGCCCATGCCCGCGATGCCTTGAAACGGCGCATGCGCGAGCGCATCGCCGACGGCGAATTCCCCGCCGCGCGGGTACGGGTCACGCAATTGCTGTTCGGCCCGCCGGTGCCCTTCCCCGTGGTGTTTCGCGTGTCCGGCCCCGACTTGAGCCTGTTGCGCAGCCTGTCCGAAGAGGTGCGCCAGGTGGTTGCCGCCAACCCTCTGACCAAGGACGCGTTCCTCGATTGGGGCGAACGCACCAGCGCTTATCGCCTGGTGCTGGACCAGGATCGCCTGCGCCTGCTGGGCTTCACCCCCGACGAGGTGAAATCCCAACTCAACGCCCTGCTCAGCGGGAACCCGATCACCGAAGTACGCGAAGGCAACCGCACGGTGTCGGTGGTGGTCCGTGCCCAGGGCAGCCAGCGTGAAGACCTCGGCAACCTCGACAATATGACCCTGACCAACAGCGCCGGCGTGTCGCTGCCCCTGGCCCAGGTCGGGCATTTCCAGGCCGTGATGGAAGAACCTATCCTCAAGCGCCGCGACCGTACGACCACGGTTGAAGTGCGCGCCGACATCATCGACGGCGTGCAACCGCCCGACGTGGAGATGGCTGTCTACAAAGACCTGCAAGCGCTGATTGCACGATTGCCGGCCGGCTACCGCCTGGACATCGGCGGCCCGGTGGAAGAAAGCGCCAAGGCCAACGTGGCCCTGGCGGCACTGTTCCCGATCATGATCCTGCTGACCCTCACGGTGATCATGTTCCAGGTGCGCTCGTTCGGCGTGATGTTCATGGTCTTCGCCACCGCCCCGCTGGGCTTGATCGGCGCAGTGCCGACCTTGCTGCTGTTCAACCAACCGTTTGGCTTCAACGCGATCCTGGGGTTGATCGGGATTGGCGGGATCCTGATGCGCAACACCCTGATCTTCACCGACCAGATCCGCCAGAACCAGGAACAGGGCCTGGCCACCACCGAGGCGATTGTCGAAGCCACCGTACGCCGCGCACGGCCGGTGATACTGACTGCGCTGGCGGCGGCGTTGGCGTTTATTCCGCTGACCTTGTCGGTGTTCTGGTCGTCCCTGGCGTATGTGCTGATCGGCGGGGTGTTGGTGGGGACATTGTTGACGCTGCTGTTCTTGCCAGCGTTGTGCAGTTTGGTGCTGGGCCGGGACAAGGTGCGGGCGGCAATCTCCTAATGTGTCGGTTTGTGTGGGAGCGGGCTTGCCCGCGATGGCGGCGAATCAGTCAACCAAGATGCCGCCTGACACACCGCTATCGCGGGCAAGCCCGCTCCCACATCAACCCGGTGTCTACCGAGCGATTGATGGTGCTTTCAGATCAGCGCTTGGCCAGCTCCATAATCATCCGACTCAACAGATAAATCCGCGGCGCCACACTCTCCACCTCGGCGTACTCCTGCGCTGTATGGATATTGCCGCCGACAATCCCGAAGCCGTCCAGCGTCGGGGTGCCGACGCCCGCCGACAGGCTGGCATCCGCCGCCCCGCCACTGCCTTCAATGGTCAGCTTGCGCCCAAGTTCGGCGTAGATGCCTTGGGCGATAGCCACCAACTTGTCAGACTCAGGCGTCTGCGGCATCGGCGGCAAACCCCGTTGCAGGCTGGTGGTGACCTGTGTTTCAGGAATCAGCTTATTGGCGGAAACCCGCGCCAGATCCTTCTCGATCCGATCAAACTCTTCCGGCAGCGCCGCCCGCACATCCGCCTTGGCCGTGGCCTGGTCGGGGATCACGTTGGTGCGATCGCCAGCCTTGAGCACGGTGAAGTTGATGGTGGTTTTTTTCTCGTCATCCCCAAGCTTGCCCAGTTGCAGGATCTGGTGGGCCGCCTCCATCGCCGCGTTACGCCCCAGCTCCGGGGCAACCCCGGCGTGAGCGGCCTTGCCCTTGACCTCAACCACCGCTGTGGCACTGCCCTTGCGCCAGACCACCAGGCCATCGGCCGGACGACCGGGCTCCAGGTTCAAGGTGACATCGTGGGCCTTGGCGGTTTTGCGGATCAGTTCGGAGACGGCCTCGGAGCCGGTTTCTTCGCTGGCATCGAGCAGAAAGGTGATTTGCGCGTAGTCCGTGAAGTGCTGGTTTTTCAGCACTTTCAAGGCATAGATCCCGGCGACGATCCCGCCCTTGTCGTCCATCACCCCAGGGCCATAGGCACGGCCGTCCTTGATATGAAACGGCCGCTCGGCCGCCGAGCCACCCTACCTGACAAAGGCCACATTGTTCATCCGCAAACCGACAGGGGACTGCTCGTCAGGCACCCCCGAAATTTCCCACCCGACTGCCGGATAATCTCTACTTCCAAGCGTTAAAAACCGCTGCAAAGTCCCTCGCCTGATCACACAGCGCAAGGGACCGCCGATGTACTTTCCAATTGATGCCCCGGTCCTGGGGGCAACCTCTTGAATGCCGCCATTGGTTTTATGGTCCTGGCGGCCATGGACTTCAAAACGCGGGACGTCGAAGCGGTTCTCGCCGACTTCCGGCAATGCCTGAACACCTATGACGCCTGGGCCGAGAGTTTCTGGAGCTTTTCGGCGCTGGAGGTCGAGCAGGTCTTCAAGGTGGGCGATGAGGTGGCGCTGGTGGCACCCATTGCGTCCAAAGCCCCCAGCAGCACCGTCGCGATGTGCAAAGCCAGTGGCTCGTTGACCCTGGTGCATATGTTCGAGAGCACACGTTTTGTGCCCATCGGCAACACCCCGGTGATGCTGCAAGCCATCCCCAAGAACGGTGGCCCGCTGGGCGACCCCCTTTACAAAACCATCGGCCCCAGCGGCATTCTCGAAGTCACCGACTGCACCCGCGACCAGCCGTATCGGATCACCTTCTACCCCAATGTTTCCAAAGCCCACGTCCAGGCGTTGTACGCGTCTTACCAGGCCATCATTGCGCCGCTGGAAAGCCAGTTGCGCAAAGACTGGAGCAGTACATTCGAACCTTTGTGGCAGGGCTACTCCGAAGCCAATTTTGTGCAGCGCTACCGCCTGCTGGACCAAGGCTATGCGCAGGGGTTTGGCAACGCACTGCATGAGCTGTGGGACAACATCCAACAGCTGTATCAATGGCTGGCGGACCTCAAGCCCAACAGCGAAAAACTCCTGCACTACCTCTCCCAGGCCGAACTTGATGCCCTACTGGCGTTGAGCCAGGAAGCCATCGCCAATGGCCTGCTGATGCTCAGCGACGAGCCGCTGTTGTTTATCTACCTGTCGGCGCTGGTCAGCTGGATGCGCATGCTGCCGCCGCCGTACTTGAACGAACTGCTGGGGCAAATCACCGCCGAAGTGCTGATCAACCTGTTGCTGGTGTGGGTCACCGCCGGCATGGGCGTGACGGTGCGCCTGGGCGCGCAAGTGCTGGGCAAGATCAAGTCGGGTCGGGTCCGCCAATGGCTCGAGCAGATGGCCCGGCCATTTGCGAAGACCGGCATGGAGCCCCATGCCGAGGCGCTCAGGCCGTTAATGCTGGGTAGCCCTGCAACGCCGATCAAGACGGTGCCCAGCGTGCCGCTGAAAGCCGGCGCAATGGAAGTAACCAATCCGGTGCCCCTGGTGCGGGAAAAATCCGCGCCCAAGACGGCCTTGGTCAAGCATGAGGCGGTCGACGACGCGCCCTCCTCCGCGAAAAACCCCAACGGTGAAGCAACCGCCAGCGCTGATCAAACCGCGACCCACGGCTGCCCGGTGTCCATGGTCACCGGCGAAGAGCTGCTGACCCTGACCGATGGCGAACTGGATGGCGTGCTGCCATTTGCCTGGACGCGCCTGTATCGCACCAGTGCCGTGGAGGTGGATTGCGGGCTGG